>NZ_JBLQGP010000024.1:0-59013 GCF_047806685.1 Thauera sp. WH-1
TTCTGGTAGGGCGAGTACGGCAGCGTCGTCTGGTGCAGCACCCCCAGGCGGTTCAGACCCGATACCGTCTCGTCGGCGAGCATGGCCGCGCCGTTGTCGGTCATCAGCGCACGCGGCAGCCCACGCTTCATGAAGGCCTGGGACAGACCATGGACCAGGCTCTGCGCGCTCTCGTCCAGGTACCACTGCAGGTGGCAGACCAGGCGCGAGCGATCGTCCACGATGCCCAGCAGAAAGGGCTTCTCCAAGGTGCCGGCGCGGGTGAGCACGCGGCGCGCGCCGTGGTGGAAGTCCAGGTGCCACAGCGCCGAGACATGATCGAGCTCGAAGCTGCGCACCTCGCGGTGCTCGAGCCGGTCACGCGCGAGCACCGCGCCCGTGCTCGTGCGCTTCGGGGCCGCCTGGCGGAACATCCCCTGGGCCTTGAGGTAGCGGCGCACCGTCGGATAGGACGGCACGGTCAGCCCGCTGTTCTCGAGCGCGATGCGCAGATTGTCCACGTGCAGTTGCGCGGTCCAGCCGGGGTGTTCGCGGTACTGCTGCACCAAGGCGTCGATGACGCCCGGTGACAGGCTTGCGAAGCGCCCCCGGGGGCGTGGTCGGTTACGCAAGGTGGCGATCGGGTCGGCGGCGCTGCGCGCGGCGTAGTACCAGCGCTCGATCGTCGACAGCCCGAAGCGCACGTCCTGGCCGCTGATGGGATGGCGCCAGGTGCGGGCGGCGAGCGTGGCCAGCGCCCCGTGCACCTCGCCCGGCGCGGGCGGTGCGGCCAGCAAGGGGCCGATGATCGAGAAGCGCAACCGCGCCCAGCGATCGCGTTGCGGGGGATCGGTCGGTGTGTTCAAGAGGACTCCCGGTTCGGGCGCACCAGGGTGGTGGCGCCACGGGGAGTGCAGGCTACGAAGCCTCGGGCTCGGTGACGATCTGCATCCTCTGCGGGAACTCAGCGACCCTCGGGCAGCGTGAGCGCGCGCACCGTGAGTGGCGCCAGAAAGCACAGCACACGCGCCAGCGCCTCGGCCGCCTCACCGGCAAAGCGCGCGAGCAGATCGCCCGGCAGTTGCTCGGCCAACACCGGCGGCATGAAGCGGGCACACATCGCCTGCCACAGCGGCGTCTGCAGGAAGTCCTCACGCCACCACCGTCGCCAGCGCTGCAAGGTGCGCAGCGGAACCGCGAGTGCCTCGCACAGCGTCGCCGCCGCTGTGTTCTGCCCGGCATGCCGGGCAGAACACAGCACCACCACCAGGCCCAGATACACGCGCCGGCCCAGGAAACGCACCGACATCGAGGTGGTGCGCCGGCGGCAACGGCTGCAGCAAAAGCTCAGACGGGACGAGAAGGCTTCGCGGATCGCCAGGTTCGGGCAACCACGGGGCTTGCGAGGATAGTTGGCACGATGGAGCACGCCGCCACAGGTACAGCCCGTGGCCTGTGCCTGGGCTGCGAATTCTTCATCGAGGCGAGTCAGAAAGAGGAAAAACGGGCGTGTCTGCAGTTGAACATGGCACACTTGAACGGTCTCTTGGCTTGGTAACCAGAGACTCCCCCGAAGGGTGCGTTTGTTCAAGTTCCCTGAGGGGGATCCCCCCTCCACCATCACGCTGCTTGATCATTCCGCCGGGAAAAGGCATCAGCAGCAGTGACCATGCTCAGGAGGAGCCCCATCAAGGCCAGCGCGGTTGTCCACCCTGCACCATTTCCAGCCCACTTCCCGACCATCTTTTCGATTGAGATCAGGTCTCCCAGGTAGCGCCCAGGCCAGCCGTATTTCCAATGGCCATCCGAGAACCCGAATCGAAAAGAAGAAGCTTCCGTAACGCCCCTATCGCCGTAGTGAGCGAGCCGTCATCCTCCAACCGAAGGACCGCCACGACGAGCCGCCTAGCGGCGCTAAGATTGCGACTACCCGGACTCTCGAGCGCAGCCCGCAAGCGCGACTGGAGGCTACAAGGCCTCCCCGCCGACTCTGTCCGCCCTGAGTTCGATTACGCCTTAACCACCATCTTCGAGCCAAGCGACTCAAGCAGGCGGGCGTTCTGTACCTGAAGCGCCTCAACCTGTCCGGCAAAACGGGCCGTCGTCTCTCGCGCGGTCCTCGCTTCCTTCTCGGACTCGTCGCGCGCCTTCTCCGCAGCAATCACGCGCTCAGCACCGCGCTGCATCTCCTTCTCAACCTCCTTCCGATACTCTCGAAGGGAGCTTTCGGCGGCGACCAAGCGCTCGCGGAGTTGCGCAAGCTCTACTGCCTGGCGCTGCGACTCGATCTGCTTCTCAGCCAGCTGCGCTTTGAGCGTATCGCGCTCGCCGCTCATCTGCTCAAGGCTGGCCTCCAAGTCGTCGACGGTCTGCGCCGCATCGGCGAGCTCGAGTTCGGCTTGGGCACGCTGCGCGTCCGCAGAACGGATCACCTCCGCCACTCGCCGCTCTGCGGCTTTCACCGCCCGGCTGTTGAGATCGACCGCCAACTCGGAGACGCGTCGGCTGAGCGCGTCGGCGACCTGAGCGACAGTCTCGGCAACCTCGATCGGCAACTCAGCAACCGACTCGGCCTCCGCGATCCGCTTGCTGGCCACGTGCTCTTCCCAAACCTGCCGCAGACGCCGCACGTTGCCGCCACCGACCTCCTTCCGAAGCGCGAAAACAGTGACTTTGCTGCCCGTGGCTTCGATGGCCTCACCGGCAGCGATGATGGCTTCAGCGGTGTACTCAGCAGGACGCATGATGGAATCTCCCAGATATAAGACGCACCTTAACACAAATAAACTAACTAATAAACAAACCTACTAACAAATTAAAACCTAAAGGACCTTAGCGTCCTGGCGACGGGGATAAACGGCGGCTCATGGCGCACGAAGACGGGTTCCTCATCTGGTAGCAGTCTCGAGAGGAATTGGGTCGAACGGAGAGGACCTCGACGGCCAGACTTCTACGAGTGGCAACGAGGGCACTGAGCCAATAAGCGAGTGGTTGAATCAGCTCCCTCGTTCCTCACGTTGCCGAGCGGCTTCCCCACCGGATGCACCGCGAGCGCCGCCCCGGGACCGGCCTCACCAGCGCCTGTATCTGGTCTGCCTCAGTCGCCCCGTTCAACCACGCCCAGTAATCCCCCGGCGCCAAGATCACCGGCATGCGGTCGTGCAGTGGCCGCATCGCCGCGTTGGCCTCGGTGGTGACGATCGTGAACGTGTCGAGCTCTTCGCTGTCGGCCGGCCTCATCCAGCGTTCCCACAGCGCGGCGAAAGCGAAGAACTCGCTCCCGACCGGATGGATGTAAAACGCCTGCTTGCCGCCAGCGACTTGCTGCCACTCGTAGAAGCCGCTCGCCGGTGGGCCGCTGGCGCACCACCGGCAGCGACTGCATCGACGCCGCGTTCCAGCGCGGCTCGAAGTCGAAGCCCTCGGGCTCCGCGTCGAAGGCCTCGCGCAGGCGCGAGACCTGGCCGTAAAGCGCATCGCGTCCGCACATTGGCTTTTGCCTCCAGATCGGGCAGCCGACCGCCGCCCCAAACCGAACGGGTTGGGTAAAATTAGACTGTATTTTTTTACAGTCGCAACATGCACGTCAGAGTCGTCGAATTGATGGTGGCCGGGGTGCGCCGCCCGCGTGAGGAGTGCCTTGCCGACCTCGGCACGATCGGCACGTTGAGCATCGGCGACATCCCGATCGGAACCGCCGAGAAGCGGCCTCTGCATGCCGCGCAACTTTGGGAACGATGGGGAACCTCGGCCAAGCGCGGCCTCCTGCCGCCGCTGTTCGATGCCCAGGTGCTGCGGATCACGCCGCGCGGGCTGCTGCTGCGCGGGTTCCAGGTGAGTACGAAGAACGGGCGAGCAGCCACCCAGTACGCACAGGAATGGTGGGCCGTGCCGATCGACAAGCCGTAAGAGAATGGAGGCTCAGACAGGCTCGATCAGCCCCGCCCCTCGTTCCTCACGCTCCCCACCGCCTTCCCCACCGCATACGCCGCGAGCATCGCCTCGGGACACGACCTCACCAGCGCCTGCACCTGCTCGGCCGCCGTCGCCCCGTTCAGCCACGCCCACCAATCCCCCGGCGCCAGGATCACCGGCATCCGGTCGTGCAGCGGCCGCATCGCCGCATTCGCCTCAGTCGTGACGATCGTGAAGGTGTCGATTTCCTCGCCGTCGGCCGGCCGCGTCCAGCGCTCCCACAGCCCGGCGAGCGCGAAGAACTCATCCCCGACCGGATGGATGTAGAACGGCTGCTTCTCGCCCGCGACCTGCTGCCACTCATAGAAACCGTTCGCCGGCACGATGCAGCGCCGGCGGCGGAACGCCGCTCGGAACGAGGGCTTCTCCGCGACCGACTCGCCACGCGCGTTGATCAGCTTCGTGGCAATCGCCTCGTCTTTCGCCCACGACGGCACGAGGCCCCAGCGCAACCGATGGATCACCCGCTCGCCGTTCGGCCGCTGGCGCACCACCGGCAGCCACTGCATCGGCGCGGCGTTCCAGCGCGGCTCGAATTCGAAGCCTTCGGGCGCGGCGTCGAAGGCCTCGCGCAGGCGCGAGACCGGACCGTAGAGGGCGTAACGACCGCACATGCGCGCGCCCTCCCCGGCGGCCTCAGTGCAACGTCCTGCCAGCGGCGCCCTCGCCTTCCTTCACCGGCAGCAAATCCGTGAACCGCCCCTGCACCTCTGTGTAATGCCGGAACTCCGGCGCCCCGATCGTGCGCTTCTTCTTGCTGATCCCCTTCGGCTTGATCGGCACCTGGGCCACCCACACGCCGTGGCGGGTCTCGAGCGACAGGCTCACCACGTCGATCCGCCAGCTCGCCGGGCAGTCGGCCAGCGAGCCGTACTCCTCGAGGATCTCCTCGTAGCGGGCGACCTTGTCGGCACGCAGGCTGTAGGCCTCCATCAGCACGAAGACGAAGTCGGCGTCGAGCTGCTCGGCGAGCAGCTTCACCGCGCGCGCCGCTGCGTCCTTGTCGCTTGGCGAGCGCATGACGAGCGCCGTGGGGATCGTCGCCCCGGTGGTGAAGTTGCCGACGAAGGCCATCGGCGCGAGCGCCTCGCCCTTCTCGAGAAACTCGCGCGCCTTGTCGATCAGCGGCGCGATCGCCGCCCGGTAGCGTTCGGGGAGCTGGCTCATGTCGGGATCCTCGCCGGACTCAGCGCTCGCGGCGCATCTTCACCGCCGCCTCGTATTCGCGATCGAGCCCGGTCCCGGCGTCGCCCTTGGCGTCGAACATCCGGAAACCCACGTGCATGTACGCCAGCAGCGCCAGCCCGGAGAACTCGCCCTCGAGGTTCTGCAGCGTGTAGCGCACCGCCGGTTTGTTGATCTCGAGCCCGTTGCGCCCGAGCAGCGCGATCTCCATCACGATCTGCCCGACCTTCGCCTGGTCGAGCTTGGCGAAGCGCTCCAGCGCCGCCTGCATGTACATCACCGCGTCCATGCGCAGGCCACCGTCGACCGCCGCGCGCATCTCCTCGTGACCGATGCGCGTGAGCGCCTCCTCGGCCATCTCGCCGGCCTGGTGATCGGGGAAGCGCTTGACCACCGCCTTGTACTGCTCGGCCGCTTCCTTCACGTGCGACGGCCCGAGCTCTTCCAGGCACTGCGCGAGCCCGAGCTGCGCCCCCGGATCGGCCGGCGCCAGACTCGCCGCCTGGCGGAAGAACGGCAGCGCCTCGGCCGCCCGGCCGGCGCGCATCAGCACCGCCGCCAGGTTGCGCTTGGCGAAGGCGTTCTCCGGCTCGAGCTTGACCGCGTCGCGCAGCGCGTTGGCCGCCTCATCGGCGCGCCCGGTGCGCGCGAACGCTACCCCGAGCGCGATGAACGCGTTCGCGTGCGTGGGGTCGAGTTCGAGCGCCCGCTGCAGCGGGGCGACCGCCTCTGCCGGTCGCCCCAGTTCGGACAAACACAGCCCGTGGCTGTAGGCGATCTCGGCGTCGTCCAGCATGCCATCGAGCGCCTCGAGCACCGGCAACGCATCCTCCAGGAAGCCGTTTTGCAGCAGCCCCAGCACGTAGGCCTTGGGCTCGCCCCGCGCTCGGGGACCGCGACCACGCGCACGAACGCGTCATCGACCGCCACCACGGCCTGCCAGCCGCGCGCCGCGTAGTCGAGCGCATAGCGCCCGATCACCGCCTGCTCGAACTCGGGCGTGCCGCGCAGCGGCAGGCCCGCCGGATCGATGTCGTCGAGCGGGATCTGGAAGATTTCGGGGGCTTGGCGGGTGGTCATCGGGAGTAGCGTTTCTGAAAGGATGTATGCGGCCGCGATTGTCTCATACGGAAGCCCGCGCCTCGCCCGCAGTACACCGTGCGAACTGACGCCCGAGCAGCGAACGGTCCAGTGCCTCATCAATAGGCAAGGTTCGCACTTCCTTGGCTAGCATCGGATCGCGGCACTTATCCACAAGCCCGCTCACACCTCTATCCCCGATGACTGGGGACAAAACAGCCCACATGTGGCGCTACGCCATCTAGTCACGCGCACCCTTACCACGCCTGCGCAGTGGCTCAAGCAGTCCAACCAGATTGTTGTGGTCAAGCTCATGCATCAGGGCCAGCAACTGCCCGAGCTGCCCGGATGGCAAGCCCTGCCTTGCGAACCACGCGAGATAGTGCCCGGGCAGGTCAGCAATGATCCTGCCCTTGTACTTGCCGAAGGGCATCTCACGGGTGAGCAGCAGTTCAAGCAGTTCAGGGTTCATCGTGCCTCTACCGTTCGACACCAACACGTCCTCGACGCTTATACCGCCCGACCGAGACTGGACCCTAACGCAGATCCCAAGCGGCGGGCGGCAAGTTGTCGGCCAATGATGTCGCTCGAGTCCACTCGGCTATATGCGACAAGAATGACCGGTTGCCGAAATCGCCAATTCACACTACCGACCCAGAGCTGCCGTAGAGCTTTGGGAAAGCTGTCGTTCAACGTTCGAGTTAAGCCTCATTTCTTGCGAGTCGCCTTATGCCGATTGCCACAAGTGGCAATAGCGCCAGCGCCAGAGTTGAAGGTTCGGGTACTTCTCGAAAGAAGAATTCCAGTGTAGTTGTGGCTCGCACGCTGTGAGAAGCGTTGACAGTTCTACTCTCGAAGTAGTAATGCGCCTGAGGCAAATACTCTGGGTATGCCCAATTTGGCAGTTCGTATGCCTCCGTGTACACGAAGTCGCGATCTACCGAAAAATCAGCTCCATCGCCCGGCAGAAATTCAACCTGAGCTAGTTGATAGTCATTCGGGGACCATCCTGTAAAGAATGCGTGCCGAAGTCGAACGCTCTCTGTTGGGTCTGCGCGGGTGCCTTCTACCTGTGTCCGGACACGTACTTCGGTAAGCTGGCCCAGCCCTGGGTTCCAAGGCAAATAGGGTATGTAATGCCAGCGCATTGCCGCGACATCCCCGTAGTAGTCCCAGGGTTCAACTGTCCATTCCGAGTCGAAAGTTTGCTTTACGTAGCCAGCGTAGGCCGGAGCTGCAAATCCCATCAAGGTGAAGAGCAAAACGAGGATGTGTTTGCGCATAGCGGTGATCATGGTTTGGTGAGGCTTCAACGTGCAGCATAACCGGCAAACAAGAAGCGGGGCCTGAGCCCCGCTTCTTGTTTGTCCGTGTTGATGCGTTTGTTAGGCTCTTTGTTTCCGCCGTGCAAACCCCATTCCTGCAAGACCCAACCCCAACAAAGCGATCGAGGCAGGCTCAGGAACCTGGGCGGTGTTGAACTGGAAATTATCAAGAAGGATGCCGTCACCTGCGACATTCTGCACCTGATAAATTTCAACCCGCTTGATTAGGCTGCCAGTTGTGGCGACGGTAAAAAATTCACCAACCCCAACGCCGGAGCCAAAAATTTGTTCGAAATCGAGCAAACTGCCACCAACGAGAGAATCGTAAGCATCTATTCGCAAACCGTTTGACCCGACATCTATTCCGACAACGCTGACGTCGGTGACGCCTGAAGAGAAGGCGGCAACTAAAGGGTTAGAACTAAACCACTGATACGTGCCGGGCACTCTCACACCCAAACCCCCAGAAGTGCCTGGTAAGCTGAAATTGCCAGTCCATTCAGCATTGGAAAACGTGACTCCGAGAGACTGATAAAAATTGCCAACCAAACTTCCGTCTGTACCGTCATCAAAGTTAATTACGGTGGCTTGAGAAGTGAGTGGCAAGAAACCACAGATTATCGCTAGAAGAGCGCTACGTAACATGTTCATTTGGGAATCCACTCAGGGTTTGTTGAAGTGACGCTACTCATCAAGCAAATTATGTGCCATTAGCGTAATGCTCTGATTTGTAATGAGATGGCGCTCTACGCAATAGTGTGGTGTAAAAAAATCCGACACGCTCTTTGCGGACTACTTTGTTTTAGGGCGACTGCCCTGCTGCGTAACATCGTTGCTGCTCCATAACATCAAACATCGACCCACGGCGTAACGCGCTTGCTGCTTGGATGCCCGAGGCATAGACTGTACAAAAAAACAGTCATAACAAGCCATGAAAACCGCCACTGCGCCGTTACCACCGCTGCGTTCGGTCAAGGTTCTGGACCAGTTGCGTGAGCGCATACGCTACTTGCATTACAGCTTACGAACCGAACAGGCGTATGTCCACTGGGTTCGTGCCTTCATCCGTTTCCACGGTGTGCGTCACCCGGCAACCTTGGGCAGCAGCGAAGTCGAGGCATTTCTGTCCTGGCTGGCGAACGAGCGCAAGGTTTCGGTCTCCACGCATCGTCAGGCATTGGCGGCCTTGCTGTTCTTCTACGGCAAGGTGCTGTGCACGGATCTGCCCTGGCTTCAGGAGATCGGAAGACCTCGTCCGTCGCGGCGCTTGCCGGTGGTGCTGACCCCGGATGAAGTGGTTCGCACCCTCGGTTTTCTGGAAGGCGAGCATCGTTTGTTCGCCCAGCTTCTGTATGGAACGGGCATGCGGATCAGTGAGGGTTTGCAACTGCGGGTCAAGGATCTGGATTTCGATCACGGCACGATCATCGTGCGGGAGGGCAAGGGCTCCAAGGATCGGGCCTTGATGTTACCCGAGAGCTTGGCACCCAGCCTGCGCGAGCAGCTGTCGCGTGCACGGGCATGGTGGCTGAAGGACCAGGCCGAGGGCCGCAGCGGCGTTGCGCTTCCCGACGCCCTTGAGCGGAAGTATCCGCGCGCCGGGCATTCCTGGCCGTGGTTCTGGGTTTTTGCGCAGCACACGCATTCGACCGATCCACGGAGCGGTGTCGTGCGTCGCCATCACATGTATGACCAGACCTTTCAGCGCGCCTTCAAACGTGCCGTAGAACAAGCAGGCATCACGAAGCCCGCCACACCGCACACCCTCCGCCACTCGTTCGCGACGGCCTTGCTCCGCAGCGGTTACGACATTCGAACCGTGCAGGATCTGCTCGGCCATTCCGACGTCTCTACGACGATGATTTACACGCATGTGCTGAAAGTTGGCGGTGCCGGAGTGCGCTCACCGCTTGATGCGCTGCCGCCCCTCACTAGTGAGAGGTAGGGCAGCGCAAGTCAATCCTGGCGGATTCACTACCCCTGCGCGAAGGCCATCGGTGCCGCATCGAACGGCCGGTTGCGGAAAGTCCTCCCTGCGTCCGCTGATGGCCGGACCTAGACCTTCGAGCCTACGACCCGCACGCCAGCTTGGCAGATTGCCTGGACCCTCAAGGCCGCGCCACATGCACAGCCACAAGCGCAAGCATGCCCACGGCAAACCCCTCGATGATCCGACGAGCACGTCCATTGACGCCGCCGGATGCTCCCGATGCCGCGACGACGTAGCCCACCATCCCATACACCACGGCGCACAGGGCAACTAAGACCGCTGAGAGTGCAAGCGCTTGCACGGCCACGTCGTCACCGACAGTCATAAAGTTGGGCAGGATGGAGAAGTAGACCATCAAGCCCTTCGGGTTGAGAAAGCTGGTCAGGAAACCCTTGCACAGCGAGGCGGGTCGCGGGCTGGCGTGCAGTGCAAGGTTGCCTGGCTTCAAGGCCGAGCGCAGCATCTGGATGGCGAGATAGCTCAGGTATGCAATGCCGGTCCAGCGCAGTGCCTCGAATAGCCACGGCGAGGTGGCCACCACGGCGGCAACGCCTAGCGCGCCCAGGACCGCGTGCGCGACGTAACCCGCAATCACTCCGACATTGGCGCGCAAGGCGCCCTGAGGCCCGCCGGCGAGACCTGGCAATGAACAGCAGGTCGGGACCGGGTGTGCAGACCAAGGGCAGCACGGTGGCTGCGAAGAGCAGCAACTGCGATGTTCTATAACTTTCGTTTTCGGATTTGCGCCGCACGAGACCGTGCGGTGCGCGCATTCAGCCAGAACGAACGCGAGGCCCCTCGCCTTTGCAGGCGGAGGGGCCTCGCGAGAAGCGGGGCGAACGGAAGAAGCTCAGCGCTTGACGCGTGCGCGCTCGACGATGATGTCCGCCTGCGCCTGGCTCACACCCGGCCCGAGGGTGCCGAACATGGCGCCCCAGCTGTTGATGCTGCCGCCGAGCCGGGTCTTCATGAAGACGTCGATGACCTCGGGCGTCGAGTGGCGCAGCAGTTCGGCGCCTTGCAGCGAGCGGGCGATTGCTTCGGACGCCGGGCGGGCGAAGAACTCGTCCTCCAGCATGGCGTCGAGCACCGGCCCCATCGCACCGACGTAGGCATCGAAGCGCGCATCCTGCCCGCGCACGTCAGCCAGTTCGGCGAACAGGGCGTCGCGGCAGCTCGCGTCCTTTAGCATGGCCCGGCGCACGTCCATGCACATCATGTTTGCCGTGCCTTCCCACACACTGTTGAGCGGCGCTTCGCGGTAGAGACGGGCCATCGGGCCGTCCTCGACGAAGCCGTTGCCGCCGTGGCACTGCAAGGCTTCGTTGGAGACCGCGACCACGCGCGAGCAATTGAAGTATTTCGCCATCGGCGTCGTCACCCGGGCAAAGGCCTTCTTCTGCGGGTCGGCGTCGATGTAATCGGTCGCCTTGGCGATGCGCAGCGCCATCAGGGTGGCGGCCTCCACTTCCACCGCCATGTCGGCCAGCACGTTGGCCATCATGGGGCGCTTGGCCAGGCTGGAACCGAAGCCATTGCGGGTGGTGGCGTGGTTCAGCGCCAGCGTCAGGACCTGGCGCATCAGGCCGGCGGAGCCCACGGCGAAGTCCAGGCGGGTGAGGTGCGAGTGGGAGATGATCTCGCGGATGCCAGCGCCTTCCTGACCCACGCGGATCGCCAGCGTGCCGCTGTACTCGACCTCACTGCCCGCGTTGGAACGGTTGCCTGCCTTGTCCTTGAGTCGCTGGATGAAGAAGCGGTTGTAGCTGCCGTCGGGCAGCGTGCGCGGCAGGAAGAAGCAGGTAACGCCGCCATTGACCTTGGCCAGCGTGAAGAAGCCGTCCGACTGCGGCACGGAGCAGAACCACTTGTGGCCGGTCAGCTCGTACCAGTGCGCGGTGGCGCCGTGGTAGTCGGCGGTGTGCGAGAACGCCGCCGTGGTCTGCGTCTCGCGCAGGTCCGAGCCGCCCTGTTTCTCGGTCATCGCATACCCGATCACCACCGAAGGCTTGTCGCCCACTTCGCGGCGGCTGTTCTCGTAGACCGTGCCCAAGCACTTCTCGGCCCAGATCTTCAGCGCGGGCTCGTGGCTGAACCCCGCGTAGGAGGCATAGGCCATGCCGGTCGGGCAGCCGGTGCCCTGCTCGACCTGGTTCCACAGGTAGGAGAGCACCGCGCGCGCATAGTGCGGATGCTTCTCCTTGCTCGTCCACGACAGGGTCGGCACCTCGTGCTGCCAGGCGAGCGACATCAGCTCGTGCCAGGTCGGGTGGAAATCGACCCAGTCGATACGGTTGCCGAAGCGGTCGTGGGTCTTGAGCTCGGGAATATTGCGGTTGGCCTGTCGCGCCAGCTCCTGCACCGCGTCGTCGCCCGCCAGCTGGCCGATGGCGGCGCAGCGGGAAGCCGCCCACGGCGCTTCGCGCTCGATGGCGGCCTTCAGCACA
This sequence comes from Thauera sp. WH-1, assembly GCF_047806685.1. Classification (NCBI taxonomy): domain Bacteria; kingdom Pseudomonadati; phylum Pseudomonadota; class Betaproteobacteria; order Rhodocyclales; family Zoogloeaceae; genus Thauera; species Thauera sp. WH-1. Next base: position 11,982 of record NZ_JBLQGP010000024.1, read on the forward strand.
ACGTCGTCGTCGAAGGCGTTGAAGCCGCTCGGCATCGCCGCCTGGTTCTTGACGACGTGGGTCGAATAGCGGTCGGGGCTCGTCTTGAGGACGCTCTGGGCAGGGTTGGGTGCGTTCATGCGTGTCTCCTCTGGTGGGTGTCGAGTGAAGCGATCTTGTCGGGGTAGACCGCGACGGCCGCGCAGCACACTTCGGCGATCTGGCCTGCGAGGGCATGGACGGCCTCGGGACCCTCGCTGCCCGAACGGTCGAAATCGGTGTTGAGCGGCGAGAGTGGGCCGATAAGGCTTTCCATGAAGCCGCCCACGATCACCGTGGCGGCGATGCTGGGGTCCAGGTCGGCGCGGAAGTCACCCGAGGCCTGGCCGTCCTTGACGATGCGCATGATCTGTTTGCTGATGGCGTGGCGATACACCAACCGCGCCTCCTCGATCTCGCGGTCGCAGGGCTCGGCGATCAAGGCGTAGGCCAGGCGCCGGTTGCGCATCGCACGCTCGACGAAGGCCGAGACCGCCACATGCAGGGTCTGATAAGCCGCTTCGGCGTTGTTGGCGATGGCCTCGAGCACATCGACCTCGCGCTGCGACACGACCGACAGCACCTCGACGCACAGGTCCGCCTTGGAGGGGAAGTAGCGGTAAACCGAGCCGGTCGCGATCCCGGCTGCGGAGGCGACGTGACTGATCTGTGCCTCGCTCCAGCCCCCCTCGGAAACCAGCCGGCGGGCAGCGTCCAGGATGCGTTTGCGGTTATCGGCGAGGCGTGCCTCGACGCGTTCGGTCTTGCGATAGGCCATGATGAAGTGAACTTTAATTCAGCGAGTGAACCATAGTTCAGTTCTTTTTGGCGTGCAAGCCCCTGGCGAGGCGTTTGCGTGTGCTCAGGTGCGTGGTGCAGGGAGGCGCGCGAGGAGGGCGTCCATGTAGCGCTCGAAGAGCGTGTCCGGGTTTTGCTTGAACAGGCGGATGCGCCCGGTGTTGTTCAGCACGAGCACACCGACGATGTGCGCGAACACGGCTGTGGTCTCGGCGATGGCCTCGTCGACGCGCAGGCCCAATGCCGTGAGCTGAAGCTCGACGGGGCGCAGGGCCGCCATCAACTGTTCGTTGAGCGTCTGGTTCAGCTCGGGCGTCAGCCCCCGGGGCTTGACCCCATTGAACAGGTAGAAGCCGAGGTCCAGCTCCTTCGGGTTGTCGCGGTAGAACGTGTAGAAGGCGCGGGCCTTGGCCCGCAACAGCTCAGCGGGCGCGCCGGAACGCACATCGGCGGCAGCGACGACCGCGTTCAGGCGTTGCAGGGATTCGCCCAGCAGGGCGCCATAGATCTCTTCCAGATTGGCAAAGTAGCTGTAGATGGCGCCTGGGGTATAGCCCGCCCGCTTGGCGATCTCGCGCAGGCTCGCGCCATCCAGGCCGAGCTCGAAGAACGCAGCTCGCGCAGCATCGAGGATCAGCGTGCGGCGCGCCTCATTGAGCGTGCGTTCGCGGCGCGCGCGCGGTTCGCCCGGCGTCGTGCGAGCGCCGGCTCCTTCGTTACGGGCAATCGTTGACTTAGGCATGACACGAATTCTACACTGGCCTAATAATTGAACACTGTTCAATTTCATAAGCACGCCACCAGAGAGGAGTCGCCATGTCAGCCACGCTCACCAGCGGTTTGATGGACGGTCAGGAGTACCGGGAGTCCCTGAGAAAGTACAAACCCACCGTCTATGTCGATGGACAACGGATCGAGTCCGTCGCCGATGCGCCTTCTCTGCAACCCGGGATCAACGCCCTGGCGGTCACCTACGACTTCGCGCACGACCCGGCGCTGGCGCCGCTGATGCTCGCGAAGCAGTCGGTGTCGGGCAAGACGGTCAACCGGATGCTGCACATTAACGAATCGGCCGGCGACTTGCTCAACAAGCTCGAAGCGATCCGCGTGCTGTGCCAGGAGACGGGCTGCGCGCAGCGTTACCTCGCGCACGACGCCCTCAACGGCATCGGCCAGGCCATGGCCAAGCTGGACGACGCTAAGGGTTCGACGGAGTACCGCGCCAGGTTCGCCTCCTATCTCCAGCGCGTCCAGGATGAGGATCTGACACTGGGCATCGCGATGACCGACGCCAAGGGCGACCGCAGCAAGCGCCCCAGCCAGCAGCTGAACCAGGACGTCTATGTTCATGTGGTTGAGCGCAACACCAAGGGCATCGTGATCACTGGCACCAAGGCCATCGTTACCGGCGCACCATACGTGCATGAGTTCCTGGTCATGCCTTCGCGAAACATGCGCGCCGACGACAAGGATTTCGCGCTGTGCTGTGCCGTGCCAGTCGATGCGCCGGGGGTGACCATCGTCGCCCGGCCGGCCGGACGTCCCGGCGAGAAGCCAGAGCACGGCGCACCGCTCTTCTCACGCAAGTATGGCCAATCGACCGGCGTGGTGATCTTCGACAAGGTCTTCGTGCCGTGGGAGCGGGTGTTCCTCGCCGGGGAATGGGAGTTCTCGGGGGACGTCACCTACAACTACGCGACCCACCACCGCCACAGTTGCATCGCTGCGCGCGCCGGCTTCGGCGATCTGCTGATCGGCGCCGGAGCGCTGATGTGCGAAGCGAACGGCCTCGATCCGGACAAGAAGGCCAACCTGCGCGACCCAATGGTCGAGTTGATCAAGATCACCGAGGGTTTCTACGCCTGCGGCGTGGCGGCGAGCGTCTATGCGGTGCAGGACCCGCACTCAAGAAGCTTCATGCCCGAGCCGGTGTATTCGAACATCGGCAAGCTGCTGCTCTCGACCCAGATCTACGACATGCACCGGCTCGCGCACGAAGTCTCTGGCGGCCTGATCGTCGCCTTGCCCGGCCCCGACGAGGACCACAACCCGGCGACCGCTGCCACGCTTGCCGAAGTGCTGCGCGCCAACCCGAGCGTTCCCTACGACAAGCGGATCGAGGTGTCACGCTTCATCGAGGATCTCACCGCCTCCTACCAGGGGGGCTGGTACTCGCTGATAAGCCTGCACGGCGGCGGCTCGCCGACTGCGCTGAAGCAGGAGATCTGGCGCCACTACCCGGTCGGCAACAAGGTCGAGCTGGTCGAGCGTCTGCTGGATCGCGGCGTGCTGGCTGACGACACGCGGGCGATCAGCAAGAACAAGCAGCCTGGGCGCTGTTGTGACGCCGGGTGCAGTCAGCCGGGCCAGACCTTCATGGTCGATCTGCCGAAAGTGAGCAAGCCCGCGTGATCGACGTTGCCGCCTCAAGGCTTGAAAGCGGAGAGGCGGCAGCGTTCACTCCTGGCGCCACCCTCACGAAATCGGGTCCATGACGGGTTTCGGTGCTAACCGGTCGCTCGAGAGCTTGTGATTTAGCGATCACGAATGACGGCAGCTGGCCGGACTGAGACCTTCACCAGTAATGCGGCAAGACGGACCGCCCCCGAGCGTCTCGACCCGACCCCGTGCTGCCGTTCATTCAACCGAACGACCAATGACAAGTAACAGCATCAAGCCGCCGCCTGCTACGCAACGCTTACGAATAGCTAGCTGGCACGGCGGTAGCACAATTTGAATGTCGATGATGTAGGTCCGGGTAGTGCGGGCGCCCGGGGACTATCACCTTTTGGCGACTGGTTTGCCGCTGGCGCTGCGCTGCCCGAATTGTAGGCCGCCTGCATCTCCTGCCACCTGCTGGCAGTGGAGGGGTAAGGTTAAGAAGTGGCTGACCCGCGAGGCGGATTGAAGCTCATGGCATGCGGTTGCAAACACCCTACTTGGGCTGAAACGCGATGATGCTCATGCCCGCCAGCGTCACCACTACACCGGCGACGTCCCAGGCGGAGGGGCGGATTCCGTCCACCGTCCACAGCCATAGGATGGCGACGCTGATGTACATCCCGCCGTATGCGGCATAGACGCGGCCGGAGGCCGCCTCATGCAGCGTGAGTAACCACGCGAAGGCCGCCAGGCTCACCGCCGCAGGCAGAAGTAGCCAAACCGAGCCCCCCTTCTTGAGCCACAGCCAGGGCAGATAGCAGCCGACGATCTCGGCCATCGCTGTGACGAAGTAAAGTAGCAATGTCCTCACGCGGCTCCTCCGGCAGGGCTTTCCCGAAGCCCGGCGTGGTGATAGATCTCGATCGTTGAGTGGACGATCTCCTCGTGCACCGCCAAGCGGCTCCTCACAGCGTCGGGGGTGCGTGCGCGGTCATGCGTCACCACCGCGATGGCCAGCACCGAGGTGGCCGCGTCGGCGATCACGTGAAGGTAGGCGGATTTGAGCTTGAGGCCGTGATGATCGTGACCGTGTCCGTGTGAGTGGCCGTGATGGTGAGCCTTGCCCGGGATCAGCGCACAAACGACGGTGACGGCCAAGCCCAGGATGGCGACCGCGATGGCCTCCTTGTACTGGATGGGTTGCGGCGACACGATGCGTTCGATCGAACCGATGACCATCATCACTGCCACGCCGAGCAGGAAGATGGCGCTGGCGAAGCCTCCGAGGATCTCGATTTTCCAGGTGCCGAAAGCGAAGCGCGGATCGTTCGCGCAGCGGCATAGGCCAGCGCGGCAGACACGCCGATCGCGAAGGTATGCGGGCTCATATGCCAGCCGTCGGCCAGCAGCGCCATTGAGTTGAACCACCAGCCTGCGGTGATCTCGACAACCATCGCAACGGCAGTGATCCACATCACCACCGAGGTACTGCTTTTGGCAAGCGCATTGCCGCCATCGAAGACGTGATCATGGGTCCAGGTGGACGGGTTCTCGGTGGGCACGGCAAGGCTCACTTGAGGTAGCTGCGCAGGACGCCTATCAGATCCTCGGCACCCTTGTGCGTCGGCATCGTCGGTCATTGCGGAGTCTCCGAGGTGGGTGCTGACAGACACTTAGAACACGTCAGCCATCGGCGCCGCGCACGAAGGCGATCTGGTGCAAGTTCGTGGTGTCGAGCGCACTCTACCTGGCCACGTATCCATGTGACCCCAGCACTCTCGATAGTCAGTGCCGCAAAGAGGCAAAGTTCAGCCCTTTCAGCAATGCGCCTTATCTGTCATGAGGTGCTACCTCCATTTGGCTGCACCCGCACATGGCAAGGCCAACGCTCGTCGTTCCGGCAGCTGACCGCACAAAGGTGGCGCCGCCATGCATTCGCGCGATCGCAGCTACGATCGCCAAGCCGAGCCCGTGATTATGGTCGCGATGTTCGCGGGCCCCATCAACCCGATAAAAGCGGTCGAATAGACGAGGCAAATGCTCCGGGGGGATGACAGGGCCCGTGTTGCTGACAGACAGGCAAATGCGGCCATCTGCGTCCTGCTTGATATCGACCTCGATCACCGATCCGCGCTCTGCAAAACGGGTCGCATTGGCGAGCAGGTTCGAGAGCGCACGCCTAACCAACCCAGCATCGACTGTGCCCATGCCGTCACCGCGTAAGCGCGCAGTCACGCCGGCCTCCTGCATTGACGCTTCGTGGAATTCGATGACCTCGGACACCAGTTCGGCCAGGCTATCCACACGGTGGCGACGGGCGCGCTCCCCGCGATCGGCCCGGGACAAGAACAACATGTCATTGACCAGCCCCGCTAAAAGTTGAAGATCCTCGAGGTTCGATCCGAGCACATCGCGCAGTTCGGCGACATCGCGCTGACGACTCAGAGCTAGCTCGGTCTCACCAATCAAGGTCGCCAGCGGTGTGCGCAGCTCGTGAGCGACATCGGCGTTGAACCCTTCCAGTTGTTGATATGCGCGGTTCAATCGAACCAGGAGCGCGTTGAATTGTGTGACCAACGGCTGAAGCTCCTGTGCCTGGGCGGAGCCGTCAAGCGGCTGTCCAACGCTTTCCGGGCTTAGGGCCGCTGCTTGTCGAGCCAGGTCGCGAACAGGCAAGAGCGCTCTACGAACGAGCCATGCGCCGCCCACTGAGATGGCCGCCGCTCCACCAAGGGCGCTCGCGAGTAGCGTCCAGGCCAACTGCTCCAAAAGCAGCGCGTCGGCGCTGCTGTCGAGCATCAATTCGGCGCGCAGCATGGTTGTGGGCGACCATGGCACGGAGATTTCGAACTCATCCCGCCGCAGGATTGCGCCGGGGCTTGAACGCGCCGGAGTTGCGTACAGAAGAGCGTCAGATCCCTGGATCAGCCGTAACTCGAGGTTGGCATGGCCCACAAAGAAGTCGTCGAGCTTGTGACGCAGGCTCGGCAACGCGTCCCGCGTTGCAATCTCGCCGACGAGATGGCGCACTATGTCCCGCTTGTGCCGCAGTTCGTCCGTCTGCTTGTTGGAGAGATTTAGACTCGCGCCCACGTAAACGATCGAGCAGACCAAGCCGAGCCCCAGCGAGGCCAGCACGGCGAGCCACCACGATAACCAGCAGCTAAGCGAACGCGGATTGCGCATTCTCAGGGCTTCCGGTCCTCAAGGACGTATCCCATGCCGCGCACGGTATGCAACAACTTCTTCTCGAAAGCGTCGTCGATCTTGCCGCGCAACCGGCGCACCGCAACTTCGACCACGTTCGTATTGCTGTCGAAATTCATGTCCCACACCTGCGCTGCAAGCGCGGTACGGGAAAGGACCTGCCCTTGCCGGCGCAGCAGCAACGTCAGCAACGTGAACTCCTTGGCGGTCAGGTCGAGGCGCTGCCCGGATCGTGACGCCTTGCGCCGAACCAGGTCGAGTTCGAGGTCCGCCAAACGGAGCACCGTTGAATCCTGGCTATCCGAGCGCAAGGCACCGCGCCGCAACAAGGCCTGCACGCGAGCGAGCAACTCGGACAGAGCAAACGGCTTCACCAGGTAATCGTCGGCACCCGCCTGCAGGCCTCTGACCCGATCCTCGACCTCGTCCCGCGCGGTCAGCATCAGGACGGGTACGTGTTTGCCCCGACGCAGTTCTTGCAAGACGGCATAGCCATCCAGCCCCGGAAGCATGACGTCGAGGAGGACGAGGTCGTAATGCCCTTCGGTCGCGAGATAGCGGCCATCCGTGCCGCTGTGCGCGACATCCACGATGTAATTGCTTTCGGTGAGCGCCCTGCGTAGGTATTCGGCGAGCTTGGGTTCGTCTTCCACAACCAGAATCTTCATGCAGCGATTATCGCGGAGATGCCGAAACCATCACATTACGAAATCGTAATCTGGCAGTTCGCGATTCGACGAGGATGGACCTTTAAAGTCCGCGACGTGTTCGGTGCAAGGCGACGCCAAGCGGCTTATGCCGAACGCCACCTCTCACGTTGAACGAAGGAGTCTCGTCATGTCGAAAACCCGCACCACTGCCCTTTTTTCGCTTCTTGCTGCCGTCCTTGTCGTTCCTGCGGCTGCGCAAGCCAGCTCGCTGTGGCATCCCGCTCCCGGCGAGCAGGGGTTCACGTTCCATCCGGATCACTCCACGAGCACGAAAACCCGCGCCGAGGTGTTGCGCGAGCTCGAACAGGCAAAGGCCGATGGCAGCTATTTCTACCTGCAGCGTGGCCTCGCGGTGCCCTCGCGTGCTTCCGGACCCGGCAAGACCCGTGCAGAAGTCCTCAAGGAGCTGGTCGACATGACCCCGACAGAGCGCGCGTACATGAATGAACTGTACAGTGGCTCCTGAAGCCACCTATCGGCGCGAGACGTCGGGCCGTCCAGGCGTTTCGCCCAGCAGGTTCTCGTAAAGCGCCGTTTGGTCTGCCCATTGGTACCGTCGCTGTCGACGATAGCAAATCCTTATTGATAGAATCCGCGCCATGCGTCGTTGGCTTGCGATTTTCCTCTTGATCCTGCTGCCTGCCCAACTGAGTTGGGCGGCGGTGGGCGATTACTGCGCGCACGAATCCGGTGCCGCAGCCAATCATTTTGGTCATCACGCGCATCGTCACACCGAAGATGCAAAAGGCAAGGAAAAAGGGGGCTTGACGAAGGGCGCACACACAGACTGCGCATCGTGCCAGGTGGTGGGCTCTTCAGCAGTAACGAGTGAGTCCAGCGCGCTATTCACACAGCATCAGGCATCCCTCCCCATCGGCGTCACACCTGGGTGCTCACTTGCGGAGCATCCCGCAGAGCCCGAACGCCCTAAATGGGCCCGCCCAGCCTGATCGGCAGGGCGGTCGCCTTCATTCCCTCTTGATGTTCCTACCGCTTTGAGCGGTAGCGTCACGCGTCCATTGCGATCGGTCCGATCGCCCTCTGCCGATTCCCCGTGTCTTTCCATCAACGGAGAATTGGATGTTTCAGCAACTTCATCTCAAATGGCTGCCTGCGCTAATGCTCGGCCTTGCCGTCAACGGTGTCTGGGCGCAGCAGCTGACCCCCCCGGCCCCAAGTGCCGCCCTATCCCTCAAGCACGCTTTCGAGGCAGCATGGGCACGCCAGCCTGAAGCGCTGTCGCTCACGACTCAACAGGAAGCGGCGCAGGCGCGCCGCGACAGTGCCAACAGTTGGTTTGTCGAACCGCCCGCCCTTGAGGTAGCCGGTAAGACCGATCAGTTGGACAGCAATCGCGGGAGCCGTGAGTACGAGGTCGGTATCGCGGTTCCGATCTGGCTGTCGGGCGAACGTTCGAGCACTGCAGCCCTCGCCACTGCCGAAATAGCTGCCACGGCGAGCCGGGCTCGCGGCGCGCAGTTGCGCACCGCTGCAGCGGTACGCACAGCATATTGGGATTGGCAACGCGCGCGTGTAGATGTGACGCTGGCGAGGGCGGGTCTCGCGAACGCCCGCGAACTGGCCGCCGACGTGGCCAAGCGCATCAAGGCGGGTGATCTGGCGCGCGCAGATCAGCATCAGGCCGACGGTGTCCAAGCTACAGCTGAAGCCGCCGTCGCCGAGGCAGAAAGCGCCCTTGCAGATGCTGCACAGCAGTTGCGCACGCTCACTGGAATCGGGCCAGAACGCTCATCCGGCGGGGTGTCTGCGCCGGAGCCCGTCCCTTCCGCTGCGACACCGACACAGATTCTTGAGACGGCGCACCCTGCAGTGGCCGAGCTGCGTGATCGGGTCGACGTTGCGCGGCGCACGATGACCCTTGCCAGCGTTCAGGGCCGCGCGAATCCGGAGTTGAGTGTCACGACCACCCGCGAACGCGGCGCATCGGGTGAATCCTGGGAACAGACGGTCACGTTGGGCTTGCGCATTCCGCTTGGTTCCGGTTCGCGCAGCCGGTCCCGCGTTGCAAGCGCCAATGCAGAGGCCATCGAGGCCGAGGCGCAACTGCAGATCGAACTCGAACGACTGCTGGCCGAAACAGAGATGGCGCACCAGCGCGTCGAATCGAGACGGCAGCAGGTCGCCGCTGCTGAACGGCGCTCCGACCTCGCACAGGCTTCACGCGGCTTCTTCGAGAAGGCGTTCCGCCTCGGTGAGGCCGATCTGCCGACCCGTCTGCGCATCGAATTCGAGGCGGCCGAAGCCGAACGCGAGCTCGCTCGCGCGCGTATTGATCTGGCAGCCGCCATCTCGGCCCAGCGCCAAGCGTTGGGCCTGCTTCCCGAATGAATAACAGGATCCCCAAAATGAAATCCACTCATACCCTCGCGGCATGGAGCCTCGCTGCAGTGCTTGCCGGGCTTGCCCCGCAAACGCTGGCCGGTGACGGACACGACCATGGAGAAGCGCCCGCGACCACAGCGGGCCCGGCATTGCCGCGATTTACCGCCGTCTCGGAACTCTTCGAGCTGGTCGGCGTAGTGAATGGCAAGAACGTCACCGTCTATCTTGACCACTTCGCTGACAACAGTCCGGTCAAGGACGCAAAGGTCGATCTGGAACTCGATGGGAAGGCCGTTGCGCTCACGCCCCATGCCGACGGTGAGTTCGGGGCCACGCTCGAGGAGACGCTCAAGCCGGGTGTCGTCTCTGTCACGGCAACGGTGATTGCCGGCCAGGACGCCGATTTGCTCGCTGGTGAGCTCGACTTGCATGAGACCGCCGCCGAGGCGCACGAAGAGGTTGCCGAATTGGACATTAAACCCTACGCAATTGGGGCAGGCGCGGGGGGGCTTGTGCTAGGCCTCATCGGCTGGATTGTGCTTCGCAAGGGGAATTCGCGTAATCGCTCGACTGGAGGTGCCGCATGAAGCTGAGCGTACTGTTTGCTGCGCTGGCGCTGGTATCGGCCAGTGCCTCGTGGAATGCCTTTGCTGGCGAAGGCCATGATCATGGCGATGAAGGTCCAGTTGTGGCAGGAGGCAATGGGCCACAACGGCAAGCCGATGGCAGTGTCTTTCTGCCCAAGCCGGCACAACGCCAGATCGGTGTTCGCACGTTGGTTACGGAAGCCGGCGAATTGCCGCGTACCACCGCGCTGGCCGGCAAGGTGGTCATGGACCCGAATGCCGGCGGAAAGGTGCAGGCCATGGTGGCTGGGCGCCTGGAGGCGGGCCCGCAGGGGTTGCCAAGCGTCGGTCAGGCCGTGAAGAAGGGGGTCGTGCTGGCTTACGTCAGTCCTTCGACGGACCAGATCGAGCGGTCTAACCAGATGGCGCAATTGGCCGAGCTGCACGCGGCCAGGGCCCTTGTGGAAAAGCGCCTCGCGCGTCTGAAGGAACTCGCCGACACGGTACCGCGCAAGGAGATCGAAGCGGCCGAAAGCGAGCTTGCCAGCCTGAAGGCTAGATCGAAAGCGATCGGTGGTGGCCTCAATGCCCGTGATGTCCTGACCGCACCCGTGAGCGGTGTGATCGCATCGACTAACGCCGTGTCAGGCCAGGTGGTCGATGCGCGCGAGCTCGTGTTCGAGATCGTCGACCCGAAGCGGCTGCGCGTCGAGGCGCTCTCCTATGATCCAGAAATGGCGGCGGATGTCGCCTCTGCAAGTCTTGCGGTCGGCGACCAGCGGATCCCGCTCACCTTCATCGGCGCCGCCCGCAGCCTGCGCGAGCAGGCCTTGCCACTCACCTTTGCAGCCGAAGGTGAAGCGCTGGCCTTTCTTGCCGTGGGGCAGCCGGTCGAGGTCTTCGTCCAGTCGCGCAGCACGCAGCAGGGTGTAAGCGTTCCCGCAGCATCGGTGCTGAAGAATTCGGCAAACCAAACCATCGTCTGGGTAAAGACGGCGCCCGAACGTTTCGAGTCCCGGACCGTCACGATCGCGCCGCTGGACGGTGTGAATATTGGGGTGACGTCCGGCCTCGAAGCCGGCGAGCGGGTCGCCTCCCGTGCCGCCACGCTGATCAACCAGATCCGCTGACGGGGAGTCTATCCGATGTTCAAGTGGCTACTCGACAACAGCCTTGGTAACCGGCTGCTGGTGATTATCGCCAGCCTGGTACTGATGGCCTATGGGGCGTTCACGCTTTCGCGAACACCCGTGGACGTATTTCCGGATCTCAACAAGCCGACGGTCACGATCATGACCGAAGCCGGCGGCATGGCGGCGGAGGAGGTCGAGCAACTCATCACCTTTCCGCTCGAGACCACCATGAATGGTTTGCCCGGCGTGGAGTCAGTGCGCTCTACCTCGAGCTCGGGGCTGTCCTTCATCTACGTGACCTTCGACTGGAGTACCGAGATTTTCCGCGCCCGGCAGATGGTGTCGGAACGCCTCTCAGCCATGGAGGAAGGGTTGCCTGAAGACGTGATTCCGCGCATGGGGCCGATCAGCTCGGTCATGGGCGAGATCATGCAGATCGCGATCCCGATCGACACGGCGAAGATCTCGCCGATGCAGGTCCGAGAGTATGCGGACTGGGTTCTTCGTCCGCGCCTGATGGCGATCCCCGGCATCGCGCAAGTCATCCCGATTGGCGGGGAGGTGCGGCAGTTCCAGGTTCAGCCCGACACCCGCCGTATGGCTGAGCTCGGTGTTTCGTTGGAGCAGTTGGAAGGGGCGATTCGAGGCTTCTCGTCGAACACCTCGGGGGGCTTTCTCGAACTGAACGGGCGCGAGTATCTCATCCGCCATCTCGGTCGGACCTCGAGCCTGGAGGATCTGAAGAACCTCGCGATCACTGCGCGAGATGGCCAGCCGATCCTGCTGCGTCAGATCGCATCCGTGACCTTCGCAGCGGCGCCCAAACGGGGGGATGCGGGCTTCGAGGGCAAACCGGCCGTCATTCTCGGCATTCAGAAGCAGCCTACGGCGGACACCATTCACCTGACTCGCTCGATCGAAACCGCGCTCGAAGAGATGAAGATATCGCTCCCGGCCGGGATGGATGCGCCGGAGGTGACCTTCCGGCAGGCGACTTTCATCGAGGCATCGATCAGCACGCTCAAGGGTAAGCTGATTGGCGCATCGGTGTTCGTTGCGGCAATCCTCTTCTTTTTTCTCGGCACCCTGCGCCCGACGATCATCGCGCTCACCGCGATTCCGGTGTCCATCTTCATGACGGCGTTGGTCTTCAAGTATTTCGGGCAGTCGATCAACACGATGACCCTTGGTGGTCTCGCGATTGCGATTGGCGGCTTGGTCGACGATGCGGTTGTGGGCGTAGAGAACGTGCTGCGCCGATTGAAGGAGGACCGCGCAAAGCATCACGACCATCGGCTTCACCCGATCGAACTCGTGGCGCGCGCAACGATGGAAGTGCGCTCGGCCATCCTTTACGCGACGATCATCATCGTGCTGGTGTTCTTGCCGCTGTTCGCGCTGCCTGGCATGGAGGGGCGGCTGTTCGTGCCGCTCGGCGTGGCGTTCATCGTCTCCACGCTCGCCTCGTTGGTCGTCTCGGTGACCGTGACGCCGGTGCTGTCCTTTTACCTGCTTCCCCGGATGAAGTCCCTCGATCACGGTGACACGCGCTTGCTCGCCTGGCTCAAGGCACGTTATCGCGGGGCGTTGCAGGGGGTGCTCGAGCACCCCAGGGCGGCCGTCACAGCGGGTGCGGTTGCGGTGGCAATTGCTGCCGCTGCGGTACCGTTCTTCCCCACGACCTTTCTGCCGCCGTTCAACGAAGGCACCTTGCTGATCGGCATGCGGCTCAACCCGGGCGTTACCCTGGCGGAGTCGACCGCGCTCGCGCAGCAAGCGGAAGTGCTCGTGAAACAGGTTCCCGAAGTGACGCACGTCGGGCGCCGAAGCGGGCGGGCCGAGCTTGACGAGCATGCGGAAGGTGTCCACGTCAGCGAGCTCGATGTGGGGCTGAAACCCGCCGGTGAGCTGAGCCGCTCAATGGGTGAGATCACCGCAGACATCCGGTCGCGACTGGTCAATCTGCCAGCTGCGATCGCGATCGGGCAACCGATCTCACATCGCATCGACCACATGCTGTCGGGCGTGCGCTCGCAGATCGCGATCAAAATCTTCGGCGAGGATCTCGACACCCTGCGCGGTCAGGCTGACCTATTGCGAACGCGGCTTGCCGCCATTCCGGGGCTCGCCGACCTGGAGATCGAGAAGCAAGTGCTCGCGCCGCAGATCAAGGTGCGGATCGACTATGCGGCCGCTGCCCGTTACGGGGTGCCGGCACCGCAGATTCTGGCCGCGCTGCAAAACCTCGTCGAGGGCGAGAAGGTCACCCAGATCGTCGAGGGTGGTCGACGGTTCCCATTGGTCGTTCGCCTACCGGAAACGGCGCGCTCGGTCGACGGGCTGGCTCAGATCCTGATCGAAACGCCGACCGGACATGTGCCCTTGTCGAAGCTGGCGTCGATCGAGGATGGTGACGGTCCGAACCAAGTGAGCCGGGACGACGGTAAGCGCCGCATCGTGCTTTCGGCCAATGCGCAACAGCGTCCGCTATCGGAGGTCGTCGAGGACATCCGTGCCGTCGTGGCCGACCTTAAGTTGCCCGAGGGCTACTTCATCACCCTCGGCGGGCAGTTCCAAGCTCAGGAAGAGGCATCCCGTTTAGTCGGGTTGCTTTCGATCATCTCACTCGTGCTGATGTTCGTCGTGCTTTACAGCCGCTACAAGTCGGTTCGACTCTCGGCGCTCATCATGGCGAACATTCCGCTCGCACTGGTCGGGGCGGTGATTGGACTGTGGATCTCCGGTCAGCCGTTGTCGGTGGCGGCACTCGTCGGCTTCATCACGCTTGCAGGTATTTCGGTGCGAAACGGCATCCTCAAGGTGAGCCATTACCTCAACCTGATGCGTATCGAGGGCGAGAGCTTCGACCACACGATGATCCTGCGGGGCTCGATCGAGCGCCTGTCGCCGGTGCTGATGACCGCACTGGTAACCGCGTTTGCGCTTGCACCGCTGCTGTTCGAGGCCGAGCGCCCGGGTACCGAGATCCTGCATCCGGTGGCCGTGGTGATCTTCTCGGGCCTCATCAGTTCGACCCTGCTGGATACCTTCCTTACCCCTGCAATGTTCTGGCTCTTCGGCCGCCGCGATGCAGAGAGTCTGCTCGACGATCGAAATGCCGAAGCATTCTGACGCTGCTTAACCCGCCTCATGCAAACCAGAAAGGAAAAACCATGAAGTTCTCAAAAGTCGTCGCCCTCGCTGCTCTCGTGTCTGTGGGCCCCACCTTTGCAGCCGACAAGCATGACCATGCTCACGAGCATGAATCGATGCATGGAGGCGTGGTGGTCGAGGTCAAGGATCTCGATCTCGAACTCGTTGCCAAGCCCGAGGTGATCCAGTTGCATCTTCGCGATCACGGCAAGCCTGTTGATGTGGCAAACGGCAGTGCCAAGCTCACGCTGCTGTCTGGCGCAAACAAGCAAGATGTCGAACTCAGGCCTGCAGGTGATCGACTCGAAGCCAAGGGTAGCTTCAAGGTCGGCGCCGGCACCAAGCTGGTCGCGGTTGTCACCCTTCCGGGCAAGCCTTCCACCACGGCACGCTTCACACTGAAGTGACTCCGCCCGACCGCCTGCGGCAACGGCGCGCAGGCGGTCACCTCAGGCGCTCGGCGGTAGCAAGATGAAAGCATTGATTGGGCCAGGACTGGCCTTGGTCGTCGCTGGTGGCTTGACCGGATGTGCGGCCGCCGTCGTGTATGAAGATAAGTACGCGCAGGGCGATGGCTGGCGCAAAGGTACTGTCGTCGAGATCGGCTTGGGCAAAGAGCTTCAACGGCCATCGTTCTATGACTGCAGAGATGAGACAGTCGGAGAGGCAAGTAACGTCACCTACGTGACAATCGCGTTCAAACGCAACGGCCATCCGTATGCGCGGACTGCGAGGCTGCCAGCTGAGCCGAAGTTGCAGGTGGGGGACAAGGTTTACGTGAACTTCAGGGACTGCACGGCAGCGATCCCGAAACGTAGTTCCTGATTTGCTCGGATCGGTCGAGCTCATCTGCGTTTTGTTCTCGGGCAAACCGGAGTCGTGCCTGTAAAGCTCGCCCCCGGTTTGCGGCCGCTGCTATCACGGAAAGCAGGCCAGCGAGCCCGAACGCTTCGATCACCGCTGTAATTTCCCCACTTCCTCGGCCACGAGGCGTGTGAGTTGTTCCGGACCGAAGCTGGGCAGACTGCGTCCGTTGACAAAGAAGGTCGGCGTCTTGCTGACCTGCAACGCGGTCAGATCCTCGATGTCCTGCGCGAGCACGGCCTGGATCTCGGGCGTTTCCATGTCCTGCCGGGCGCGTTCCATGTCCAGGCCGGCCCGAGCGGCTGCTTCGAAGGCGATGCCGATGTTGGGCGCCGCGTGGTCGGCCCACTCGGGCTGTGCGGCCAGCAGCGCCTCGAGCACCGGGGTATAGAGTCCCTGCTTGCGCGCAGCCTCGATCAGTTTCACCACCTGGTCCGAGCCGTGATGGAAGGGTGCATAGCGCAGCGCAAGCCGAACCTTGTCCGGATGCTGGGCCATGATCTGCTTGACGATCGGATAGAAGGCGCGGCAGGTCTCGCAGGCGGGATCGAAGAACTCGACGATGGTGACCGGCGCGTTCTGCGGCCCGATGATCGGGGTATGCATCCGCACGAGGCGGCTTCCTTCCACAGCGATGCGCGTGTCCTGTTCGGCCTGTGTGCGGTCGCGATAGGCATCCATGCCGAAGTAAAAGGCCAGGCCGAGGATCAGCAACACGGCGAGTGCCAGGAGTTTTCGTGTGTTCATTTACGGGTCCTTATCAGATAAATCGTCAAGGCGGCGGCGATGGCGAGGAAGGCCGCCAGCGATAGCCAGGGAATCTGGATGTCGCCAAGGATGACCAGGGCTTGCTGGCTGCACGAGGGGCCAGTGCCGCACGGCACCCACCACTGTGGCACCCAGCCGGCGATCAGTGCGCTGTGATAGGCGGCCAGCGCGAGACCAGCGAGCGCGAATGGGAGCGCATACACCGCACCGCGCCGGTCCTCGGCGAACACGGCCATGCCCAGAATGAGGGCGAGCGGGAACATGGCGATCCGCTGGTACCAGCACAGCACGCAGGGCGTCATGCCCATCACTTCACCGATGAAGAGCGCGCCCAGCGTGGATACCAGAGCCACGGCCCAGGCGGCCATCAGCCACCACCATTGGGTTCGTTTGTCGTGCATCGAGTCGATCTCGAGGGTTGGTTCCCAGGCTTCGGGAGGGGCGGACGCCATAGGCAGTGCCCGGACGTCCGCAATGGAGCACACCGCCGCTACCGTGCGGCGCGCACTCGAAGAAGAGGGGAAGACAGGGGTGGGCTGCCGCTCAGGCAGCGAGGCGCCACTTGGGGCGTTCAGGCTCGGTGACCAGCGCAGACGCGTTGAAGTCCCGCCCGGCGTCGACGAGGACATGGCCCAGTCCTGTCAATGGCAGACGACCCGCATCGAGCAGTGCAGCGCTCGCAAGGATCTGGCAGAAACCGCAGTCGGCGTGAAGTTGCCCTTTCATCCCTTCATCGCCTTCATCCACCTGACAGGTATGTGGATGGTGGTCGCCGTGGCTGGTCGCGAAACCGGCCGATTCCAAGCAGTACGCCTCCAGGCCCGCCGACGCGAACTGAAGCGGAACGAGCAGCAGGAAGAAAATGGCAAGCCAACGGTGCATGGGCGACGATTTTAACCCCAGCCCGTTGGCTGACGGCTCATATCGCGACCATGAACGTACCGGAGCGCTGGCACCCCACATTGTGGTCACTCCGCCACCGAACCGCAGATCATTGCGCATGCTCATCGTGGCACACACAGACATCCCCCCGCGTCGGCGCCTCGAGCTCATGCAGGATGCCGCATTGCGCCGCACGATCGGGTGCACAGCACTGGCTGCGCAGGGCGACGAGTTGGCGCTCGAGCATTTGCAGGGTGTCGAGACGCGCGCGGACACGGGTGAGTTGGGTGTCGATCAACGCGTCGACCTCAGCACAGTCGGTTGTGGGGTCGTCCACGAAGCGCAGCAGCTGCGCGACGTCGGCCAAGGCAATGTCCAGTGCCCGGCAGTGGCGGATGAACGCGAGGCGCTCAAGGTGCCCACCCGCGTAGGCCCGATATCCATTGGGGCTGCGGGAAGGCGCCGGGAGCAGACCGATCCGTTCGTAGTAGCGGATGGTTTCGGCCTCGACGTGCGCGGCCTTGGCCAATTCACCGATCTTCATCGCCTGCATCTCCTCATTGCGACCGCCCAACAGCTTAACCGCTTGACCCTGTAGTGGCTACAGGGTGTGTGATGCACCCCTCGCCCACGTTAAGGAGAAAACCATGGCCGGCTGTTGTTCCCACTCCACCTGCGATGCCAGCGCAGCGAGCCCGCGCTTGCGCCTGGCACTGTGGATTGCATTGATCGTGAATGCGGTGATGTTCCTGGTCGAATTCTTCGCCGGCCTTGCAGTCGGTTCGGTCGCCCTGTGGGCCGACGCCCTCGATTTCGCAGGAGATGCCGCCAACTATGCGCTGTCGCTGACGGTGCTGTCTTGGGGATTGATATGGCGGGCACGCGCGGCCTTGCTCAAGGGCGTGGCGATGGTGCTTTTCGGCGCCGTTGTAATGGCACGCGCCCTGTGGGCCTTCCAGCACGGCGTGACGCCTGAGCCGATCACGATGGGCGTGGTCGGCATCCTCGCACTGCTCGCCAACGCAGGGGTGGCGATGATGTTGTATCGCTTTCGCGCGGGCGACGCGAACATGCGTTCGGTATGGCTGTGCAGCCGCAACGATGCGATCGGCAATCTCGCGGTGATCCTGGCGGCGGCAGGCGTCTTCGGTACCGGAAGCGCGTTGCCGGACCTTGTCGTTGCACTGGTGATGTCCGGGCTCGCGCTGTGGTCGGGGCTTGTCATCGTCGCTCACGCCCGGCGCGACATCGGCGACGCACGACAAGTCCATCAGAAGGGATGAGGACAGCGGAGCGACGTGCTTGAGGCAATGACAGCTTTCGAGGCCCAGCGGCCATCAGGATGGCTGCATTGTGGAGAGGAGGACGGGCAGCTGATGGCCGGACTGAGACTTCCAGTTCACACCTGCGCGGGAGCGCGGCAAGCCGACTGCGGCTGTCTCGACCCGACCCAATCCAGCCGTCGGGCTCTTCGTGGTGCGAACGGCAAGTAACCGAGTGAAGCCGTCACCTCGCATGACATGTTGGGGGACGTGAAATTGGTGCTTCGTTCACGCGTCTGCCGTTCGGTCAAGGCCTTGGACTGACGAAACCCGGCCCGCCAACCCTGACCGTACCCTTTCATTCTTATGACTTAAACGTAATTGCAGGGTCACTGCCCTGTCAGTCGCTGGCTCCTATGATCGAGTCCATGGTTGCTCAAGCATGAGCAGCCAATCTGGACAAGGAGCCCATCATGAAAAAGTCGATCATCGCCGTTCTCGCCGTCTCGGCCATCAGCACCCTTGGATCTTCCGCTGCGTTCGCACACGAAGACTATTCCGAGGGCGGTGCGCTGCACTGGCTCGAGCATGTCCAGGCACGCGCTTCGAGCCCGACTGAGCGAGAGCTGGCCACATATGGCTACGCGAGCAACGCCACGCCCTCCCGCACCGTGATCGTCAATGCGGACACGCGCTACATCAACGTCACGCGGCTCGAGACGGTTGCCCTGAAGGTCGGTGACAAGACGATCAACTGGACCTTCGACACCCTCGGCACAAACAGCTTTCCGCTTTCGAAGGTGGTCCAAGGGGGCGACAAGGTGACTGTCTATCTCGAAGAAAGCCCCCTTTACCGCAGCGGCTCCTGATAGCACCAAGCTTCCCCAGGAACCAAGGCGGGTAAGGCATCGGGCAATCTTCTATGGAAGAGGCCTGATGCAATGTTCAGCAATTATTTGTAGTTGATTCAAGGAGACGAGCATGTTGAAGAAAGCACTGATGGTCGCGGCACTTGGGATTGCCACCACATCGGCCTTCGCGGTCGATGTCGAGCGGGTCGAAAAGTCCATCCCCTTGAAGGATGGCTCGACGGTCTACATCTTCAAGGATGGGAAAATGGGCATGGAGGACAAGATGGGCCGTGCGGTGAGGATGAAACACGGCGAAGTGATGGAGACCAAGGATGGACAGAAGATCATGATGCACGGCGACGAGGTCATGCGTCTCGACAGCATCCTTCGCCACGACACCCGTAACTGATTCGCACGTTTCAGGATGAACTTGCCCCCGGTGTCGATCCCGGGGGCTTTTCTGTCGACCTTTTTCAGGATCGGCGGGTTTGATTGATCAAACTCACTCTGCCCCGCGCGCATGCATGGTGCCCCAAACTCAAAGGCGCCTTGCTTGCAGGCAATGAGGAATCTGCGCGTCGGCATCTCCCTCTACTTCGCAAGCGGCGCTCTGGACCAAACGATCCGTCGAACTACCGCAGGCGAGGAATGAACGCCGGCGTGCGGTCGCGGTATGAGCGATAGGCATCACCGAATGCCTCGATCGCATCGAGTTCTTCCCGGCGGGCGAGCCTGGCGTACACGATCAACAGAACCGGGAACATGATCAGCGTGATCAAGGTCGGCCATTGCAGCAAAAAGCCGAACATGACCGGAACGAAAGCGACGTATTGCGGGTGTCGAATGCGTGCGTACGGGCCACTGTCGGCGACGCGGCGGGTGCGCTGAGCCTCGAGGAGTACGGGCCAGGCCTTTGCCAAGAGCCAGAAGCCACCGACGATGAACACCGTGCTCAAGAGGTGAAACGGGCCGAAGTGCGGGTTACTGCTCCATCCGAACATCACCTCCAAGAGGTGCCCCGAGTCGTGGGCAAAAAAATCGATTCCCGGAAATTTCGAAGACAGCCACCCCGAGAGCAGGTAGATCGTCAACGGAAAGCCGTACATCTCGGTGAAGAGCGCGAGGATGAAGGCCGAGTAAGCGCCCAAGGATCGCCAGTCCTGGCTTGTGCGGGGACGCGTGAAGCTGAATGCGAAGGCGATGAAGAACAGCGAGTTGATGATAACCAGTGACCACAAGCCGTAACTCGACGTCTCATTCATCTCGATCTCCCGTGGCATTACGCATCATGGTTACCTTGGTCTTCAGTCGGCGTGTGTTTTCCCTTGTGGCCGTGACCGTGATGCATGAAGACGTGCATCAGGGGGCACGCAAGCAAGATGAGCCACGGTAGGTAGCCGAGCACATGGAGCCGGTGCTCGGCGATAAGGAGAACGGCCGCCAGTACGACGAAGACCGGAAATACGCGGCGAACCCTTAAGTTCGATTCAGCCCGACCGGATGGACGGGGCTCGGCTTCCGTCTCGGCTTTCATGAGACAGCTCCTTGTGCGCAAACATCGACACGCTGACGCCGGCATGCCTCCCAACGAACGAAGTACCCGTCACGCAGTTCGTCTGCCCAGCTTTCCGTGCGGGCGGATTGAGGTCGATCAGATCCTTTTCCGTCCGAGGCGCAACGCGTTGCCGACCACGGACGCCGAACTGAAGCTCATCGCCAGGGCGGCAATCAGCGGTGAAAGAAGCAGCCCGAACGCTGGATAGAGCACCCCGGCTGCGATCGGCACACCCGCTGCGTTGTACAGGAAGGCGAACACGAGGTTCTGGTGCATGTTGCGCACGGTGGCGACGGAGATGCTGCGTGCGGTGGCGATGCCCCGGAGATCACCCTTGACCAAAGTCAGATGGGCACTGTTCATCGCGACGTCGGTCCCCGTGCCCATCGCGATACCCACATTCGCGCGCGCGAGCGCCGGCGCGTCGTTGATGCCGTCGCCGGCCATGGCGACGATGTGCCCCTCGGCCTGCAGTTTGCCGACGAGCTCATTCTTGTCGGCGGGCTTCACTTCGCCATAGACCTCGTCGATGCCCAGGCGGGCACCGACCGCACGCGCCGTGGTGAGCCCATCGCCCGTGGCCATGATGATCCTGAGCCCGCTCGCCCGCAGCGCATCGAGCGCTTCCGGGGTCGAAGCCTTGATCGGATCTGCAACGGCGATGAGGCCGACGAGCACGCCCTCTGCGGCGAGGTACATCACGCTTGCGCCCTCAAGGCGCAGAGCCTCGGCGCGTTCCGCGAGCCCGCGCCAATCGATGCGCTCATCGTCCATCAGGGCGGTGTTCCCCAGAACCACACGTTGGCCATCGACTGTACCGCGCACGCCGATGCCGGACGAGGACTCGAAAGTCTCGGGCGTGCTGAGCGAGAGACCACGCGCGCGGGCCTCGGCCACGATGGCGTGGGCGAGCGGGTGCTCGCTACCCTGGTCGAGGCTGGCTGCGATGCGAAGCACGTCGGCTTCCGTCCCGCCCGGTGCCGCCACCACACTGTGGAAGGCGGGGCGCCCTTCAGTCAGGGTGCCGGTCTTGTCCACGATCAGCGTGTCGACCTTGCGCAACGACTCGATCGCCGCCGCATCGCGAAACAGCACGCCCTGGGTGGCGGCCTTGCCGGTGGCCACCATCACCGACATCGGCGTGGCCAGGCCCAGTGCGCAGGGGCAGGCGATGATCAGCACCGCTACCGCGTTGATGAGGCCGTAGGCCCAACTCGGCTGGGGTCCGAAGAGTCCCCACACCACGAACGTGGTGAGGGCGATGAGCACGACGACGATGACGAACCAGCCCGCGACGACATCGGCCAGGCGTTGCATCGGCGCGCGCGAACGCTGGGCCTGCGCGACCATCTGCACGATCTGCGACAACATGGTCTGCGCCCCGATCTTCTCGGCGACCATGACCAGGGCGCCGCTGGTGTTGAGCGTGGCGCCGATCACCTTGTCGCCGGGGCGCTTGGTCACCGGGATCGGTTCACCCGTCAGCATTGACTCGTCGACCGCGCTTTCGCCTTCGGCAACGGCGCCATCGACCGGCACCTTTTCACCCGGACGAATGCGCAACCGGTCGCCGGGGTGGACGTGCGTCAACGGGATGTCCTCTTCCGTGCCATCCGCGCGAATACGCCGCGCGGTCTTGGGCGCGAGGCCGAGCAGCGCCTTGATCGCGGCGCCGGTCTCCGAGCGCGCCTTCAGCTCCAGCACCTGGCCGAGCAGCGTCAGCGAGATGATCACCGCTGCTGCCTCGAAATACACCGCCACGTGTTCGCCCATGCGGAAAGAGGCCGGAAACACTTCGGGCGCAACCGTAGCGACGACGCTATATAGATAGGCCGCCCCAACTCCCAGTCCAATCAGCGTCCACATGTTCGGGCTGCGGTTGCCGATCGACTGCGCGCAGCGCACGAAGAACGGCCAACCGGACCACAGCACGACCGGTGTCGCCAGGGCCAGCTCGACCCAGGGGCGCGCCGCACCCAGCATCGGATCGAAGACGCCACCGGACATGGCGATCGCGGTGACGATCACCGTCAGCGGCAGCGTCCACCAGAAGCGGCGGCGCAAGTCGGCGAGCTCGGGATTGTCCTCCTCGTCGAGGCCCGGCATCACCGGCTCGAGCGTCATGCCGCATTTCGGGCAGGTACCGGGCCCAATCTGGCGGATCTCCGGATGCATCGGGCAGGTGTACTCCGTGCCGGGCACCGGTGCGGGCTCCGTTGACGGCTGACTTGTCTCCGGTGCCAGATACCGCGCCGGATCGGTCTCGAACTTGCCTTGGCACTTCGCACTGCAGAACCGGTATTCGTGTCCGGCGTGAATGACCCGATACGGAGAGTCGGGCTTCACGGTCATGCCGCAGACCGGATCGGTATCCTGGCCTGGTGATGCATGATCGTGGCGATGAATGTGGCCAGAATGGCCGCCCTGCGAATGCTCGTGGGTCATGATGCCTCTCCCCGGCGATTGTTGTTATCGAATGCCGACCTTGCGCTGTTCCCCCCGGATGAATGCCGTGACATGAGCGACCTCGTCCGGCGTCAGGCCGGGAACAGGTGCCATGTCGCCGAACTGCCAGTGGTGGGCGCGCACACCGTTCGCCACCGCCAGCTGAAAGGCGATATCGGCGTGATGACTGGGTTCGTAGACCTTATGGAGCATGGGCGGCCCCTTGTCCGAGCCCTTGAGGTCGGTCCCATGGCAAGCGGCACAGTGCTGTGCGTAGAGTCCCTTTCCCTGCCCCGGATTGGGCATCAGCCCCGGAGAGGGCTGCGGGATCTTCCAGCCTTGCGCCGCTGCGCTCGAAATCAAGACGCCCGAAAGCGCCGCAATGACGACGCCACGGCCTAGGCACGCCTCTGTCATCGGCATCTCAGCGCTTCTCCGAGTCGGTGTCGTTACTGTGGTGCCCGCCGTGATGTCCGCCATGGCCAAACAAGTGCATCAGGGGACACAGCAACAGGATCAGATACACCCAGTTGCCCGACACATGCGCCCAGTGTTCGCGCAGCAGGAAGAACAGTGCGATCGCCGCCAGCATCAGGCCAGCGATGACGCCGGGGGAGCGATACCAGGCGACAGATCGAGGGTGTCCAGGATCATGAGCAGGCTTCGTGTTCATGGCTTCATACCTTGCGGGTCGGCGAACGGTGAACGGCTGCGGGCGGCTTCGAGCAGCACGGCGAGAGCGGGGCATCCCGGTGGGCTCGCTCGTTCTCGCGACACCAATTCTTGAAGGATTGCCAGAGGGATTTCAGCCAGGCAAGCATCGCAATGCTCCTCGTCACGTTCAGCGGCGGCCTCGGGAACGGGGCCTTGGAAACAGGCTACGCCCCCGATGCTGTCGCGCCGCTGACCGGTGCATTACAAATTCGACACCGTGACCAGCGCCTGCGCGGGTGCTCGCTTGGCGCTTCGGCGCAGCTCCCACTGCTTGACCAGCGCGTAGAGCGCCGGAATCACCGCCAGCGTCAGCACGGTCGAGGACACCATGCCGCCCACCATCGGCGCGGCGATGCGACTCATCACCTCGCTGCCGGTGCCGGTGCTCCACATGATCGGCAAGAGGCCGGCCATGATCGCCACCACGGTCATCATCTTCGGTCGCACGCGCTCGACCGCGCCCTCCATGATCGCCGCATACAGATCGGCGACGCCGGCCTCGCGGCCTTCCGCCTCCCTGCGCTCGCGAACCTCCTTCCATGCATGATCGAGGTAGATCAGCATGATCACGCCGGTCTCCGCCGCCACCCCGGCGAGCGCGATGAAGCCCACCGCCACCGCCACGCTCATCTGGTAGCCCAGCCACCACATCAGCCACACCCCGCCCACCAGCGCGAAGGGCACCGACAGCATCACGATCAGCGTCTCGGTCAGGCGGCGGAAGTTGAGGTAGAGCAGCACGAAGATGAGTGCGAGGGTCACCGGCACCACGATCTTCATCTTCTCCTTGGCGCGCTCCATGTTCTCGAACTGGCCGCTCCAGGTGGCGTAGTAGCCCTGCGGGAATTCGACATCTTCGGCCACCGCCTGCTGCGCGCGCTTGACGAAGGCGCCGAGGTCGGACTCCCGGGTGTCGACATACACATAGGCCGCAAGCAGCGCGTTCTCGGTACGGATGCCGGGCGCGCCGCGCGTCAGCTTCACCTCGGCCACCTGGCCGAGCGGGATCGGGCCGTTCATGGTCGGCACGAAGACGTCGGACGCGAGCCGCGCCGGGTCGTCGCGCAGGCCGCGCGCATAGCGCACCGACACGCCGTAGCGCTCCAGGCCCTCGACCGTGGTCGTCACCATCTCGCCGCCGAGCGCGGTGGCGATCACGTCCTGCACCATGTCGATGGTGAGCCCGTAGCGCGCGAGCTGATCGCGACGCGGCACGATGTCCACGTAGTAGCCGCCCGCCACGCGCTCGGCGTAGGCGCTGCTCGCGCCCGGCACCTTGCGCACGGCGGCCTCCACCGCCTGCGCCACCTTCTCCAGCGTCTCCAGGTCCGTGCCGAACACCTTGACCCCCACCGGGGTGCGGATGCCGGTGCTGAGCATGTCGATGCGGGCCTTGATCGGCATCGTCCACGAGTTGGCCAGGCCGGGGAACTTGAGCGCTGCGTCCATCTCGGCGATCAGCTTGTCGGTGCTCATCCCCGGGCGCCACTGGTCCTGTGGCTTGAGGTTGATGACGGTCTCGAACATCTCGAGCGGCGCCGGGTCGGTCGCGGTGTTGGCGCGGCCGGCCTTGCCATAGACCGATTCGACCTCTGGGAAGGTCTTGATGATGCGGTTCGTCGTCGCAAGCAGGCGCCCGGCCTCGGTCACCGACATGCCCGGCAGCGCCGCAGGCATGTAGAACAGCGTGCCTTCGTTGAGCGTCGGCATGAACTCCGAGCCGATCTGGCGCGCGGGCACGATGGTGGCGGCCATCGCCAGCACCGCGAGCACGAGCGTGAGGACCTTGAAGCGCAGCACGCCCTGGATGATCGGCCGGTAGAGCCAGATCAGCAGCCGATTCACCGGGTTCTTCGCCTCGGGCAGGATGCGCCCGCGCACGAAGAACAGCATCAGCACCGGCACCAGGGTCACCGACAGCAGCGCGGCACCGGCCATGGCGAAGGTCTTGGTGAAGGCGAGCGGCGAGAACAGCCGGCCCTCCTGGCCTTCGAGCGCGAACACCGGCAGGAAGGACACGGTGATGATCAGCAGCGAGAAGAACAGCGCCGGCCCGACCTCCTTGCAGGCGAGCACGATCGCGGCGCCGCGCGCCTTCTGGTCCGCCCCTGCGGGCAGGCGCTCGATGTGCTTGTGCGCGTTCTCGATCATCACGATCGCCGCGTCCACCATCGCCCCGATCGCGATCGCGATGCCGCCCAGGCTCATGATGTTGGAGCCCAGGCCGAGCGCGCGCATGGCGATGAAGGCGAACAGGATGCCGAGCGGCAGCGTGATGATCGCCACCAGCGCGCTCCTCACATGGAGCAGGAAGATCACGCACACGGCAGCGACGATCAGGCTCTCCTCGAGCAGCGTCCATTGCAGGTTGCCGATCGCACGCTCGATCAGCTCGGAGCGGTCGTAGACCGGCACGATCTCGGCGCCCGCCGGCAGCCCGGGGGCGATCTCGGCGATCTTGGCCTTGACGTTGGCGATCACGTCGAGCGCGTTCTGGCCGAAGCGTGCCATCACGATGCCGGAGGCCACCTCGCCCTCGCCGTTCAGCTCGGCGATGCCGCGCCGCTCGGCGGGCACCAGCTCGACGCGGGCGACGTCGGCCACCCGCACCGGCGTGCCGCGCTCGGCCTTGAGCACGATGCCGGCGATGTCCTCCACGCTTTGCAGGTAGCCCCGGCCGCGCACCATGTATTCCTTCTCGGCCAGTTCCACCACGCGGCCGCCGACGTCGCGATTGGAAGCGCGGATCGCCTGCGCGACCTGATCGAGCGTGATGCCGTAGCCCGCGAGGCGCAGCGGATCGATGGTGACCTGGTACTCGCGCACGAAGCCGCCGATGCTGGCGACCTCGGACACGCCCTGCGCCTTGGTGAGCTGATAGCGCACGTACCAGTCCTGCAGGCTGCGGGTGTCGGCGAGGCTCATGTCCTTGCCCAGCACCGCATATTGATAGACCCAGCCCACGCCGGTGGCGTCCGGCCCGATCTGCGGCGCCACGCCCTGCGGCAGGCGGCTGGCGGCGGTGCTCAGGTACTCGAGCACGCGCGAGCGCGCCCAGTAGATGTCGGTACCGTCCTCGAAGATCACATACACGTAGGACGCGCCGAACATCGAGAAGCCGCGCACCACCTTCGCACGCGGCACCGCCAGCATCGAGGTGGTGAGCGGATAGGTGACCTGATCCTCGACCACCTGCGGCGCCTGGCCGGGGTAGTCGGTGTAGACGATCACCTGCACGTCCGAGAGGTCGGGCAGCGCGTCGAGCGGGGTGTGCTTGACTGCGTAGAGGCCGCCGCCGATCAGGAACAGCGTGGCGAGCAGCACCAGGAAGACGTTGCGCGCGGACCAGTCGATGACGCGATCGAGCAGGCCGGGTGCTGCCGGTCTGGCTGCCGCGTCGGTTGGCACGACGTTCGAAGAGTCTGTCACAGGGGCATGCATCTCAGTGCCCCCCGTGACCGCCGGCGCTCGGTGCAGGCGCAGTGCCTGCAACCGGCTCGATGCCTGTGATGATGTACTCGCCTGGCTCACCCGCCTCGAAGACGAACCGCACCGGCGAGCCTGGGGCGATGCTCTTCACCAGCGCCGGATCGGCAATCTTGAAGTCCATGGTCATCGCCGGCCACTGGAGGGCCGGGATCTCGCCATGCGTCATCGTCACGCTGCCGCCTTCGGCGTCGAGCGCATCGAACGTCCCTTGCGCTTCGTAACGGGTCGGGCTCGCTTGAGCCTGATCGCGGGCATCGGGCTCAACCAGGTTGGAGAGTGCCGCCTTGAGCTGGCTCTCCGAGTCGATCAGGAAGTTGGCCGAAACCACCACGCGATCACCCGCAGTCACGCCGTCGAGCACCTCGACCACATCCCGGCCGCGCTGGCCGAGCTTCACTGGCTGCGGCTTGAAGCGGCCTTCGCCGAGCGCAATCAGCACGACCCGCCGTTCGCCATCGTCGATGATCGCCGAGGTCGGCACGGCGACCCTCGGGGTGGCATCACCTGCCGCCAGCGCGATCTGGGCGAACATGCCTGGGCGCAACAGGCCCTCCGGATTGTCCAGTTCCAGACGCACGCGGGTGCTGCGCGTGGCGGCGTCGAGGGTTGGATAGAGGTAATCGACCCGCGCCGCGAAGCCGCGACCGGGATAGGCCTCGAGCGTCACCTGCGCGCTCTGGCCGACCTGCACGCGGGCGAGATCCTGCTCGAAGACGTCGGCGATGATCCACACCTTCGACAGGTCTGCGATGCGGAACAGTGCCTCGCCCGGCATGAAGCGTCCGCCTTCGATGGCCTCCTTCTCCAGCACCACGCCGCTCGCCGGGGCGTGGAACACCTGGCGCGCGCCGGCCTGGCCGGCCACCTGCAGGTTGCGCAGGCGCGCACGGGTCGCCTCGGCCAGCCGACGGGCGGATTCGCTCGCCAGCGGATCATGGGCCGCGTTCTGGCTGGCCAGGCGCTCGGCAATGCGCAGTTCCTCGCCGGTGGATTGCAGTTCCGGGCTGTAGGCGGTGAACAGTGGCTGGCCCTTCTTCACCGGGTCGCCGACCGCATTCACATGCAGGCGCTCGATCCAGCCCTCGAAGCGCGGTGCCACCACCACCTGCCTGCGCTCGTCGAGCTCAATCCGGCCGCTCGCGCGCACCGCCGAATCCACGGCGCGCAGTTCAACCTCGGCAGTCTTCACCCCCAGGGTCTGGATGCGCGCGGGGCTGACCACCACTGCGCCACTGTCGTCCGGCTGGTCGTCGGCATAGACGGGGATGTAGTCCATGCCCATCGAATCCTTCTTCGGCACGGGCGAGGTGTCGGGCAGGCCCATCGGGTTGCGGTAGTAGAGGATCTTGCGTTCGCCGTCGGCCGGGGCTGCGCTATCGCTTTGCGCCTGGCTTTCGGTGATCAGCGGAACTGGATTTCCAGCATTTTGCAGGTGCGCAATCCAGTACCCCGCACCTATGGCAATCGCCACGCCCGCAGCGATCGCCGTCATTCGAATGGCTGAGCTCACTTCAGATCCCCTGTCAGTTTCTTGATTTCTGTCAGCGCCAGGCGCGTGTCGAGCTCGGTCTTCAAGCGTTGAGTCCGGATGTCGATGAGCTGGCGCTCGGCTTCGATCACGCTGTCGAAGTCGACCTTGCCGCTGCTGAGCGCGGCCTGACTTGCATCCCGGGTGGCCTGGGCCTGCGGCAGCAGCGTATGTTCGAGCAGGCGCAAGGTCTCGCGGCCCTGCGCGTACATCGACCAGGCGATACCCAGTTCGCCGGATGCGCGCGCCTTGGCATCCTCCCGCCGCGCCTCGGCCGCCATCAGCATGTATTCGGCTTCGCGCTCCTTGGCGCGACGGCTGGACTGTTGCAGCGGGATCATCACCTCGAACATCACGTCCCAGGACGACTTACCTTCATCAGGACGGTTGTTGCGCACGCCAACAGCGAAGTCCGGCAAGCGTTCCTGATACGTTCGTTCGCGCTCGGCACGCGCCACATCGATGCCGTAGGTCGCGGCATTCACTTCCGGATTAGCGCTCGCCGCCGACTCAAAAAGGGCGCCCGCCTCCAGCTGCTCGGGCAAGGGGGCTGGATCTGCGGGTGTGGCGAGCGGCGCATCATGCGCCCGGCCGAGCAGGCCGTTGAGCCCCGCTGCCAGCCCCTTGCGCCGCTGTTCGACCTCCACGAGCGCGAGGCGCTGGGCAGTGATTTCGCGCTGCATGCGCAGCACCGCCTGCTGCGGCAGCAGACCCAGCTCGTAACGGGTGAGGCTCAGCGCCTCCAGGCTTTGCAGCAGGGTCAAGCCCTCGCGGTTGAGGACGAGTTCGCGGTCGGCGGCGTAGTAGCGCAACCACAGCGTCTCGATCTTTGCCGCGAGCTCAGCCCAGGAGGTATCGCGCATCGCATCAGCCTGGGTCGCCTGGGCTTCGGCGGCCTTCACCGCCAGCTCGCGCTTACCCCACCCGGGTAGCGGCTGGGTGATGCGGTAGCGGGTCTCGCCCACCTGGCCGGGCAGCAACGACGCCGAGCGCCCGCTCATGGTGTTGGTGGCGTCCATCAGCTCGACCTCGAACGTCGGGTCGGGCAGCGCACCGGCGGGCGTCACGCGCTCCTGCGCTGCGGACGCTTCCGCGCGGGCAGCGGCAAAGCCGGGGTTGCTGTGGCGCGCATATTCAATCAGCGCCTGGGGGCTCGAGCCGAGCGTTGGAGTGTCGGGCGAACCCTGTGTCCAGGCACTGCCACTTCCCAGCGTGAGCGCGACCACCAGTGCAAGCGCTGCAGGACGTAGCAGGTGAGATGAGGGTACTGCGAACGGGGATTTCATCGAGAAACGATTCCGGCAGGCGGTGAAGTGCATGCGCAGGCCCTTCGCCACCCGCCTCGTCGTTCAGCCACTCAGTGGGGCATCCCCACGGCTGGCCGGTCAGAGTGGAACGCGACGCACCTGCGGGATAGGCGTCACTGGGCGGGCTCGAGAGACGTCACGGTCAGCGCACCGCCGACCTTCTCGACCGCGAACCGGATCTTGTCGCCCGCCTTGACCTGATCAAGCATGCCCGGCTCGGCCGCGCGGAACACCATGGTCATCGCCGGCATGCCGAGCGACTCGAGCGGGCCGTGCGCGATGGTGAGCTTGCCGGCGGATTTGTCGATCTTCTTGACCGTGCCCTCGGCCAACTTGGCATCGGTCTCGGCCGGGGCGCTGGCACCATCGTGATGGGCAGCGTGATCGGCCTGCGCGAACGCCACCGGGGCCGTACCACCCAGCAGGGCCAGGAGCGCAGTGGTGATGAGAGTCTTCTTCATGATGGGCTTCTCCAAGGGTTGAATTTCTGTGTGAATTCGAAAGTCAGCACGATTATGCGAAGCGCTCACCGACAGGGCGCTGACGCACGGATTACATTTCTGTCAGCCAACCTTGATCGTGCCGATCATCCCGGCCTGGAAGTGGCCCGGAATCAGGCAGGCGAACTGGAATTCGCCCGCGCGGTTGAAGTGCCAGCGCATTTCCCCCCGCCCACCCGGCGCGACGTGGGCCATCCAGGGCTCGTCATGCTCCATGCCGGGGAAGCGCTGCATCAGCTCCGCGTGCTCGGCAAGCGACTTGGGTGTACCGACCACCATCTCGTGCATCACGGCGCCTCGATTCTCGTGAGTGAAACGGATCGTCTCGCCCAGGCGCACCTCGATACGGTCGGGGATGAAGCGCATTTCATCGGTCATCACGATGGCGATCGTTCTCGAGACGGATTTCGCGTCCCCCGCAATCCCCCATTCCTGCTGCTCCTTGGGGATATCGGACGCTGCCTTGTCGGCATGCTCGGCATTGCCATGGGCGAACGCGCTGCGGTGAACGGCAAGCACACCGGCGGCAAGGCTGGTGGCAAGAAATCGACGACGACTTTTCATGGGAATCTCCTTCTCTGTGGGTTGAATCTTGTTGGTGTTGTCGTGGGGGCTGATTACGAGGCGATCGACTTCAATGCCCCTGATGGCCGGCAGGCTTGCGAACCGTCATCTCGACCGATCGCGCAGGCTCGGTGCGCGGCATGCTCGAGGGTCCGGCTGCAGCACTGCGCGCCGGTTCGGGTAGCGCCGCGCCCGCCCACTCGTAGGCCACCGTCCCCTTCGGGTGCTTGAACCAGCCCGGGTCGCGGTAGTCGCCCCGCTGCTGCTCGCGGCGCACCTTGAGCACGGTGAACATGCCGCCCATCTCGACGGCGCCGAACGGCCCCTGCCCGGTCATCATCGGCAGGGTGTTGTCGGGCAGGGGCATCTCCATCTCGCCCATGTCGGCCATGCCGCGCTCGCCCATCAGCATGTAATCGGGCACCAGCTTCTGGATGCCCTCGACCAGGCCGCGATGGTCGACGCCGATCATGGTCGGCACGTCGTGGCCCATCGCATTCATGGTGTGGTGCGACTTGTGACAGTGCATCGCCCAGTCGCCCTCCTCGTCGGCGATGAACTCGATCTGGCGCATCTGGCCGACGGCGACGTCGGTGGTGACCTCGGGCCAGCGCGACTCCGGCCGCGTCGGCCCGCCGTCGGTGCCGGTAACCTCGAACTCGTGGCCGTGGATGTGGATCGGGTGGTTGGTCATGGTCAGGTTGCCGATGCGCACCCGCACCCGGTCGCCCTTCCTGACATTGAGCGAGTCGATGCCCGGAAAGGCGCGGCTGTTCCAGGTCCACAGGTTGAAGTCGAGCATCGTGTTGATCTTGGGCACGTAGCTGCCGGGCTCGATGTCGTAGGCGTTGAGCAGGAAGCAGAAGTCGCGGTCCACGCCCGCGATGTGCGGGTGCGGCGCGCGCGGATGCGTGACCCACATGCCCATCATGCCCATCGCCATCTGCACCATCTCGTCGGCGTGCGGGTGGTACATGAAGGTGCCGGGGCGGCGGGCGACGAACTCATAGACGAAGGTCTTGCCCGGCGGGATCTGCGGCTGGTTGAGGCCGCCGACCCCGTCCATGCCGTTGGGCAGGCGCTGGCCGTGCCAGTGGATGGTGGTGTGCTCGGGCAGGCGGTTGGTGACGAAGATGCGCACGCGGTCGCCCTCGACGACCTCGATCGTCGGCCCGGGCGACTGGCCGTTGTAGCCCCACAGCCGCGCCACCATGCCGGGGGCGATCTCGCGCTCGACCGGCTCGGCGACGAGGTGGAACTCCTTCACGCCGTTGCGCATGCGCCAGGGGGCGGTCCAGCCGTTCAAGGTGACGACCGGGTCGTAGGGGCGTCCGTCTGGTGGCGACAGTGGGGCCGCCGTTACGGCGCTGGTCTGGATCACGGGCTCGGGCAGCGCCGCGAGCGCGGCGCGGTTGACGGTTCCGGCAGCGGCCAGCAGGCCTGCCCCGGCGAGAAAGCTGCGTCGGGTGGTCATGATCGTCTCCGGATAGGTCAGTGGCCACCACCGGCTTGCGCCGGTGATGCGCTTGATTGAAGGCTGAGCGGCGCGATCGGCTGGCCGAGCAGGCTGGCCTTGAGCCCAGCCTCGGCGCGCCAGAAGTCGCGTTCGGCCTCGATCGCCTGCACCACGCTCGCCGACTGCGCGCGCGCGGCGGCAAGCAGCTCGAACACGCCGATCAGCATCCCGTTGTACTGGAGCACCGACTCTTCGGTGATGTTCTGACGCAGCGGGACCACCTCGTTGCGGTAGTGGCGCGCGAGATCGTATGCACTGCGATAGCCCTCGTAGGCTACCCGGACCTGGGAGCTGGCGTTACTGGCAAGCTCGAGCGTGCGATTGAAGGCCGCGAGATAGCGGGCCTCGCCGCCGGCGCGCGCCGCGTCGCCGAGGTCGAACAGCGGCAAGGGCAGCTCGAGCTCGAAGCCGCGCTGGGTCGATTCGCCGGTCTCGCTGTTGCGCACGCCGGCCACATGCAGGCCATTGACGACGCTGGTGACCCGCGTGAGGCCCAGGCTCTTCGCCGTCCGGTCGAGATCGGTGCGGGCGATGCGCACGTCGAGCCGGTTCTCCAGCAACGCCGCACCGGCGGTGGCTTCGTCCATCGGCGCCTCGGGCAAGGCCGGCAACTGATCGGGCAGACGCAGCGCCTGCGCCTGGCTCGGAGTGAGGCCCAGACGCTGGATCAGGGTTTCGCGTGCGGCGGTGGCGTTCTGGCGGGCGCGGATCAGGTTGGCCGTTTCCTCGGCGGCGAGCGCCTGTTCGCGCGCGCGCTGCAGGCGGCTGAAGTTGCCGGTGGCCTGCATCCGACGGGCGAGCTCGGCAGCGGTCCCGGCGGCCGTGGCCACCTCCTCGCGGTAGCGCGCGACCTGTCGCGCCGCGACCGCATCGACCCAGGCCTGGCGCACTTCAGTGACGGTGCTCAACAGCGCAATCGAGGACTGCAGCCGGGTCTGCTGCTGGCGGAACTCGGCCTGCTCCAGCCGCGCGGGCAGAAACAGCAGGTCGAACAGCGAGATGCCGAGCGAACGGCCGATGTCGAGTTCGCGCCCCTCGGCGCCCGAGCGAAACAACCGCTCGAAGGTGAACACCGGATTGCCGATGCGGGCCGAACCGGTCGCATCCGCCGAGGCCACGGCGGCTTCCGCCAGCAGGGACTGGAACGCCGGGCTGTAGCCCAGCGCGATGCGCACCGCGTCGTCGATCGCCAGCGGCTGTGCGAGCAGGCGATCGACCTCGGCGCGCATCGCCTCGCGCTCAGGGTCCGAGCGCAGCCAGCGCACCTCGCTACCCGTCTGCTCGCGCGCAAAGCGCTCGACCTCAGCGAAGTTCTCATCGATCGCAACGCTGGCGCACCCGGTCAGCACGGTGGCGGCCAGCAAGGATATGGGGAGACTGGCTCTCATCGCTCGCCCCCTTTCGAAGTCGGCGTGAGGTGGCCCATGTGCCCGCCGAGACGTCCAGCCTCGTCGTTGGCATCCTTCCACGACCGCAAGGGCTCATCGACACGGTAGGGCCGATATTCGTTCAGGGGCGAGCGATAGACCGGAAGGGGCTGAGGCTTGGGTTGCTCACTCGCTGGGGCAGTCTGGGTCGCGCCGAGCGCGGGGTCAGCGGGGCTTGATGGCGAGGAGGACTCGGCCTGCGCGCCCGACACGAGCGCCACGGCGACGGCCAATCCTCCACCGAGGTGGATGATTCGTCTCTGCATGGGGAATGTCTCTTTGTTGGTCTTGTGTTGAACCGGACGCAGAGCGACCGACGAACTCGCCGCTCCGCGTCTCAATGCTCAGTTGGGCATCGCCGGCTTGGCGGCCGGGTGCATCTTCATCATGTTCTGCATCATGCCCATGTGCTCTTGCATCATCTTCATGTGCTCCTGCATGAGCTTGGGATCCATCATCATGCCGCCCATGGGTCCAGCCCCGGGTCCAGGGCCACTACCCTTCATCATCGGACCAGCCCCCATCTGCCCCCCCATCATCGGGCAACCAGCGGGGGTGCCCTGCGATGCAGCCTCCAGGGCCTTGACCTGCTCTTCCATCAGGGCCATGCGACGTTCCGGGTTGGTCTCGGCACGGATCGACTTCATACGTTCCTGAAGCGCGGGGACACTCGCTGCGGGCGGCCAGGCCTGCGCCGGATCGGTCGTCTGAGCGACGACCGGGCTGCCATGCAGGGCTGCAGCCAGAGCGACGACGGGCATGAGCCCGGCGAGACGGTACAAACGCAGTTTCATGATCGATCTCCCATTGTTTGCGGGGTTCCGTCGCGGTACGGAACGCTGTGCCACGCAGAGCATCTTGCGCCCGCCTGCCTGTCGTTGGCCTGACCTGGAAATTACATTTCTGTAAGCCCGGGGGTTATCCAGCACCCCGGGCGCAAAATCGGGCACAGTCAGCACGAAGCGCGTAGGAGCGAAACAATGAAAATTCTGATCGTCGAAGACGAAGTGAAGACCGGCGACTACCTCCGCCAGGGGCTCACCGAAGCCGGGTTCGTCGTCGACCTTGCAAGAGATGGCCTCGATGGGCTCCACCTCGCACTCAATGGCGATTACGACCTCATCGTGCTGGATGTGATGCTTCCGTCGCTGGACGGCTGGGGCATCCTGCAAACACTGCGTCGCAGCAGTCGTGAGACCCCCGTGTTGTTCCTGACTGCCCGTGACCAAGTTGAGGATCGGGTCCGTGGTCTTGAGCTTGGCGCCGACGATTACCTGGTCAAGCCCTTCGCGTTTTCCGAGTTTCTCGCGCGGGTCCGCACCCTGCTGCGCAGGGGACGGGGTCATGAACCGGAGATCCTGCGCTCGGCAAACCTGGAACTCGATCTGCTTCGCCGCAGGGTGACGCGATGCGGGCAGCGTATCGATCTGACCGCCAAGGAGTTTGCCCTGCTGGAACTGCTGCTGCGCCGCAAAGGTGAAGTGTTGCCGCGCTCCCTGATCGCTTCGCAGGTGTGGGATATGAACTTCGACAGTGACACCAACGTGATCGAGGTCGCAGTGCGCAGGCTACGGGTGAAAGTCGACGACCCCTTCGAGCCCAAGCTGATCCGCACCGTGCGCGGCATGGGCTACGTGCTCGAAGCGATGGAGCCGAGCTAACGATGATCCGTATTCACTCGCTGACGGCGCGATTGGCAACGCTCTTTGCGGCCCTCACCGCAAGCCTGCTGGTGCTGGTAGCGGTACTGTTTGGCCGCATGCTGGACGCGCATTTCCAGGAGCTAGACCTGCACGAATTGCAGGGCAAGGCCGCACTCATACGCAACGCGCTGCAGGATGACACTGCGACTGGGGGGCGATCGGAACGCATCCAGGCACTCGCTCGCTCTTTCGTTGGACACGAGAGTGTGGGTGTCCTGCTTCGCGACGTCGAGGGACGCGTCATCCACGTTATCCACCCCGAGCACTTCACCGCTGCCCAGCGGGCTGGAGAACGACTTTCGGGCGGGCTGACTGACTGGACGGTCGACGGGCATCCACATCGAGGGGTTGAGGTCAGCATCACGCTACCGCCCCTCGAATCGAGGGACCAGTCGATCGAGGCGCTGGTCGCACTCGATCTGTCGCATCACGTCCATTTCCTCGCGTCGGTGCGAAATGCGACGTGGGCGGGCGTCGTCGTCGCAGCATTGGCGGCGGCGCTCTTCGGCTGGTTTGCTGCGCACCGTGGCCTCGCCCCGCTGCGCCAGGTCACCGAAACCGCCCGCAAGCTGTCTGCACGGCAACTGGCCGAGCGTCTCGCCATCGATGATGCACCGCTGGAGGTACGCGACCACATCGAAGCCTTCAATGGCATGCTCGCCCGGCTCGAGGCTGCTTTCCAGCGCCTCGGTGACTATTCGGCGGACATTGCCCACGAACTGCGTACGCCGATCTCGAACCTGATGACGCAGACCCAGGTGGCGCTGTCGCGGCCACGCACGAATGACGAATATCAGGACATCCTGGCGTCGAACCTCGAGGAATACGAGCGCATCGCACGCATGGTCAGCGACATGTTGTTTCTCGCCAAGGCCGAGGAGAACACCCTCGCGCATGCCGGCGAACCTGTCGACCTTGCCCTCGAGGCGGATGCGCTGATCGATTTCTACGAAGCCTTGGCCGAAGAGGGCCAAGTCCGCATCGTGCGCCAAGGCCAGGCGAGCGTTCAGGGTGATCGCCTGATGCTGCGGCGCGCCTTGTCGAACCTGATTTCGAATGCGCTTCGTCACACACCGAAAGAGGGACAGATCACGATCAGGATCGACGCGGACGCAGCCGGCGTAGGTCTCGCCGTGTGCAATGTCGGCGACCCCATCCCCGCCGATCAGATCGAGCGGATCTTCGAACGCTTCCATCGCGGTAGCGCCCAGCGCGAATCTCGCGGTGAAGGCGCAGGGCTCGGACTTGCGATCACGCGTTCCATCGTCCAGGCCCACGGGGGTCACATCACTGCGCGCTCCGCTGAAGGTGTCACCTGCTTCACGATCACCTTGCCTCGCAATGAAGCCTCATCACCTTCCTGATCCTGCAAAGTCGACCGGGGTCCCGGCTGTCTGACGGAAATGTAATTTTGAGGTCAGCTTCCCGTTGGGCTCAAAGTGCCAAACTATGCCTCGACGCCATCAACCGGAAGACGAACATGAAGACGAAAACTTTGCTCGGCGGGCTCGTGGCAAGCCTGATGATCGTGAGCGGCGCAGCGTTTGCGCAGGGGCCCGTACGCGTTGAGGTCTACAAGAGCGCTTACTGCGGGTGCTGCGGGAAATGGGTCGAGCACCTGAGAAAGAACGGCTTCGATGTCGTGACGAAAGACGTCGATGATGTCCCCGCAGCCCGCAAGGCACTGGGCATGCCGGACCAATACGGCTCGTGTCACACGGCCAAGGTAGGTTCCTATTCCGTCGAGGGGCACGTCCCTGCGGACGACATCCGACGGCTTCTCGCCGAGTCCCCAAAGGCAATCGGACTGGCTACGCCAGGCATGCCGCAGGGGTCGCCCGGCATGGAGACCTCGACCCCGCAACCCTATGAGACGCTTCTGGTCGGGCTTGACGGAAGCGCGAGGGTTTTTGCCCGACACTGACGGCAGAGCTGGTGAGTATCGACTTTATGAGCGCAGTGCCGGCCGATTTACGAACCACGCTGGCCTCAGCTCGCTCTAGGGCTGGTTTCGGATCTCACCGGTCGCTCGAATGACGACTCTGCTACTACCATGTGTGGCAGCAAATGGCCGGCTGCCGCTATTGGAAACCGCATCCGCATAGCGGCCGTTGATCGCCGATCAAGGCAAGTCGTGGGCGTCAGGTTCGGCCGACAAGCCGATATCCGTATCCGACACGCCTCACCCGCCGAACTCGAAAGATCATCACGACACTCGAATTTTTCTCACAACACCGAGCTTTCGCAGCACTCGAGTCGAAAAGCACGAAAAACTAGCCCTCCTCGGCCCCCTCCCTCGCGATGAGGCCAAACGACTCACGTACCACTTCCTCAACACGGTCCAGCACATCGGCAGGCAGATGGAAATACTGCTTTCGCCGCCTCGCAGAGAGCCGCCCCTGACTCGACTGCGCCATGCGGATCAAGGCCGACAGGTCCTTCCTGGGCAGATCCAACTCTGCATCCAGCTGCGCGAAGGCCTTGTCATAGCCACTCAGCCAAGCCAGTTCGCGGGGGATCTCGTCTTCCACAGCCTGCTGGATCATGCGGTGCAGGAAAGCCACTTCCTTGCTGGCATCGAAGAACCGGTAGGCTCTGCCCCCCGGATGCGCGCTTACATGCGGAGCATCCTCGGCACGCACGTAGCGCCACAGCCGCGTCACCGGCTGGGAGAATGCCGAAAGCACCTCGAGGTAGGCCGGGATGTTCTTCAGGATGACGGCGGATACGGGCACCACCGTTCCAGTCGGCAGCAGCCCCGAGTGCGTCAGCACGTGGTGGATGAGAAACCGGTGCAGGCGCCCGTTGCCATCCATGAAGGGGTGCAGGTAGACGAAGCCGAACGCGGCGGCCGCCGCCTTGACCAGTCCATCGGTACAGCGGTGATCGTCGTTGATGAAGGCCTCCCAGCCCCTCATCGCACGCGTAAGCTCGCCCGGCGGCACCGGAAAGAAGGTGACGCGGCCGGTAGCGTCCTCCAGCCAGTTCTGCCGTGTCCGGTAGGAGGCTTCCTGACTGTAGACGTCGCGCACGACGGCGTTCTGCAAGCTCACCAGCCAATCCTCGGTGACCTGCGTCGTTTCGCCGGCACGCCGGAGCAGTTGAACGAAGCGCTCCTGCTTGTCCGAGCTCGGATGCTCGCGCTCGATCTCGAAGCTGCTGCGGGTCTCTGAAAGGTACAGGTAGCTCAACGCGCGCTCATGGAGCGACGGGTCCGTCACGGATGCCAGGGTCTCGCGCGCCTTGTCGAGGAGTTCTGCCAAGGAAGGCGTGCTCGGTACTGCCGCGCGCCGCACCACCGGGGAGAAATCGGCCGTTCCCAGTGCGTTGTTGCGCACGCGGAACTTGCGGTCGTTGGTGGGCTGCCCAGCGGTGACGTAATCGTCGCCAGGAAAGAGGTCGACGTAGCCTCCCGCCGGCAAGGCCTCCGCCGGGAGTTCCTGTCCCGTCAGCCACTCCCAAAGATGACACGCCCGCCGGATGTGCGCGCCGTTGGGCGCCGCATTCAACCGGGCCAGCAACTCCTGCGGCGGGAGATGCTCGAACAGGGCGTCGATGACCTCAAGATTCACGCCCTCATGGCGCAGGGCAAATTCGAGATGGCCGACCAGCGTGTCCTCGATGGCCACGCCGCGCGGGAAAAGGACGCGGTCGGCCGAATCCACTCGCCGATTGACCGAACCGCTGATCTCCGCCGGCTTCGTCAGCGGTCGGACGGCCAGAGAGAGTCGGCTGATGAGTTGTGCGTAGCCAATCGTGGGCATCGAATCCTCGAAATCTGTTTGCTCGACTCGAAATTTATTAACGGACGTCAGTCTTTAAAACAGTCTATTCGAGAATTTATCGTTACCGCCGATCAATCAGCACTGCCGAACAGGTCACGCCACCCGGCTCTTCGCTTCCGCAAGCTCTAGCACCGCCGCCAGATCGCGCCGCAATGCAGCTTCCAGCGCCGCCGGCACCCGTCCGCCAAAGGCCTCGACCAACTCCGCGTAGTACCACAGCGATCCATCCTTACCTCCGGTGAAGCGCGTCCACACCGACTCACCGATCTCCGTCAGATCGAGCAGGATTGCCTGCAGGTTTGCCAGCTTGTCGCAGGCAGAGACGAGAACGCCCTCACCTTCCGCCGCGCGCAGGTGGGCGAGGTAGAGCTCCTTCCGCTCACGCCAGGGGCTTTTCTGCCCCTGGGCATCCGGCAGGCCATCGGTACAGAACTGCACGAGGTCGAGGACCTGGCCACCGAAGGCTTCGCGGATCGGCTCCGCCCACTGCGGACCACCGTCCTCAAGGACGTCATGCAGCAGCGCCGCGATGACTTGGTCCTCGTTGCCACCATAGCGTTGAACCAAAGTCGCCACCGCAACCGGGTGCGTGATGTAGGGCAATGGCAAGCCAAGAGCGTTCTCGGTCCCTTTGCGGATCTGGCCCGCGTGAGCTTCGAGGGCGAGCAACAGGGCGGTGTCGAACTTCTGGGTCATGAAATGGGCTCCTGAGTGGTCGTTTTTTCGATTGGCATTTTCCGAAATCCAGGGCTCACCCGGTGCGCCCAGTTCGATAGCTGATGCTCCCCTCCACCAGGCAGTCTGGATAGCCGAACTCACTCGATGGATGCGTATGCTTTCCAGAATCCAGTTTGGGAATCTGCTCGAAGCCGTATCGTTTCAAGAGCTAGCGAACTGCCTTCCGAAAAGGGGGCTCCCCGTGACCAGCGAACATCAGCCCATCTCTGGAACGTACTCGCAGACCTCCCGACTCACAGCCTGAAGGTCTTGATCTCTTCCACATCTCCATGCGTGAGCTGAAACCACTCTCCATTAAGCCGTTTTGTTCTGAAACGCCGATGCAACTCCAGCTCTGCTCGGGAGTAGTCGTCGAACCAAGCGTAGTGAACGACCTCTATCTCGAACGGAAGCTTCACGGAAAAAAGCTGCGAGCGTTGCTTCATCCGCTTTGTCTTGCCGATCTTGTACCCATAGGACGAGCGGATCAGGTAGACGAAACCCGCTCGATCGTTGTCAACGTCAAAGGCCTTCAGCTCGGGTCTGCTCCCAACGGCGGACACCTCGGTCCTGCCTGCGCTGCGCTTGGTTTCTGAACGTAGCGTCTGCAAGGCCGGTTGTGTCTGCTGTCCGAAGTACCGCTGGAACATCTCCGGGAGGCGATAGCCCTTGATCACTGACGCGGCAAAGCGGAAGTACGGCTTTGTCTGTCGCCAGAAACGCATTCCCTGTGTCGATGGGTGAAGGGTCTCGGTCGCACGAATCCAATTGACACCGAGCGCGCCATGACTACCGGGAGAGTTCGTAACGACGCCGAGCGCCCGGACCTCACCCGACTGGGTGCTTTCGTTAAAACGGGCCAGGACGATCCCATCGCCAACCTCTACTTCCATGGAGAGATCGGGGTCAGAGCACGAGACGGTTCCAGTCTTGAGCATCAACTCAAGCGCGGCGGCATCCGAGTAGTTCAAGCGGAAAAAACGTTTCGGCTCTTTCATTGCTGCGGGCTCTCCGGTTTCGAGCGGTACGGCGTCGTTTGCTGATCTTCAATACGGCGCTCTGCTTCTTGAAGCTCAAGACCCCGGTGGAACTGGCGCACATACTCTCGCTCCCGCGCCCTTTCCTCCTTCATCTTCATGAAGGGGTTGCTCTTGAGCCAGGGAGCCGTCCGGCGAAGTCCCTCTAGAATCACTTTGGGCTGCCCCGGGAGGTAGCCGATCAGGCGTTTTATCCGCACGAGGAATTCCTCAACTTCGCCGTCCGGCGCCACCCAAAAAGCATCGCGCAGAGCGGCCAGCGTCACGACATCGAGAGGAATCAACACCGGGCCACACTCCTCGACTGGCACGAGGAGCATCGGCATCAAGCACGAATTGTCGGGCGACGGATATGCGATAAGCCAAGCGTGGTAGTGCGCCATAGCGTCATCCATGGAGGATGTCTGCCCCCTCGGCCTCTGCGCCACCTCGTCCCAGTCATCATCTGGAGCAGGGCCATACTTCTCGAACACCCGCAGTGCATCATTCCTCAGCTTCTCAACCGCGACCGCGTGCTCGCCATAGCCGAGGGTCGGGTCAATGGGGTTGATCACGCCTTCGCCGTACCCGAGGTAGACATGCGGCACATAAAAGAACTCGTCATCCATCATGCAGCCCGACGGCGTGGGGCCGTAGAGCCATACCCCATGCGCGCTGTTGCGCTTCGTCACCGCTTCCTGCCAGTAGGCGCGGGTCTGATCCATGGCCGCCTCGCGCTCAGCCGCACGGGCCATCACATCCGCTGCTCTTTCCTCCTCGAAGGTGCGCCCAGGGGTTTCCCATGGAACAGGCTCGCGGGAAAAGTATCGATCAAGATTCTCTTTTATCTGATCTCCCGATAGCGAGGCTGCGGGTGGCTCGAATTCGCTGGCACGTAGCTCTGCGTCGAATTGAGGCCACCGGCACGATCCGCCTTCGGCGGCATGCTTGGCCTTGAACGCAGCTGTTTCCATGAACAATGAAAATAAGCCGAACTCTTGATCGACTCTATTCACCAGTCCCTGGAGCATGCCCTGCACCTCTTCCGCCTCTTCACGAACCTCCGAATTGGCTGGGTGAAGAGACATGCCGGACATCAGCTGGTGGGCCAGAGTTGAACAACTGACGTTGAAGACTCGAGCCATCGCCTCGAGCAACCACCGGTACTTGCTTGCGCTCCGGCGGACACGGACCTTCTCCGGCTGCGCATCCGACGCTAGCATCATCCGATGAAGCTCCTTGGAGTAGTTCCCCACCGCCCCGAGACCTGCCTCCTCGCAAAACCTCCCGAGCTTGACACCCTGGCTCTTCAGTTCGCTCTTGAGGCGTGGAAACTCGCGGTACAGGTTCCGGGCAAGGATAACCTCGTCGCCACGCGGCAGATCCTTCGCACCAAGTCGTTTCAGCGCCGACCATGCATCCTTGCCGTCGGCTTCCCACTTCCTGCTTTCATCCTGAACCCGCAGCAGGATCGTCTGGACAGCATTCCGAGCACTTGAGACTAGCGTTTCCTTTGTCATGACAAATCTCCTCAGTGCCGGTTGATTCGCTTGAAGCGATGGCCGATCGTGATCACCACTCCGTCATTGCTCATGACGGCGTACATATCGAGCAGTTGTCCCAGAAGATCCACAACCTTGTGACCGACTGCTCTGGAAAGGCGACGGCGGGCCGCATGGTCGAAGTAGCGGAGCTCTGCTCCGTGCTGATCAGGTTGTGTCGCTCCATACTCAACGAGCCATTCCAGAATCAATGGCGGCACACCGCGCTGCTGAGCCCGTACCTGTGCGTGGGCAGTCAAGAGTTTGCTGTTCATCTTCGCCTCCAATCCGTTTGTGCGTTTCGTGTGGCCACACTATGCAGCACTCAGGAATGGTTTGCCGCCCCCGTTTTCCTATGCTTATAGAATTTTCTGGGGATGTTTTGCATTTTTCTGGGGAAGTTTTTACATCTTCAATGACTCTCGATTGGAATTTTCAGACATTCAAGGCTCACCCGGTGCGCCCGCTTCGGTATGCTCTCCGTATTTCACCGAACGGTCTCCCCCATGAACCGCAGCGAACGCTTCTACAGGATCGATCAGTTGCTAACCGCCCGGAAGGTGGTCACGCGACAGGAACTGCTCGATGAGCTCGAGATTTCCTGGGCAACCCTCAAGCGTGATCTCGCATTCCTGAAGGACCGCTTCAACGCCCCGATCATCCACGACCGGGAGGCCGGCGGCTATCGCTTCGCGGAGCCCGGCGTAGGCCCGAGTTATGAGTTGCCCGGCCTGTGGTTCAGCGCTGACGAGACCTACGCACTGCTGACGATGCACCGACTGTTGTCGGACCTGGAACCACGCCTGCTGGCTCCGCACGTTGCCCCGCTTCTCTCCCGGCTGGAGAGCATCCTCGGCCAGGAGGGCCAGCGCTTCGACGAGATCGCCCAACGGATCCACCTGGCTCGCATCGGCCACCGGGTCAAGGATGCCGAGCACTTCAGCGAGCTCTCACGGGCGCTCCTGCAGCGGCAGCAAGTTCGCATCAGCCACTATTCACGCGAGCGCGACGAGCATACGGCCCGCACAGTCTCACCGCAGCGGCTCACCTTCTATCGCAACAACTGGTACCTGGAGGCCTGGTGCCACGAGCGCGAGGCGCTGCGCCGGTTTTCGGTCGACGCGATCGAGTCGGTGCAAGAACTAGAGGTGCGTGCAACGGAGGTGCCGCCAGAGGCGCTCGAAGCAGCCTTCTCCAGCAGCTACGGCATCTATGGTGGATCTGTGGTGCATCGCGCAGAACTACGTTTCTCGCCCAGGGCGGCACGCTGGGTAGCGCGCGAAGAGTGGCATCCCAA
This sequence comes from Thauera sp. WH-1, assembly GCF_047806685.1. NCBI lineage: Bacteria > Pseudomonadati > Pseudomonadota > Betaproteobacteria > Rhodocyclales > Zoogloeaceae > Thauera > Thauera sp. WH-1. Next base: position 56,023 of record NZ_JBLQGP010000024.1, read on the forward strand.
CCAAGTCGGCACTTTCGATTCCGAGGGCCATTACCGGCTCACGCTCCCCTATGCCGATCCGACCGAGCTCGTCATGGACATCCTGCGCCATGGCCACCACGTCGAGGTGCTCGCACCCGAGGCCTTGCGGGTGCAAGTGCGTGACGAGATCGCGCGGATGGCGCGGCACTACAGCACCTGACGCGCCGCGCATGCCCCCGGAGCCGGGAGGTCAGCCAGCCCCAGAGCGCCTCACCAGAAACTCCCGCTCTCCAACCCGCATGAAGCGGAGCGTGTCACCCGCTCTGGAACCCGAGCGCTCAAAGAAATCGCGGACCTGAGCGCGGGCACGCAGAATCATCTTGTCGCCAGCGACATCGCATTCGATCGATGGCCCCGGCTCGAAGGTCACACGGATCGCCCTGCCCAGGTCGGATTTGTTCGACCCGCCGATGCAATCGCTGGGCAACAAGGACTCGGCAGTGCGCAAATAGAAGTGGTTGTTTCGCAGGTTCCCCTCGGTCAAGCGGATGTCCACCCAAGACCCCTCGGCCCTGTGCTGCGGCCTCCGGTGTTCGCCCGTCGACGGAGGCTGCCTGGCCGGCGGCGGCTCCTTGACCGTTACGGGCGGCGTCGAATCCGCCCATCCGGGATCCGCCTGAAACGTAGGCAGATCAACCCAGGTCACCGCGCCACTCGGATGCTTGTACGGAACGGGATGGGCGAAGCGCCTCACATCGCGCAGCACCCAAGGCGTTGTCCACCGGTTCGCGAACGCATCCTCGATCCCGGAAACGGGTATCGCGTGAAACGCCTGCGTGGCGCGCAACTGTTCGAGGTCGAGGGCCGGCTTGCATTCGACGAGCTCCGCCGTGCCATAGATGAGGCCGGACCCCGCCTTGATCAGGGCGATTCGGCCTCGGATGCTGGTTGCCCTCGTACGCATCTCCCAGGTTTTCTTACCCGCCAGGATGTGGTCGATCCAGGGGGAACGGATGACGAGTCCTTTCATGATCTGTTCGCTTCTCGGTGATGAATGTTGGATGTGAGGCGCGCCCGGGCACCAAGCCAAGCGCGCCGCCGATGAACTCATGCTGCCACGCCACTTTGGCGATATAGCGCCTTCAGCACCTCGCGCATGTCGACCGGCAGGTAACTCCAGCCCCGGACGGCGACATCGCTGGGTACACCGAACATCGCCTCCGCCACCCCACCGGCAATGGCGGCCACGGTGTCGCTGTCACCGCCAATCGAAATCGCATTACGAATCGCGTCCTCGTAACTCGTTGCAGTGAGCGCGCAGACCAGCGCCTGCGGTACGGTTTCCTGGCAGGTTTCGTTGAAGCGGTAATCCGGCCGGATGTCGTCGGGCGTCCGGTCGAGGTCGTAACCGTAGCGCTCGACAATCGCATAGCGGATGTTGGCCGGCGTGACACGCTGACGGGCGAGGAAAACCGCGAGCGCCGTCGCTTCAGCACCCTTGAGCCCTTCCGGATGATCGTGAGTGACCTCAGTGACCTTGCGCGCCATCGAAATCGCCTCATCGACGCTGTTCGCCAGCAGCCCCGCTGGCGCCACGCGCATCGCGGCGCCGTTCCCGAAGCTGCCGTAGGGGGCAAGCTCATCGGAGGCCAGCCACATCGCAAAGCGCTGCCCCCAACCGCCGTTGTCCCAGTAGCGCCGGCCCCAATCCTTCAGGGCCTGCGCCGGATGGCGATCGTTCACCAGCGCATCGGCCACCGCGACCGTGCAGATGGTGTCATCGGTATAGAACGCGTTCGGATGAAAGAAGGGTTCGAAGACCTTCGAGCGGTGATTGCGGAACTCGTACACCGAGCCGACGATGTCCCCGATGATGGTGCCGAGCATCTATTGCTCCAATCTGGGTGTGGTGCAGCGACAGTACAGCGCACCAGGCTCAGGGAGTGAGCCCCTCGCCCGAGTCCCACTCATCAAGGAAGCGCTCGACGAAGGACGCCATGAACTGGTGTCGCTCCTGCGCGAGCAGGCGTCCCGTCGCGGTGTTCATGCGATCCTTCAGCAAGAAGAGCTTCTCGTAGAAGTGATTGATGCTTGTCCCCTTCGCGGCCTTGTAGGCATCAGCGGTCGCATGCAGGACAGGCGGCACCTCGGGGTCGTACATCAGGCGTCCCGCATGACCGCCGTATGCGAAACAGCGGGCGATACCGATCGCTCCGATCGCATCGAGCCGATCGGCATCCTGGACGCACTGCCCCTCGAGCGTCCGCATGGGCGGCCGGACCCCTGCGCCTTTGAACGAGATCGTCGCCACGATCTCGACGACCGGCTCAACGAGGTCGTCGCCAGCACCTTCCTCGCGCAACAGCCGCTCGGCCTCGCGTGGCCCGATGGCGTCGTCGCCCCCGTGGAACTTCCAGTCGGCGATGTCATGGACGAGCGCGGCCAACTCGACCACGTCGAGCCTCGCGCCCTCGGCCACGGCGATCTTCCGGGCCAGACGCCAGACACGGTGGATGTGGTGCCAGTCATGGCCCGAGGCCTCCTCGGCGAACCGGGACCGGATGCGGGCGGCGACACGCTGCACCAGGTTGTCGGCGTCCGGCGGAATCCCATGGCCCGCAGCGACGCCAGCGTTGGGATCAGAGCTTGTAGGCAACCTTGCCCTCCGTGATCGTCACCTGCCCGCGCTGCTGAAGTTCGGCGAGCAGCTTCTTCAGGTTGGCGTCGGAAATCGGCTGGTTCGTACGCTGCTTGATCAGAGCCTGGATCGTCGTCATCAGGGTCGCCTCCTTGCGCGGTCGCGAGTTGCCGCGCTTACGAAGGTCCGCGAGGACGAGCGCAAGCCGCTCCTGATGTGTGTCCCGAGTCGGCGCGGCCGCTGCAGGCGCACTGGGGGCAACAGCGGGCGACTTCACGACTGGTGGGGTCGGGTTGTCGCCTTCAGGCAGGGGCAGCGCACCTGGCGGGGCAGCGGACTCGCGCGGCCGGGGGCAGCGGAAGTCGCCGCGCTGATTTAGCACGATCTGCAGC
>NZ_JBLQGP010000025.1:0-47173 GCF_047806685.1 Thauera sp. WH-1
GTTTCCGGCGCTCGGCCGGAGGCCATGCGCCGTGCGCCTTGCGACGGGGCGTGTTACTCGCTGGTGTCAAAGTCGGGGCTGAGCACCGCACACACCGCCACCGTGAGCAGTTCGCTCAGGCGGTGCCGCGTCTGTTGCGCGTTGCGCCAGTCATCGAGCCCCTCGAAAACCTCCACCATGTCGGCCAGCTTCCCTATGTCCATCGGTCGCCCAAAAAGACAGGAAGCTACACAAAAACACCGATTGTGAACAGGGGTATGTCAAGTGACTGATTGTGAACAAGATTTTCAGGTGGTCAACGACAAATGCGTAGCTGCGGCAGCCCTGCTACCCGTACCAAGATGCTTCTCAATGAATATAAGGGTGTTTAGAAAAACTACGACGCAAAGGCCACTAGGGAATGTCGACACCTGCCTCATTCCTCATTGACCGCTGCGCTATCAGCAGCAAATATCGGTTGCTGGTGCGCCTCACCGAGTATCCTCGGAAGTCAGTTGCAGTGGAGCGCCAGCGAACACCAGCCCCACTGGGTGGAGGAAGGCTTCAGGAGATGAGTATGTGCAGACGAATGGCAGATAGGACATATCGAGCAGCGCAATGGGAAAATCGGTACGCCTCACACATTAAACCTATTAATGATCTTGTGGACTCTCTGATCGACGCGGGCTCGAACCGCTGGGTTCCATATGTTGATCCCATCTATGGCGGGGTCGATGCAGAGCTGCTCTGCATCCTCCAAGATCCTGGGCCTATGACGCTGCCTGGGACGGGGAGTGGCTTCATCTCTCACGAGAATGATGATCCTACGGCGGAGCGGCTCTGCAAGTTTATGAAGGAGGCTGACATTTCTCCATCGCAATCAATGCTTTGGAATGCCTATCCGTGGTACATCAACAAGAAACCCTCAACGAGTGATCTAAAAGACGGTATTGATCCATTAATGGAGCTAGTCAAGCTTCTTCCGCGCCTGAAGGTGGTCATGCTGAACGGGCTAGTAGCTCGGAGTTCGTGGCGGATGTTTGAGCGTAAGGATACGTCGCTTACGCGAAAATTTAGATTCGAGGTGATTGAAACGTACCACACGAGCAATCGCGCGATGGCTCTAGATGAGCGAAAGAGGAATGTGAAGAAAGCATTTGAGAACGCCGCAAAGGTTCTTCGCTTAAACAGTTCTGCGATGTAATGCTTATGACGAGGTGTTGGTCTCGTTAAGTACGTTGTTGAAGGTCTGCTTTTCCTATCAGCGACTGGCAGGTCAGGGTCGTCAGCACTCGGCGACGAACGGCTGCTTCCGGGAAGTGAAACTTCGACGACCGCTTTCCGCCGATGAACTCGAAGAGACGTCAGCGCACCCCGACCCAAAAAGGATAGATGAGGTATTCATCGCCATTGGCGGCTGAGTAGTTGGAAACCTGCCGTTCAAGATCTGGCGTGGCTGACAGTCCCGGCCAGGCATGTAATCAAACGCAGTCCGCCGTGGCTGCTGTCCACTCACGACAGATGCGAATGGTTTGCTCGGTGGCGAGCGGCTCGCGAGTCAGTCCGCAGCGTGCGCCACTTTCCTCGGTCAGGAAGTGAGCGCACTGGTGACAGAGGCCGAAGGCACGCTGTCCATTCACGCGCTGCATGGCTGAAAGCAGTTTGCGCAGCGTGCTTTCGAGTGCAGCAGCCTCACTCGTTCGTTCGCAGAGCAACTGCTCCACACGCTCGACCCAACTCTCGCTCAAGACAGACTCGCCTGCGGCGGTCAGCTTGAGGTGCACGCGCTTGCCGTGACGGGCGTCCGGTTCCTTGGTCAGCAATCCCTTGCGTTCAAGCACCGCGAGCGTCTGCGACACCGTCCCGCGGGTGATGCCGAAATACTCCGCAATGGCGATGGGCAGGTCGCTATACCGATTGGCCAGTTTGAGGTAGTGCAAGACCTGAATGTGGATGGGCAGCAGCCCGTGCCGCGCCGCGTCGTCGCGGACGGACTGCTGAACGAGCGCCCCCAGGCGCTCGAGTAGGAGAGCGGTTTGGTTCATGCTTGAAATGTATCGCCTCGATGCATTTATTGACAAGTAGGATGTGGCGAATCTAAGCTTTGTATGCATCGAGTCGATGCAACTACTTGTTAATCCTGAGGGGTCGATCATGAGCGAAGCCTTGTTTTTCCATGCTGGTTGCCCAGTGTGTGTATCCGCCGAGCAGCACTTCATCCAGGCACTCGATCCGACGCGGTACGCGGTAGAAAGTGTCCATCTGGCCGATCTGAAATAGGAGGAGTCGAAGATGAAACGCATCCTGACTCTCCTGTCCTCGATGGCGCTCGTCTTGCCGGCCGTCGCGGCCGAGCCGCGGGTGCCATACCCGGACGAGTATCGCGGCTGGCATCACGTCAAGAGCATGGTCATCGGCGAAGGTCATCCGCTGTACGAGGCCTTCGGCGGGATCCATCACCTCTACGCCAACCCGAAAGCAGTGGCGGGCTACCAGTCCGGGAAGTTCCCGGATGGCGCAATCATCGTGTTCGATCTTCTGGAAGCGAGATCAGCCGACAATGCCGTCACTGAGGGGACGCGAAAGATCGTCGGTGTGATGCACAAGGACGCGAGGGCATACGCGGCGACCGGCGGTTGGGGGTTCGAGGGTTTTGGCGGTGGCGACAGAGCAAATCGGGTCGTGGGGGGCAACGCGGCCAGCGCCTGCTTTGCTTGCCACGAGCCGCAGAAGGACCACGACTACGTGTTCAGTCGCCTGCGAGATTGAGCTGCGGTGTGGATGAGCGCGCCGATGGCATCCGAGTGCCTGGCAGAGGTCTGGTTGGACACTCGGGCGCCATTGGCGCTGCCACAGCGTCGGGCGGTCAAGGCCACACGAATTCGGGCGTGTTGATGGTCAGCCTTCAGCCCTCGGCCCTCAGCCCGCAGGCGCCTGCGCTTCGCCCGCGACCGCCAGCGCCCGCGTGCGCTTGAGCCGCAGGCTCAGCAGCAGCGCCAGCGCGATCAGCCCCAGCAGCATGTAGCCCACATTGCTCAGGGCGGCGTTGAGCGCTTCGCTGCTTGCCTGCTGCATCACCGTTTCGGCCGAGAGTCCGGCCGCGTCGAGGCGGCTGGCGAGTTCGGCCGGGACTTCGCGTGCGCGGCTGCCGGCGGCGCGCGCGAGCGCATCCAGGCTCGCGGCATCGAGACCGAGCGCTTCGGTCTGGCGGCTGATCGCGGCCTGGGTGGCATACGCCAGGCTGGCGCCGAACACCGCCAGCGACAGCGACGAGCCGGTGGGGCTGCCGAGGTCGCGGAACATGCTGAACAGGCCGCTGCCCGCGCCCATGTTCTTGGCCGGCACCGCACCCAGCGCCAGCTTCATGATCGCCGGCGTGTTGCAACCGATCGACAGGCCCATGATGCAGGCCACCACGATCACCATCCACAGCGGCGTGGCGACGTCGATGTTGAGGAAGAGCAGGGTGCCGCCGAGGCTGGCGAGCATGGCGACGATGACCAGCACGCGCGGTTCGATGCGGTCGACCAGCTTGCCGGCGATCGGCGAGCTGACGAGCCCGCTGCCATAGAGGAAGAGGGTGACGAAGCCGAACTGCGCCGCGGTGCCACCTGGCCGGTTGTTGATGAAGAAGGCCAGCGAATAGACGATGCCGCTGGAGAAGATCATGTGCAGCCAGTAGATCGCCGAAGGCGTGGCGAAGGCGCCGCGCGCCAGGATGCCGAGGTCGATCACCGGATTCGGGGTGCGCTTGCTGTGCCGCCACAGCATCGCCAGCGCGCTGATGCCGACGATCACGATCGCCCAGGTGATCGGCGATTCCTTGCCGAAGTTGGTCGCCCAGGTGGGCAGCGAGAGCAGGGCGGCGATCACCGCGAACAGCAGCATCGCGCCGGTGTAGTCGAAGGCGCCCTGCTGCCTGGCCGGGGCGATCTCGGGCACCAGCAGGCGCACGGGAATGAGCCCGATCAGGGTCAGCGCGCCGCTGATCCAGTACACGCTGGGCCAGCCCAGGCGGTCGATGAGCAGGCCGCCGAGCAGCCCGCCCGAGGCCGCGCCGAAGGTCATCGTGAAGGCGAGGATGCCCAGCGCCATGCCGCGCCTGTTGTCCGGGAACAGGTGGGCCGCGTAGGCGAACACGCCGGGCAGGATGCAGGCCGCGCCCAGCCCCTGGACGAAGCGCGCACCGAGGAAGAAGGCGAAGTTGGGCGCCCAGGCGGCGGCGAACTCGGAGACGGCGAACACCAGCATGCCGATGGTGATCACCTTCTTGCGCCCGTGCTGGTCGCCCAGCCGGCCCATGATGGGGGCGAACACCGTCAGCGCCAGCGAGTAGAGGATCAGCACCAGCGCCGCCATGTTGACCGGGATGCCGAAGTGCCGTGTCACGCTCGGCAGCGCAGGGGCCTGGAAGGCGGCGGCCTCGATGGTGATGAAGGTGCCGAACAGCAGCGCGGCATACACCGCCCAGGCTGAGCGCGTGTCGGTACGTGAATCCATTGGCTGTCTCCGTATGCAGCGCATGCGGATGCGCGCCGCCTTGTTCTGTCGGGCGGATGGTCGTTCCCGGGGGGTGGGGGCACATCGTCCGATGGGACTAAAGCGAGCTCGGAAACGAACGCCGGCGATTGGCACCCGGTTCGCTGCCGAATGTCGGGTTTCGCTTGCTTTGTCCATCGTCCGTTCAGACGAAGTGCCGCGGAGGGCCCTGCTCTTAGACTCGCTGCAAGCGCTGCGTAAAGGATCGGCCTCATCCGCGATGAGGGCGCCGCTCGCAGCAGGGTCCAGAAGGCGCGGCGACATCGACTCGGCGCCTCACACAACCGCAGGAGACGAACTTGGCTGAACAGGAATGGATGTCCAAAGTGCGTGCCAAGGTGGGTCGCGAGTACGGTCGCGTCTACGCCTGGGACGAGGTGAACGCGCCGATGATCCGGCAGTGGTGCGAGGTGATGGGCGTGGACAATCCGCTCTACCTCGACGCGGACTATGCCGCGACCACCGAATTCGGCGGCATCGTGGCGCCGCCGGCGATGCTGCAGGCCTGGTGTCTCGAAGGCCTGCACATGAACAACTATGCGCCGGGCTCGACCGACGAGAACCCCTACGAGGTGCTGAAGACCCTCGAGGCGCACGGCTACCCCTCGGTGGTGGCGGTGAATTCCGACCTCAGCTTCGAGCGCTACGTGACGCTGGGTGAAAAGCTCTACTACACGACCCGCCTGGATGCGGTCGGCGAGGAGAAGACCACCGCGCTCGGCACCGGCTACTTCGTCACCCTCATCATGAGCTTCTTCTCGCAGAAGCCCGGTGGCGACGAGCGGGTCGGCCAGCTGCTGTTCCGCGTCTTCAAGTTCCGCCCCGCCAACGTGCCCAAGCCGGTGGAGAAGGGCGCGGCGCCTGCGGTACCCAAGTTCAAGCGTCCCAAGCCGGGCGTCAGCGACGACACCCGCTTCTTCTGGGAAGGCGTCGACGCCGGCAAGCTGCTGATCCAGCGCTGCACCTGCTGCAGCACGCTGCGCCATCCGCCGGCGCCGGTGTGCATCAAGTGCCATTCCTTCGACTGGGACACGGTCGAGGCGTCCGGCAAGGGCAGCCTGTATTCGTTCGTGGTGATGCACTACCCCGAGGTGCCGCCCTTCGAGCACCCCAACCCGATCGGCCTCATCGAGCTCGACGAGGGCGTGCGCCTGATCGCCGGCCTGGTCGGCGTCAAGCGCGACGAGATCCAGATCGGCCAGCGCGTGCAGGTCGAGTTCCAGTCCTTCGACGACGGCGAACTGACCCTGCCGATGTTCCGCCCGGTTGCGGCCTGAGGAGAAGAGCATGGATTTTCAACTGACTGACGATCAGCGCGCCATCGCCGACATGGCGGGCAGCCTGTTCGGCGACCTGTGCACCGACGACCGCCTGCGCGCCTTCGACACCGCGGGCGAGCCCTTCATGGCCGACCTGTGGAAGCAGTGCGTGGAAACCGGCCTGCATGCGCTGGCGATTCCCGAGGAAGCGGGCGGCACCGGGCTCGGCATGAACGAGCTCATGCTGGTGCTCGAGGCCCAGGGCCGCGGCCTCGGCCATGTGCCGCTGTGGCGCCACCAGCTCGCCGCGGCCACGCTGGCGCGCTTCGGTGGTGCCAGCGGTGCCGAGATCGCTGCGGCCGCTGCCGAGAGCAAGCTGATGATCACGCTGGCGCTCGGTGCGGCGGCGCGTGCCCACGGCGTCGCGCTCAAGGCGCGCCGCGAGGGTGACGGCTGGGTGCTGGACGGCAAGGTCGCCGCCGTGGCGCTGGGTGCGGAAGTGTGCCGCGCGCTGCTGCTGGCCGATACCGACGACGGCCCCCGGCTGGTGTCGGTGAATCTGCGCGACGCGGGCATCGAGAAAGTGCCCGGCGTGTTCACACACCGCGAGGCGGTCGCCGACCTCGGCTTCCGCGCTCATCGCCTGGCCGCCGACGCGGTGCTGCCCGAGGCTGCGCTGCCCTGGCTGGAGCAGCGCGCGATCGCCGCGATCGCGGCATTGCAGCTGGGCGTCAGCGTCGAGCAGGTGCGCCGCACGGTCGAGTACATCAACGAGCGCCGCCAGTTCGACCGCGCGATCGCCACCTTCCAGGCGGTACAGATGAGCATGGCCGACGCCCACATCGCGATCGAGGCGCTGCGCTCCGCGCTGTGGCAGCTGGTGTATCGCCTGGACGCCGGCCTGCCGTCGCCGTCCGAGGCGCTGGCGGTCAAGTACCTCGCGGCCGAGTGCGGCCATCTCGTCGGCCACAAGGCGCAGCACGTGCATGGCGGCATCGGTGTCGATCTGACCTACCCGATCCACCGCTACCTGTACTGGAGCCGCGCGCTCGGCATCACCCTGGGCGGCAGCGCCGCCACGCTCGAACGACTCGGCGACTGGCTCGCCAACAACGACAAGCTGGGATGGAAATATGACCTCGAAGAACAGCAAGCGCTTTGACGACGTGCGCCCCGGCGAGGCGCTGCCGGAGCTGGCGATCCCGATCACCACGACGCTGATCGCCTCGACCGCGATCGCGACCCGCGACTACTTCCCCGGCCACCACGACATGGAAGCCGCGCAGCAGCTCGGCTCGCCGCACGTGTTCATGAACATCCTCACCACCAGTGGCCTCACCCAGCGCTTCATCGAGAGCTGGGCCGGTCCGGCGGCGCGCTTCAAGGATCTCAAGATCAAGCTCGGCGCGCCCAACTACCCGGGCGACACCATGACCTTCAGCGGCGAGGTCGTCCGCACCGACGCGGCCCGCCGCGAGGTGGACGTCGCGCTCAAGGGCAAGAACTCGATGGGCAGCCACGTGACCGGTTCGGCCACGCTGGTGCTGCCCTGACACGCGGAGAACCGAACTCATGACGGAACTGTCCCTTTCCGGCCGCGCCGCCATCGTTGGCCTGGGCGCGACCGAATTCTCCAAGAACTCCGGCCGCACCGAGCTGCGCCTGGCGATGGAATCCACGCTGGCTGCGCTCGCCGACGCCGGCATCGACCCTTCCGAGGTCGAGGGCTTCTCGTCCTACACCATGGACAAGGTGCCCGACTACGAGATCGCGCGCCTGCTCGGCTGCAAGAACGTCAAGTTCTTCTCCCAGATCCCGCACGGCGGCGGCGCCGCCTGCGCGCCGGTGGTGCATGCCGCGATGGCGGTGGCGACCGGCCTGGCCAAGGTGGTGGTGGTGTTCCGCGCGATGAACGAGCGCTCCTGGTACCGCTTCGGCACCGGCACCTACGGCTTCGGCTCGACGCCGATCTTCGAGAACGTGAACTACGGCTGGTACATGCCCTACGGCTTCCACACCCCGGCCGCCTGGGTGGGCATGTTCGCCCAGCGTTACATGCACGAATACGGCGCGACCAGCGAGGACTTCGGTCGCGTGTCGGTGGCCGTGCGTGACTTCGCTGCCACCAACCCGGCCGCCTTCTTCTACGGCAAGCCGATCACGCTCGAGGAGCACCAGGCCTCGAAGTGGATCGCCGAACCGCTGCGCCTGCTCGACTGCTGCCAGGAGTCCGACGGGGCGGTGGCGATGGTCATCACCTCGGCCGAGCGCGCCCGCGACCTCAAGCAGAAGCCGGTGATCATCAAGGCCGGCTCGCAGGGCATCACCGAGGGCCAGCAGAGCATGACCTCGTACTACCGTGACGACATCACCGGCCTGCCGGAGATGGGCGTGGTGGCCAAGGAGCTCTACGCCCAGTCCGGCCTCGGTCCCGATGCCTTCCAGACCGCGGTGATCTACGACCACTTCACCCCCTTCGTGCTGCCGCAGCTGGAAGAGTTCGGCTTCTGCAAGCGCGGCGAGGCGAAGGACTTCATCCGCGCCGGCGAGCACGCCCGCGGCGGCAAGCTGCCGATCAACACCCACGGCGGCCAACTGGGCGAAGCCTACATCCACGGCATGAACGGCGTGGCCGAGGCGGTGCGCCAGGTGCGCGGCACCGCGGCCAACCAGGTGGCCGATGTCGAGAACGTGCTGGTCACCGCCGGTACCGGCGTGCCCACCAGCGGCCTCATCCTCGGCGTCGCCTGAGCGAAGGAGAACGAACGATGTTCGTCGATCTGACCCCGGAACAACACGCGCTGCGCCTGAAGGTGCGCGACTACTTCCAGACCCTGATGACCCCCGAGCTGCGCAGCGAGCTGCGCGGCAAGGAAGGCGGCGAGCTGTACCGCAACACCATCCGCAAGATGGGTGCGGACGGCTGGCTGGCGGTGGGCTGGCCCAAGGAACACGGCGGCCAGGGCTATGCCGCCACCGAGCAGCTGATCTTCTTCGAGGAAGCCAACATCGCTGGCGCGCCGCTGCCCTTCGTCACCATCAGCACGGTCGGTCCGGCGCTGATGGAGGCGGGCACCGAGCTGCAGAAGAAGAAGTTCCTGCCCGGCATCGCCGCCGGCGAGATCATGTTCGCCATCGGCTATTCCGAGCCGGAAGCCGGCTCCGACCTCGCCACGCTCAAGACCAGTGCGCGGCTGGAAGGCGACCACTTCGTGGTCAACGGCAACAAGCTGTGGACCTCGGGCGCCGAGGCCGCCGACTACGTCTGGCTCGCCGCGCGCACCGACCCCAACCTGCCGCGTCACAAGGGCGTGTCCATCCTGATCCTGGACACCACGGCCGAAGGCTTCTCGCACACCGTCATCCCGACCTGCAGCAACCCGACCGCCGCCACCTACTACGACAACGTCAAGGTGCCGAAGGAGATGCTGGTCGGCGAGCTCAACGGCGGCTGGAAGCTGATCACCGCCCAGCTCAACCACGAACGTCTGGGACTGGGCTCGTGGTCGGACAAGGTCGTCGCCCTGTTCCGCCGCGTGCTGCTGTGGGCCAAGGCCCAGGACGAGAACGGCCGCCGCGCGGTCGATGCGGCCTGGGTGCGCAGCCTGCTCGCCGAGTGCTACGCAAAGATCGAGGCCATGCGGCTGATCAACTTCCGCATCGCCGCCGACCTCGAGCGCGGCCAGATGGACGTGGCGCTGGCGTCAGCGACCAAGGTGTACGGCTCGGAGTCGGTGGTCGACATCCTGCGCAAGCTCTCCGAGATCGTCGGTGCCAGCGGCCTGGTGCATGAGGGCTCGGCCGCCGCGGCCCTGCTCGGCGAGCTGGAGTACGAGGTGCGCGCCTCGGTCACGCTGACCTTCGGCGGCGGCACCAACGAGATCCAGCGCGAACTGGTGGCACAGTTCGGCCTCGGCATGCCGCGTTCGCGCTGAACCCCGCACAGGAAGAAGACATGAGCACCCTCGAAGATTTCCGCCGCGAGACCCGGGCCTGGCTCGAAGCCAACTGCCCGCAATCGATGCGCACCGCGATGCCCGACGGCGAGCTGGTGTGGGGCGGGCGCACGGTCGAGTTCAAGAACGCGGACCAGCGCCTGTGGTTCGAGCGCATGCGCGACAAGGGCTGGTTCTGCCCCGACTGGCCGGCCGCGTATGGCGGCGGCGGGCTGAGCCCGGAGCAGAACGCGGTGCTCGAGTCCGAGATGCGCCGCCTGCGCTGCCGTCCGCCGCAGATCAACCTCGGCATCTGGATGCTGGGCCCGGTGGTGCTGGAGTTCGGCACCGAAGAGCAGAAGCGCGAACTGCTGCCGCCGATGGCGCGCGGCGAGATCCGCTGGTGCCAGGGCTTCTCCGAGCCCAACGCCGGCTCCGACCTCGCCAGCCTCAAGACCAGCGCGGTCGATGCCGGGGATCACTTCGTGGTCAATGGCACCAAGATCTGGACCTCCTACGGCGACAAGTCGGACTGGATGTACATGCTGGTGCGCACCAACCCCGACGTGCCCAAGCAGCAGGGCATCAGCCTGCTGGTGGTCGACATGGCCTCGCCGGGCATCGAGGCACGGCCGATCGACCTCATCAGCGGCAAGTCGTCCTTCTGCCAGGTCTTCTTCGACAACGTCAAGGTGCCCAAGCGCCAGCTGATCGGCCCGCTCAACGGCGGCTGGACCCTGGCCAAGGCGCTGCTGCAGCACGAGCGGCGGGCGATGTCGAAGTTCGGCGAGTTCAGCCTGCCGACCCACTTCGATCTGCTGTCGATCGCCGGCAAGTACCTGCCGGCACAGGACGCGGCCTCGCCGGCCGACGTCGCGCTGCGCCAGCGCGCCTACGCGATGGCGATGGACGAGATGGCCTACAGCCTCACCGCCCAGCGCATGGGCGAGGAGGCGCGCGCGCGCAAGAACGTGTCCGGGCTGATGTCGATCATGAAGCTGGTGCACTCCGAGCAGGAGAAGGACAAGTTCGAGGTGCTGGTGGACGTGCTCGGCCACCGCGCGCTGGGCTGGGAAGGCGAGGGCTTCGAGCCGCAGGAGCTGGCGATCACCAAGGCCTGGCTGGGCAGCTTCGCGCAGACCATCGCGGGCGGCTCGTCCGAGGTGCAGTTGAACGTGATCGCCAAGCGCGTGCTGGAGTTGCCCGAGGGCAACAGCGGCGGCGCCGGCAAGCAGGGCAAGTGAGGAGCAGGGTGTCATGAGTCTGGTTTATTCCGAAGAACAGCAACTGCTGGCCGACACCGCCGCCGAGTTCCTGATGGCGAAGAGCCCGGTCACCGCCCAGCGCAAGCTGCGCGATGAGGGCTCCGCCGCCGGCTTCGACGCCGCGCTGTGGCGCGAGATGGTCGACATGGGCTGGAGCGCGATTCCCTTTCCCGAAGCGCTCGGTGGCCTTGAATTCGGCTGCAAGGGCCTGGGTGCGGTGTTCGAGCAGATCGGCCGCAACCTGTCGGCCTCGCCGCTGCTGTCGAGCATCGTGCTCGGCGGCTCGGTGATCGAGCTCGCCGGCTCCGCAGCGCAGCAGGCGGAGTGGATGGCGGCGCTGATCGGCGGCGACAAGCGCATTGCGCTGGCGGTGGATGAGACGCCGCGCCACGACCCGAGCGCGGTCGCGCTGCGCGCCGCGCGTGACGGTGATGGTTATGTGCTGACCGGGACCAAGGCCTTCGTCGCCGACGGCGTGGGGGCGGACGCCTTCATCGTTGCCGCGCGCACCGGCGCTCAGGCGGGCGAGCAGGGCGGCATCAGCCTGTTCGTCGTCGCCGCGGATGCGCCGGGCGTGCAGGTGTCGCCGATGAAGACGCTGGATTCGCGCAACCACGCCACGCTGGTGCTCAGCGACGTGCGCGTCGGCGCCGCGGCGCTGCTCGGCGCGGAAGGCGAGGGCTTCGCCGCGCTCGACGCGGCGCTCGATCGTGGCCGGGTGTGCCTGGCGGCCGAGCTGCTCGGCGCGACGCAGAGCCTGTTCGACACCACCGTCGAGTACCTGAAGACGCGCGTGCAGTTCGACGTGCCGATCGGTTCCTTCCAGGCCCTGCAGCACCGCGCCGCGTGGTGCTATGCGCACCTGCAGCTCGCACGCAGCGCGGTGATGGCCGGGCTGGCGGCGATGGACGACCCGGCGCTCGACGCCGCGGCGCGCGCGCGCATGGCCAGCCTCGCCAAGTGGAAGGCCGGCGACGCCGCCCACCGCATCAGCCGCGAGGCGGTGCAGTTGCACGGCGGCATGGGCGTCACCGACGAGCTCGACGTCGGGCTCTACCTCAAGCGCGTCCGCGTCGCCCAGGCCAGCCTCGGCGATGGCGACTTCCACGTGCAGCGCTACGGCGACCTGAGCCTGGAGGAGGCCTGAACGATGGCGGTCAGCGGCGCGGGTGTGCTTGGGGGAAGACGTGCCATCGTCTCCGGCGCAGGCCAGGGCATCGGCCGCGGCGCGCGCTGGCAGCCGTTGGCGCGTTAAGCTGCATGGCACGCCGCCCACCCGCGATGCCGATGACGTTCTGCCGCTCTGAAGGCGCCAATGCGCGGCCTGCCTGAAGCGCCCTCGCTCGAAACCCTTGTCGCTCGCCATGGCGTGGCGTTCAAGTGGTGGGCGCTCGCCGTGGTCGGGCTGGCCACCATCGCCGCGGTGCTCGCCACCAGCAGCTTCAACGTGGCGGTGCCGGCGCTGGGGCGGGATTTCGGCATGGGGCAGGACCAGGTGCAGTGGGCGGTCACCGGCTTCCTCGCCGCACTCACGGTGGCCATGCTGCCCACGCCCTGGTTGCTGGACCGCGTGGGCTTTCGCCGCCTCTTCCTCTCGGCCAACCTGCTGCTCGCGCTCTCCAGCGTGGCCGGTGCGCTCGCCGACGGGTTCCCCTTCCTGGTGGCGATGCGCATCCTGCAGGGCATTGCGGCGGGGCTGCTGCAGCCGCTGCCGATGCTGGTGGTGATGCGCCTGTTTCCGCCTGGCGGCCAGGGCAGGGCGCACGGCATGCTCGGCTTCGGCATCGTGCTCGCGCCGGCCATTGCGCCGTCGATCGCCGGCGTGCTGCTCGACCGCTTCGGCTGGCCATCGATCTTCCTGATGAGCCTGCCGTTCTGCGTGGTCGCCGGCGTGCTGGGCCTGTATCTGCTGCCGCGCCACGAGCCGTCGCCGGGCCACCGCTTCGACTGGCTCGGGGTGGCGATCCTGTGCGCGGCCTCGCTGCTGGCGATCGACTTCATCGCCAGCCTGCGCGGGCATGGCCTGCTCGCGCCGCGCACGCTGGCGCTGCTCGGCCTGTCGGTGCTGTGCGCGCTCGCCTTCGTGCGCCATGCGCGGCGGGCGTCGGCGCCGATCGTGTCGCTCGAGCTGTTCGCCGAGCGCAGCTTCGCGATGGCTGCGCTGGTCACCGTCGTGTACGGCTTCGGCCTCTACGCCTCCACCTACCTGATCCCGGTCTTCCTGCAGAGCGCGCTCGGCTACGACGCCACCTACGCCGGCCTGGCCCTGCTGCCTTCGGGCATCCTGCTCGCGGTGGCGATTCCGCTTGCCGGCGCGCTCACCGATCGCTATTCGCCGCGCTGGATCACGGTGTGGGGGCTGGCGCTGTTCGGGCTGTCCTTCGTGCTGTTCGCCTGGCGGGGCGGTGAGATCAGCTATGCCGAAGTGATCGCCTTCAGCCTGCTCGGGCGCCTCGGCCTCGGGCTGACGGTGCCGGCGCTGATGGTGGCCACCATGGCCCGTGTCGCGCCCGCGCTGATGGGGCAGGCGTCCATGGTGAGCAACTACACCCGCCAGCTGGGCGGGGTGCTGGGCGTGGCGGTGGTGGCGGTGTTCGTGGAGTGGCGCGCGGCGGTGGAGGGCGCGGGAACGGGCGGGCTGTTCCAGGCCTATGCGCAGGCCTTCCTGCTGCTGGCGCTGAGCTTCGCGGTTGCGGTCGCATTTGCCATGCGCATGCGACCGCGAACTGACCCTATGCGTTGATCTGCTCGACCAAGGCGCGCACGGCAGCCTTCACGTCATTGCGGCGATAGGCCAGGGACATGTCGGGCTCGTAGCGTGCGTAGTTGCCGCGCCCGGTATAGATGGCGACGTCCGGCAGGAGCGGGTGTTCCTGGTCGAGCTCGGGGACCGGCTGCGGATTGCCGACGGCCTCGAAGAACAGGCTGAAGTACTCGGCAAAGCTCAGATTCTCGTCGCCGACCAGATAGGCCTTGCCGGGTGTGCCCTTGAGCAGCGCCTGGTGCAGTGCTTCGGACAGCGCGCCCACCGACATGAAGTTGGTGCCGCCCTTCGGCCCGAATACCGGCACATCGGGCAGTTGCCCCTTGGCATAGGCGACGTAGGCTTCGAACATCGGGTTCGGCAGGCCCGGCACGTGGCCGACCATGAAGGGCGCGTTGACCGACACGACTTCGAATCTGGCCGAGTTCAGGGCGCGTACACCGACATCCGACAGATGGCGGGAGCGGACGTAAGGAATCGTCTCGATCAGCTCGGGTGCCATTTGCGGATAGAAGCTGCCCAGCAGGACTGCACGGCGCATGCCCGGATCGCGTGCGGCAGCGAAGAAGCGCGGGATGGCGACGGTGTTGCGCTCGTGCCATTGTTCGTCCAGGGACTGCCCGAGATCGACATGGCGAATGTCCTGGCCTGCGCAGAACAGCAGAGCATCGAATCCTTTCAGCACCGATGGGTCGGTGGCTTTCGTGTAGTCGATGCTGATGAATGGAAGTGCAGCGAGCAGCGGGGCCTTGGGGGCTGTCCGCGATGCGATCGTGACGTCGAACCCATGCGCTTTCAGGTGCAAGGCTGCGTGTCCGCCCAACAGGCCGGTACCACCGACGACGAGAGTCTTCATGCTTGTGTGTCTCCTCAGAAATTGAAACCGTTGGTCTGGATGACCGGTGCGATGGTCCAGCCGCCTTGCGGCGTGCGGTACCAGCCGCTGGCCGCGAGGGCGCCGCCGTCCACATGCAGCGTTGTGCCGCTGACCCAGCTCGCCATGTCGCTGGCCAGATAGACGACAGCGTCGGCGATCTCCGCGGCCGTGCCATAGCGGCCCAGGGGTACCCAGTCCGACAGGCGTTCGCGGTACTCGGGCTTGATGAACTGCGAAAGGGGCAACTGGGCGGTCTCGGTCGCTTCGGGGGCGACCTGGTTGATGCGGATGCCGTGGCTACCCAGCTCGACGGCGAGGCTCTTGGTAAAGCCGGCCAGCGCGGTCTTGAAGGCCGAGTAGAACGCCAGGTTGGGGACGCCGCGGAAGGCTTCGATGGTCGATAGATTGACGATGCTTGCGGTCGGGCTTCGATGAGCCTTCAGTAGCGGCAAGGCGCAGCGCGTCACCTCGAATACCTGGCGCAGGTTCGTCCCGTAGAGACGGTCGATCTCCGCATCCGAATACGCTTCGAAGGGCTTTGCCATCTGCAGCGAGTCGCCGACGTTGTTGACCAGGACGTCGAGCGCACCGTCCGTCGCGGTCAGCTCGGCGAACACGCGCACGACGTCGTCCGGTCTGGTCACGTCGCCATGGAAGACCCGGTGTCCGTCGCCCTGGTCGGCGAGCCAGGCTTCCACGTCGGCCGCGCGTGCCGCGTCCGATTCGATCACCCGTAGCTTCGCCTTCAGGCCGGCGAATTTCTCGACGGTCGCCCGCCCGATACCCGCACCGCCACCGGTGACCAAGATTGTCCTTCCATCGAAATCGAGCATGTCTCACGACCCCCTGTTGAAGTTTCGAGCGGCAAGCTGCCGGCTCCGGACGATTGTTGGGTCCTGGCTCGGATGTGACATCGTGAAAGGGGACGAGGGCCTTATCGTCCGGATGGACGATGAGCTGCACCGGGGGCTTGGGAATAGTCCTTCCATGAATGTCGGGCTCGATTGCAGGCTAGAGATTGAGGTGATGGCGTGAGCGCGCACGATGCGTCCGCGGTCTTTCGTGCGGCGGACATGGACATCGCGCATCACGATCGCATCGTGAGCATCATTTATGCATCCGCAATGGATCACCAGAAATGGGTGGATGCACTGCAGGAAATGAGAGGCCTGTTCGCCGCGAATTTCCTGACCCTGATCCTGCGCGAGGCATCGCTTGAAGACCCGGGGCTGATCGTCTGGGTCGGCGACGGAGCCGAAGGCGGGAGCGCGCGCTTCGAGCCCGCCCGTGACGACCTTACGCCGTTCGCGAACCTGGCGGCGGACCGGATCCACGTCGTCGATGACCTGATGGCGAGCTCGGACTGGCGGCGCTCGGCCTACTTTCAGCAGTCGTGCAGGCCGCACGATGTCTTTCACGTCATGTCGGTGGATATCTCGATCGCAGGGGCGGGGCGTCTGCCGCTGCGGATCACGCGCCCGGA
Source organism: Thauera sp. WH-1 (assembly GCF_047806685.1). NCBI lineage: Bacteria > Pseudomonadati > Pseudomonadota > Betaproteobacteria > Rhodocyclales > Zoogloeaceae > Thauera > Thauera sp. WH-1. Next base: position 16,102 of record NZ_JBLQGP010000025.1, read on the forward strand.
GTCCGCGCCCGCGTTCAGCGAGCGCGACCGCGCACGTTGCCAGGCCCTGCTGCCGCACCTGCGCCGTGCGCTGCAACTGCACAATCAGCTGCGCCGGAAGGAGTCCCTGGGCGGGATGTACTCCAGCGCGATGGGCCGCCTGTCCGTCGGCACGGTCGTCCTCGATGAGCGCGGCCGGGTGTTCGACCAGAATCCGATTGCGCGTGACATCCTTGCCAATGGCGACGGCCTCAAAGTGGCCGGAGGCCGGCTCGAGGCCTTCTATCCGAGTGACAACCGCGCGCTGCAGAACCTGATACGCGGCGCCTTCGCACGACATGCCTCGTGCCAGCCGGCCGTGGCCGAGGCCTTGTCGATATCGCGGCCATCGGGTCAGCCGCACCTGGGCATCGTCGTCGAGGTGTTGCCGCCGGGTGAGTGGGCGGGCGGGCGGGCGTGGCAGGCCGGTTGTGGTGTTGTACGTACGCGACCCGGCGGGCCGCACGCTGGCAGACGCGGAGGCAGTGCGCCAGCTCTTCAACCTCACCCCGACGGAGACCGCCGTCGCGCTCAAGCTGGCCGATGGGGCCTCGCTCGAGGAGGCTGCGGAGGCGCTGGGGATTCGCCGCAATACCGCGCGTGCCCACCTGCGCGCGATCTTCTCGAAGACCGGGGTGCGGCGGCAGACCGAGCTGGTTCGCATCCTGCTTAACAGCGTCGCGCCGCTGCGGGTCGAGGCCTGAGAGGGCGCCTCGCCCGCCTGCCGCGAACCTCCGCCGCCCGCCGGTTGCCTGAGTGCTCCGCCGCGCGGCCCACGGGCGCTTCGAGGGGCGCGACCGAAAACGTCGCAAACGCCGAGCCTTCCACCGCTGCAGTGGTCTTGAGTAATGCGATTGCATTGCATGGGCAGGGCGACCGCATTACTATCTGGAGCGTCACCCCCATCTGCTCGGAGTGCGCCATGCCCGCCAGCCTCGAAGTCGAATCCACCTTGACCGACCGTTACCAGACCACCGTGCCGGAAACCGTGCGCCGCGCGCTTCGGCTGGGCAAGCGCGACAGGATCCACTACAGCATCCGCCCCGGCGGCGAGGTGGTGCTGACCCGCGCCGAGACCTCTGCAGGCGATGATCCGGTACTCGGACATTTCCTCGACTTCCTCGCCCGCGACATCGCCAGTCACCCAGAGCGCCTGCAGGCGGTCGACCCGGGTTTCGTTCATCGGCTGCAGGCGCTGGTCGGCGGCGTCGAGGTGGATCTTGACGCTGCCTTGTCGGCAGACGATGAATGACGCGCAGCAAGCCTGAGCCCTTGGTGATTCACGGCTGGACGGTCTTCGCGCATCCGCTGTTCCTCGCGCAGCTTGACGCGCTCGCCCAGCAGGTCGAGGTCCTCAAGGGCAAGGATCCGGCCGGATACGTGAAGAAGAATGCCAGCAAGCGGCTGGCGGCGATCACCAGGCTGGCGTTCGACATCATCCCGCAGGATCCGACGCGGTCGGAGTACCGCCAGGGCAGCACTCTGGGTGGCGAGCACAGGCACTGGTTCCGGGCAAAGTTCTTCCAGCAGTACCGCCTGTTCTTTCGCTACCACGCACCCACCAGGCTGATCGTCTTCGCCTGGGTGAACGATGAGGACACCAAACGCGCGTACGAGCGTGGTGACGACGCCTACCGGGTATTCCGCAGGATGTTGGAAGGTGGTCATCCGCCGGACGACTGGGACCAGCTGCTGGCAGAGGCCCGCGCCGAGATGCAGCGCCTGCATCGGTTCGTTGAGCTCTGAGGCCGCATCGAGCGCATCTTCGGTATCAATCTTCACGGTAAGGGCGTAATTGGACGGTCAGGCTCGTTTGCCGGGTTGCAGGCCAACCGCTTCTAGACCTTCTTCCCGAACGCCTCCAACCGCGACACCACCCTCCGTTTCGCGCGCTGGGTCGGGGGAGCGCGGGCGTCAGCGATAGGCGCGGATCTGCCTGATCGCCTCCGCTGCCGCCGCGTCGTTCGCCGGGTCGGTCGGCACCGTGAGCGTGATGCGGTCGACCAGGCCGCCGAAGCGCGCGGCGAGCTGCTCCGGCAACTGGTCGTAGCGACCGGACACCAGGAAAGTGTCGAGCACCTCGTCGGTGAACACGCCGGGCATGTCCTTCCAACGCCCCTCGCGGGTGAGCGCCAGCAGCGCCTCGCCGATGTGCTGCCAGCCGAACAGTTCAAGGCTCGCCCAGTAGGCCGGGGTTGAGAAGAGGAAGGCCAGCATGTCGCGGAAGCGTTCGCGCTCGGCGGCGACGGTGGCGTCGTCCGGCCCGGTGGCGACGAACTGGCTGGCGCTGATGAAGGGCTTGGCGCGGCCGGGGTCGCGCTGCGCGGTGCCGACCGCGATCTGCGGCAGGATCACTTCCTTCAGGTAACGCACCGAGGTGTTGGTCGGATGGGTGTGGATGCCGTCCGCGGTCTTGCCGACCAGCTCCAGCATCTTCGGGCCGACTGCGCCGAGCATCAGCGGCACGTCCGGGGCATCGATCGGCCCCGGGTTGAAGAAGGGCTGCAGGCGGGTGAACTTGTAGTGCTCGCCGATGTACTCGAGCCGTTCGCCGGTGCGGAAGGCGTGGAAGATGGCGCGCAGCGCGCCCACGTACTCGCGCATGCCGGCGGCCGGCGGCAGCCAGCGCGCCGAATAGCGATCCTCGATGTTCTGCTTGATCTGCGTGCCCATGCCGAGCTCGAAGCGGCCGCCCGACATCTTCTGCAGGTCCCAGCTCGCGAGCGCGACGTTCATCGGGCTGCGCGGGAAGACGATCAGCACCGAGGTGCCGACCTTGAGTTTCGAGGTTGCCGACAGCGCCTGGCAGGCGAGCAGCAGGCCGTCGTGGATCGCGTCGGACACGAACAGGCCGTCGTAGCCCATGGCCTCGACGCGGCGGGCGAAGGCGCCCATGTCGGCCAGGTTCAGGTTTTCAGGGGTTGAAGCGAAGATCTCGAACATGCAGGGCTCCTTCTCAGTGCTGACGGTAACGACGCTGGACGTGTTCCTGGCGAACGGCGATCTCGCGGCGGCGTTCTTCCGGGGTGACGAGGCAGGTGTCGGCCGGCAGGTGCTGGCGCAGCTCGGCGAGCGGCACCTTCTTCGCCGTCGCCCACGGTAGGTTATCCATCGGCTTGACCGGGTAGGCCCAGCGGATCGCCATGTAGCCCTCGGGCTGGCCGGTGGTGTCGAGCCAGTTGGCGATGCCCGGGTCGGTGTGCGAGACCACCAGGCGGAAGACGTTGTCGGCATCGCGGTGCGCCTGCAGGCCGCCGAGGCTGCTCTGGTAGTTGGCGAAGTCCAGCGATTCGCCCCACATGTTGCCCAGGCTGAAGCCGATGTACACCGGCTCCACCGGCTGGTGCATCTCGACCACCAGGGTTTCGTCGGCTGCCAGCTCGAAGATGCCGCCGCAATACACGTTGGTGGCCATGCCGCCGGCGGTGGCGAGCGAGGCGGCATTGGGCTTGTTGAAGTCGTTACGCGGCATGAAGCACTGGCCGTCGCCGTTCATGTCGCCGTAGCACTCGCACACGACGGCGTAGAACTCGTTCCAGAAGTGCACCTGGTTGCGGGTGAAGCGGCCGATGTCTGCGATCTGCCTGGCGGCGACCTCGGGCGTGTAGGCCGGCATCGGCTTGCCGAGCAGGTCGTTGCGGTAGATGAAGAGCTCGAGCAGGTCCTCATGCTCCCAGTCGGAGAACAGCTCGCGCAGCATCACCAGCTGGCTCACGTACTCGCGCGTGACGCTGCTGCCGTCCTTCTGCTTGCGCGTGCGGCTGGCGCGGGTGAGCATGAAGTTGCCCTCGTAGCCGGGCGGCTTCTCGGGCGCGAGCAGGATCTCGAAGCGGCCGTCGGCCTCCACCTTGAGCTCGGTGCAGTCCAGCTCCGCGCAGTTGATGCGCGAGCCGGGGGTCATCTCCTTGAGGCTGCCGCTTTCGCCCGAGTAGCCGCTGGGCGTCTCGAAGATCACGTAGTGCGGGGCCTTGCGCACCCCGGCCGGCGCCTTGCCGCCGCGCCAGGCGCTGGTGTCGGCGGCGCGACCGCGGATGGTGTAGCTGTAGTTGCCGTCGATCGGCGCCATCAGGTAGAGAGCGTCGCAGTTGTCGATGGTCGAGCGGTTGAGCGGCTGGATGGCGCGCACGAAGTAAGGGAACTCCGGCGTCGGACCGAGACAGCGCGAGATCGAGCCGTACAGGAAGCCGAGCACGTAGCGGTAGCCTTCGGCGAGGTTGCGCGGCGTGGCGGGCGGGGGCCACAGCTTGGGGTCGTCGATGGCGTCGCGGGCGTCCTGCAGCTGCGCGATCATGCCGTCCCAGGCCTGGCGCAGCTGGACTGCGGCGTCGCGTGTCTCTGGGTCGCGGGGCTCGACGTGGGCCTTGACGGCCTCGAAGACGGCATCGTGCCGGGGGTTGGGCTCATGCATGGGCCAGCTCCTTTTCCTTGTCCTTGTGTTGGGCGGCGGGGACGTCTTCGTCCCAGTGGAATTGCTCGAACAGGGGCGCCAGCCGCGCGCGGATCTCGCCGTCGTCGAGGCCGAATTCGGCCAGGCTGTAGCGGTGTTCGGTTTCGTGCTTGCGGGTACGGGCGGCCTCGGCCTCGAGGAAGCTCGCAAAGGCGGGGGTGATGTCGAGCCCGAGGTCGCGGTAGACGTCCTCGATCGTGCCCTTCGGGTCGGTGGTCAGGCGCCGGTAGTCGATGACCGCGCGCGGGGTCTCGGGGTGGCGTTCCAGCACCGCGAGCGGATGCAGGTAGGACTCGTAGGAGAGCCCGGTCATCACCTGGTTGGATTCGCGGATGCGGTCCTCGGACAGGTTGCCCTGCAGCTTCCAGCCCACGTTGAGGAGCTTGAGCAGGCTGGGGATGGTCTCTTGTGGGTTGCGGTAGAGGATCACGAAGCGCGCATCGGGAAAGGCCTCGATCAGGGACTCGACGCGGCCGCAGTAGGTGGGGTTCTTGCTCAGGTGGATGCGGTCGCTGCCGTTCAGGTAGAGCTGGCGGCGCACGCATTCCTTGTAGAACTTCATCATCCGGCGCCGGCTCGCGGCCGGGCGCTGGTCGATGTGGAAGAAATCGAGCTCGCTCATGTACGGGAGCTTGGTCAGCCAGAAGCCCGAGGCGCAGGAGTTGAAGTACAGCAGGTCGTCTTCTTCCGGGATCGTCAGGCCCATCTTGTGGATGTGCTGCATGGGGCCGAACTTGCGCTTCTCCCAGGCCTGCAGCCTGCGCTCGAGCGCGCGCCCGAGCAGGTGGGCGTCGATCCATGCGGCCAGGCGCACGAGCTTCTTCTGCAGCAGCGAGGGCAGGAGCAGCTCGTAGTACTTGAAGGTGGAGAAACGCTCGTCCGCACCCATCAGCCGGTGGGCGAGCGTGGTGCCGCTGCGCGCGTGGCCGATGATGAAGACGGGCGTCTTGACGCGCGTGCGCCACAGGCCGGGGAACAGGATGCCGTCGAGGAAGAAGCACACGGCGGTGAACGCGGCGCGCAGTGGCACATGCAGCAGCAGGAGCTTATACAGCCCGCGCCGCCGGCGCGCGTTGGGCTCCTGGCCGACGAGGCGCAGCAGCTTGAACCAGACGGTGAAGTCGAAGTAGTACAGCAAGGGGGTCTCCTTAGTCGTTCGGGATGCCTTCGCCGGGTATCTTCTTGAGATAGCGGACGAGCATGGCGTGCAGCTCGTCGACGAAGTCCTGGGTCAGGATCAGGTCCGGGTTGCGGTCGAGCGTGGCGTGGATCGTGCCTTCGAGCGCGTTGGCCACCATCTGCGCGGCGAGCGCGAAGTTGTTCACCCGCAACGCGCCCTTGTGGCGTCCGAGGGCGGACGGCAGCCACTCGGCAGTGCTTGGCTTGTTGGGGTAGCGCTTGCGTGAATAGGCCTCGAAGTCGTACTTCCAGTGGATCTCGAGGTAGAAGTCCTGCAGTTGCAGGTACAGGCGGCGGTGGCGCGCAACCTGTTCCTCCACGAAGAAGGCCAGCGTCGCATCGAGCGAGTTCTCCGCCAGGGCGATTGCCTGGCGGTCCAGCCGCTTGATCTCGTCGAGCTCCGAGGTCAGCAGCGCATTGCAGATGTCGGCCGCGATGGCGTGCTTGTCGGTGTAGTACTGGTAAAGGCTGCCGATGCTGACCCCCGCAACCTCGGCGATGCGGTTGGTGGTCAGGCGTGCATGCCCCTCCTCCTTGAGAATGCGCAGGGCCGCTTCGCGAATCGCGCGCAGGGTCGCGGTCGCTCGGGATTGGGTCGGGCTGCGGCGCAGTGGAGAGTGGTGGGAGGCCATGGGCTTTCCTTTGCGTGACGGGGTCATTGGAGCAAGCCATCCACCGCCTGGCTACTCGCTTTCGATGTACGTAGGCGAACGGCGGGTGGATTCAAAGCGTCCTGTAAACAGTGGCTTGCAGGCTGCTTCAGAGTCCCTTTTGCATAAACTGAGCCTTGCTCGGTTTTTGTTGCGCTAGGCCGAGGCGGTCGTGCCCCAGGCGGCGAAGTGGGGGTTGGCGAAATCGGCCTTGCCATAACGCAGGGTGGTGCCATCGAGCGTGCGGACGATGCCGCCGGCGGCACGTAGCACGGCGTCGCCGGCGGCGATATCCCATTCCATGGTGCGGCCGAGGCGCGGATAGACATCGGCTTCGCCGGCGGCGACCAGGCACAGCTTGAGCGACGACCCGGCGTTGGTCTGGCTGGCGACCTTGCGCCCCGCGAGGAAGGCGGCCAGCGCTTCGGCGTCGCCGTGCGAGCGGCTGGCCACCACGGTCAGGCCTTCGGCGGGCGGTGTGCGGCACGCGATCGTGCGGCGCACGCCCTTGTCCTCGACCATCGCGCCGAGCGTCGCGCCACCGGCGAACAGGCGGTCGAGCGCAGGCGCGAAGACGACGCCGAGTACCGGTACGCCGCGCTCGATGAGCGCGATGTTCACGGTGAATTCGCCATTGCGGCTGATGAACTCCTTGGTGCCGTCGAGCGGATCGACCAGCCAGAAGCGCTCGCCCACCGCGGGAATGCGCCCGGCCGCGGCCTCCTCCTCGGAGACCACCGGAATGTCCGGGGTGAGGCGGGCGAGCGCGGGAAGGATCAGGGCTTCGGCGCGCTCGTCGGCCTCGGTCACAGGGGAGGCGTCGGTCTTGCCGCGTACCGCGAAATCGGTGGCGTAGATCCGCATGATCTCGTCGCCGGCGGCGCGGGCGATTGGCAGCAAGGCGTCGAGCAGGGCGCGTAGATCGGAGGTCTTGGTCATGTTTGTTCCAGTTCGCGTTGGTGGGGCGGGCCCCGGCGGGGCCCGCTGCCTTCAGTCGGCGATCACGCCGCTCAGGCGCAGCGTGGCGATGACCGCGTCGGCGGCCGCGTCGAGGGAGAGCTGGGGCGTGGTCAGCCGCAGCTCGGGGTTCTCCGGCGCCTCGTAGGGCGAGTCGATGCCGGTGAAGTTCTTCAGCTCGCCGCGGCGCGCCTTCTTGTAGAGGCCCTTGACGTCGCGCTGCTCGGCGACCTCGAGCGGCGTGTCGACGAAGATCTCGATGAACTCGTCCTCGCCCATCAGGCTGCGCGCCATGCGCCGCTCGGACTCGAACGGGGAGATGAAGGCGGTGAGCACGATCAGGCCGGCATCGACCATCAGCTTCGCGACCTCGGCCACGCGGCGGATGTTCTCGACGCGGTCGGCGTCGGTGAAGCCGAGGTCCTTGTTCAGCCCGTGGCGCACGTTGTCACCGTCGAGCAGGTAAGTGTGGTGGCCCAGCGCGTGCAGCTTCTTCTCGACCAGGTTGGCGATCGAGGACTTGCCCGCACCCGACAGGCCGGTGAACCAGAGCACGCAGCTCTTCTGGTGCTTCTGGGTTGCGCGCGCCACCTTGTCGACATCGACATGCTGTAGGTGGATGTTGTGCGCACGGCGCAGCGCGAAGTGCAGCAGGCCGGCACCAACGGTGTTGTTGGACAGCCGGTCGACGAGGATGAAGCCGCCGGTGTCGCGGTTGTCGCGGTAGGCATCGAAGGCGATCGGACGGTCGAGGCTGATGTTGCACACGCCGATCGCGTTCAGTTCCAGCTTCTTGGCCGCGACGTGCTCGAGCGTGTTCACGTTCACCTGGTACTTGATGTCGGTGATCGTGGCCGCGACCGTCTTGGCGCCGATCTTGAGCAGGTAGGGGCGGCCGGGCAGCATCGGCTCGTCGTGCATCCACACCAGCGTGGTCTCGAACTGGTCGGCCACCTCGGCGGGCGCTTCCACCGTGGAGATCACGTCGCCACGCGAGATGTCGATCTCGTCGGCCAGCGTCAGCGTCACCGACTGGCCGGAGACGGCCTGCGCCAGGTCGCCGCCGTGGGTGACGATGCGCGCCACCGTGCTCTCGCGCCCGGAGGGCTGCACGCGGATGCGGTCGCCCGGGCGGATCACGCCGCTCGCCACCTGGCCGGCGAAGCCGCGGAAATCCAGGTTGGGGCGGTTGACCCATTGCACCGGGAGGCGGAAGGGCGCGCGCTGCATGCGTGCGTCGTCGATCTCGACCGTCTCCAGGTAAGCCATCAGCGTGCTGCCGTGGTACCAGGGCATCGCATTGCTGGGCTCGATGATGTTGTCGCCCCTGAAGGCCGACAGCGGGATGAAGCTCACGTCCTCGAGCCCGATCTGCGCGGCAAAGGCGGCGTAGTCCTCGCGGATGTCGCGGAAGACCTTCTCCGAGTAGTCGACCAGGTCCATCTTGTTGATCGCCACCACGATGTGGCGGATGCCCAGCAGCGACACCAGGTAGCTGTGGCGCCGGGTCTGCGTGAGGATGCCCCTGCGCGCATCGACCATCAGGATCGCCACGTCCGCGGTCGACGCGCCGGTGACCATGTTGCGGGTGTACTGCTCGTGGCCCGGGGTGTCGGCGACGATGAACTTGCGCTTGTCGGTGGAGAAGAAGCGGTAGGCCACGTCGATCGTGATGCCCTGCTCGCGCTCGGCGGCCAGGCCGTCGACCAGCAGCGCGAAGTCGATCGCGTCGCCCTGGGTGCCGAACTTCTTCGAGTCGGCCTCGACCGCGGCGAGCTGGTCCTCGAACAGCATCTTCGATTCGTAGAGCAGGCGCCCGATCAGGGTGCTCTTGCCATCATCCACGCTGCCGCAGGTGATGAAGCGCAGCAGGCTCTTGTGTTCGTGTGCCTGCAGGTACTGCTTGATGTCGGTGGCGATGAGGTCGGAAACGTGTGCCATCAGAAATACCCCTCTTGTTTCTTCTTTTCCATGGAAGCGGCGGAATCGTGGTCGATCACCCGGCCCTGGCGCTCGGACGTCCGGGTGAGGAGCATTTCCTGGATGATCGCCGGCAGGGTGTCGGCTTCGGACTCCACCGCGCCGGTCAACGGGTAGCAGCCCAGGGTGCGGAAGCGCACATTCTTCATCATCGGCACCTCGCCGGGCTTGAGCGGCATGCGGTGGTCATCGACCATGATCAGCGTGCCGTCGCGCTCGACGACCGGCCGCTCGGCGGCGTAGTAGAGCGGCACGATCGGGATGTTCTCCAGGTAGATGTACTGCCAGATGTCGAGCTCGGTCCAGTTCGACAGCGGGAACACGCGGATCGACTCGCCCTTGTGCTTTCTGGCGTTGTAGAGCTTCCACAGCTCGGGACGCTGGTTCTTCGGGTCCCAGCGGTGCTGGGCGGTGCGGAAGGAGAACACGCGCTCCTTGGCGCGCGACTTCTCCTCGTCGCGGCGCGCGCCGCCGAAGGCGACGTCGAAGCCGTACTGGTCGAGCGCCTGCTTGAGGCCCTCGGTCTTCATGATGTCGGTGTGGATCGCCGAGCCGTGGGTGAAGGGGTTGATGTCCTTCTCGACGCCCTCGGGGTTGATGTGCACCAGCAGGTCCATGCCCGTCTCCTGCGCCATGCGGGTGCGGAAGCGGTACATCTCCTGGAATTTCCAGCGCGTGTCGACGTGCAGCAGCGGAAAGGGCGGCACCGCCGGATAGAAGGCCTTCATCGCCAGGTGCAGCATCACCGCGCTGTCCTTGCCGATCGAATACAGCATGACCGGGTTGTCGGCCTCGGCGACGACTTCGCGCAGGATATGGATGCTTTCGGCTTCGAGCCGTTGCAGGTGGGTGAGTGTCATGGATTCTCCAGCTTGTTGCGGGATCTAGGGCCGAGGGGGGCCGGCCGCGCCGCCGGGGCGGCGCGGTTCGGTACTGCGTGGAGCGTGGGGGTTCAGGCGGTCGCGTGCAGCCTATGCACCTGGCGCGGGCGTTGGGGTGGCCCGACCGCGGCCCCATCGGCCGCAGGCGGCACCGCCTCGTAGAGCGTGCTGCGCTGTCGCAGCGGACGTTCGCAGCGCGCCGCGATCGCGCGCAGGTCGGCGGTCTCCATCAACTGGCCGTTGGCGCCGCCCGCCGCGCGCGTGATCGATTCGTACATCAGCGTGCCGCCGAGGTCGTTGGCACCGGCCTGCAGGCAGAGCGCCGCGCCTTCGGCGCCCATCTTGACCCACGAGGTCTGGATGTTCGCGATCAGCGGATGCAGCACCAGGCGGGCGACCGCGTGCATCAGCACCGATTCGCGCAGCGTCGGGCCGGAACGTGCGCGGCCCTTGTGCCACAGCGGCGACTCCATATGCACGAAGGACAGCGGCACGAACTCGGTGAAGCCGCCGGTCTTGGCCTGCAGGCGGCGGATGGCGAGCAGGTGGCGCGCCCAGTGCCGCGGCGCATCCACATGGCCGAACATGATGGTCGCGGTGCTGCGGATGCCGACCGCGTGCGCGGCCGCCATCACCTCGAGCCATTGCGCGGTGTCGAGCTTGTCCGGGCAGATGATGGCGCGCACCTCGTCGTCGAGGATCTCCGCCGCCGTGCCCGGCAGCGTGCGCAGGCCGGCGTCGCGCAGGCGGCGCAGGTAGTCGCGCAGCGACAGGCCGAGGGTGGCGGCGCCGTGCCGGATCTCCAGCGGCGAGAAGGCATGGATGTGAATATCGGGCGTCGCGCGCTTCACCGCCGCCAGCAGCTCGAGGTAGGTGTCGCCGGTGTAGTGCGGGTGGATGCCGCCCTGCATGCACACTTCGGTGGCGCCGCGTGCCCAGGCTTCGAGCGCACGGGCGGCAACCTGCTCGGCTTCGAGCCGGTAGGCCGGGCCGCGCAGCGTGGAAGCGGCGTGGCTCTTGGCAAAGGCGCAGAAGCCGCAGCGGTGCTGGCAGATGTTGGTGTAGTTGATGTTGCAGTTGCGCACGTGGGTGACTGCCTCGCCCACGGTGTCGCGGCGCAGGCGGTCGGCGGCCGCCATCACCGCGTGCAGGTCCGCGCCGTGCGCATCGAAGAGGCGCACGATCTCGTCCTCGGCCAGCTCGCGGCCCGCCAGGGCCTTGTCGAGCAGCGCGCGGATGGCCTGCGATGGCGCCGTGGCGCCCGCTTGCGGTGCGAAGGCGCGCAGCGCGGCGGGCGAGGGGGCCTGGCCGGTGCCGGCGATCCAGTCGTCGGCGCGGGCGAAGCCGCTGGCGTCGGCGCGGCGCAGCAGGGCGGTGCACATCGCCGTGTCGGTCCACCGCGCAGCCTCGCGCACGAAGGACGGGATCAGCGGCAGGCGCGGGCGCAGGTGGCGGCCGTGCGCTGCGGTCTCGGCGGCGAGCGCGTCGATCTGCGGCCAGGCTGCTTCCGGGTTCACGTGGTCTAGGGTGACCGGCGAGATGCCGCCCCAGTCATTGACGCCGGCGCGCAGCAGCGGGCCGAGCTCGCCGGGTCTCAGGTTGGGCGGCGCCTGGATCGACATGCGGGCGCCGAAGATCAGGCGCGCCATCGCGATCGTCCAGGTGTGATCGTCCAGGCCGGGCTCGTCCGCACCTGCCATCACGGTCCCTGGCTTGGCGCGGAAGTTCTGCACGATGATCTCCTGCAGGTGCCCGTGCGCCGCGTTCAGGTCGCGCAGCGCGAGCAGGGAGTCCACGCGTTCGCGCCGCGTCTCGCCGATGCCGATGAGGATGCCGGTGGTCATCGGCACCGCCTGTTCGCCGGCGAGGCGCAAGGTGTCGAGGCGGACCTCGGGATGCTTGTCCACGCACTTCCAGTGCGGGCCGCCGCGTTCGCACAGGCGGGTGGAGGACGACTCCAGCATGATGCCCATCGACGCCGACGGCGGGCGCAGCAGGGCGATCTCCTCGGCGCTCATGGTGCCGGGGTTCACATGCGGCAGCAGCCCGGTCTCGCGATGCACCAGTGCGGCCATCTCCGCCAGGTATTCGACGGTCGAGCCGTGGCCGAGCGCGGCGAGGGCGTCGCGTGCCGCCTGGTAACGCGACTCCGGACGCTCGCCGAGAGTGAACAAGGCCTCGTGGCAGCCTGCCGCCGCCCCGGCGCGGGCGATGGCCAGCACTTCGTCGGCGCTCAGGTAGGCGCTCGGCACCGACTTCGGCGTGGTGGCGAAGGTGCAGTAGCCGCAGGTATTGCGGCACAGCCGGGTGAGCGGGATGAAGACCTTGCGCGAATAGCCCACGTTCGATCCGTGCCCGGCCAGCGTCAGGGTCTCGGCGGTCTGCAGCAACTCGGCGTGCGTCGCGTGCTCGGCCAGCAGGTGGATGTCTTCCGCCGACAGCGTGTGTCCTGCCAGCGCGCGGTCGAGAAGGCTCAGAGTGAGGTCGTGCATGGCGTCGGACTCCAGCGGGAGGATGTGAACGGGGCTGCGGCGGCCGGCCACAGGCAGGCGAGGTCGGCAGGGGTGTCGATGTCGATGGCGAGGCCGTTGAGCGCGGGCAGGGCGGGCGTGATCCGGCGCAGGCGGGCTTCGGCCAGATGGCGCGACAGGCTGTTGGTGCCGAACCGGAAGGGGAAGTCCAGCCCGTCCGCGACGAACAGCGCGTTGGTGCCGGTGCCGTGGCGGTCTGCCGCCAGCGCCATGCCCTGGTGGCGGCCGGCGCGCACGAACTGGTCGATCTCGCTCGCCCGCAGCAGCGGCAGGTCGGCGTGGATGACCAGCAGCGAACTCGCACCGTGGTCGAGCAGTCTGTCGGCGGCCGCGCTCAGCGCCGGATTCAGGCCCTCGCCGGGGTCGGGCAGGGCGAGGACGCCGGCAGGGATCCGCTCGGGTTCGCTGCTGACCACGGCGATGCGATCGATCTCCTGCGCCGCGGACAGGGCCGACAACACGGTATCGAGCATCGTCTGCACCAGCCCGGCCCGGGCGGCTTCATCCAGCATGCCGGACAGCCGCGTCTTGCCGAGGCGGCGCGCCTTGAGCGGAACCAGGGCCCAGCAGCTCATGGCCGTGCTCCCGGCGATCCGGCCGTGGCAGTGCGCGTGACACGCTGCGAAGCGGGGGCGGTGTAGTGGGCTGCGAGAGGTTCGAGGTGTCGTGTCTGCATGGTCTGGGTGCTGTCCTTGGCAAAATTGAAACATCTCAGATACGACGCCGGCTACTCGCTTTGAGCCCCTGGGCGATTGCTGGGCGCGAAATAAAACTATCTATAAAACAGTGTGTTGCGACTTGCCTTGCGATGCGTTCCGGCTGAATGTGAAAAAGCTCGGTTTTTGCGCTGCGGGACCGCATCAGGGGTAAAGGGGAAACAGGTAGGGGACGACCATCAGCGCCACGGTGCTGTAGGCCAGCGTGATGGGCAGGCCCAGGCGCACGAAGTCCATGGCGCGGTAGTGCCCGGTGGAGAACACCATCAGGTGCGTCTGGTAGCCGAAAGGAACGAGGAAGCCGGCGCTCGCGCCGTAGCAGACGATCATCATGAAGGGCGTCGGATCGGCGTCGAAGGCTCGTGCGGCCGCCAGTGCGATTGGAAAGCCGAGCGCGGCGGCAGCGTTGTTGGTGAGCACCTCGGTCAGGAGCAACGTGATCAGGTAGGCCCCGATGAAGGCGCCCCAGACGCCATGGCCGGCGGACACCGCGCTCATTGCCTGCACGATCAGCCCGGCGGCGCCCGAATCCTCCATGACCCGCGCAATGCTCAGCGCCGATCCGATGATCAGCACGAGTTCGAAGGGAAAACGCCGACGCATCTCCGCCACCTCCAGCAGGCCGGACGCGATGAACAGCCCGGTCAGCATCAGCAGCCCCGGCAGCAGCGGCAGGCGCTCGAGTGCTGCCAGCGCGATCACGGCGAAGAAGCCGGCAAAGGCCAGGAGGCTTTGACGCGGACTCAAACGGGGCCTGACGGGGGCGCCGCTGACGATGACGAAGTTGCGGTCGAGGTTGCGGTGCTGGCCGAAGTCCGCCCCGGTGGCAAGCAGAAGGCAGTCGCCGGCGTGCAGGACGATCCGCCCCAGCTGACCCGAGAGCTGCTGGTTGCCACGGCGGATGCCGACCACCCCCGCGTCGAACATGGTGCGGAAATCCAGATCGCGCAGGGTGCGCCCGTCGAGCTCCGATTCGCCGGTGATCACGACCTCGACGAGATTCGAGTGCAGCAGCGCGCCACTCTGATGGCCGAAAAGTTGCAGACCGGGAAAGCGTTGGAGCGTCGATACCTTTGCGATCTCGCCGGTGAAGATCAGGCGGTCGTCCGCCTGTAGGATCTCGCTCGGACTCGCGGGTGATATGAGGTGAGCGTTGCGAACGATCTCGACCAGGTACAGGCCATCGAGCTGGCGCAGCCGGTTCTGTTCGATCGTGCGTCCGACCAGCGGCGCGCCCGGCATCACTCGTGCTTCGAGGAAGTAGCGCTGGGCTTGCTCCTCGGAGCCGCCCTGATGAAGGGGAAGATGGCGGCTGCCGATGGCGAGCACGATCAGGCACACGACCGCGATCGGCACACCGGCCCAGGCGAGGTCGAACATTCCCATCGGGGGCAGCCCGGCCTCGACGGCAAAGGCGTTAACGACGAGGTTGGTCGACGTGCCGATCAAGGTGGTGATGCCACCCAGTATCGCGGCGTACGACAGCGGCAGCAGGACGCGGGAGGGCGGGAGATGGCGTTGCCGGGCCAGGGTGCCGAGCAGCGCGGCGACGATCGCGGTGTTGTTGATGAAGGCCGACGCGATCGCGGTGAAGCCGGTGAGCCGCAACACGGCCAGCGTCGGACGTCCGCGCAGGAGGCGCGCCGGCAAGGCGTCGAGCAGCGGCGCGCGCTCCAGGACCAGCGAGACCATCAGCAACAGCGCCAGCGTGACGACCCCCGGATTCACATAGCTGGCGAGAAAGCTCCTTTCGTCCGTCCCGATCAGCAGGTGATACCCGACCGCCCAGCTGACGAACAGGCTCGCGGGCTTGAAGCGGCCGCTCAACAGCAGTGCGAGCAGGACGGCGAGGGAAGCGAGGACGAGATAGGCCGTCATCGCTTGCCTGCAACCGGGGTCGAGCCCGCAGGGGCTGCAAGGTGGGTGAGGTGTGGTGTCTGCATGGTCCTGGCGCTGTCCTTGCCAGGATTGGAACACCTCGTATACGCGGACGGCTACTCGCTTCGGGACACTTCGAGAGCGCTCGAAAAATGCGCTAAGGCATTTAAAAACAGGCGTTTGCGATTGACCTCAGGATGCATTCCGGCTGAATGTGAAAAAGCTCGGTTTCTTGGGCCGCGCGTCGGCATCGATGTGCAGATGGACGACGCGCGCCTGGGTCAGGGCCTGCGGGGCAGGGCAGCTGCGAAGGCCAGGGTCTCTTGCGCGACGCGGATGCGGTCGGCGGGCGTCAGCATCAGCGTGTCGGTCACATGCACCGGCACGCCGATCCGCTCGCGCAGGTGCGCATCGCGCGCATCGAGCACGAAGCCGTCGAGCAGGTCGCCGTAGTGGCGGACGATCTCGTCCGCGCTCACCGGCACGCCGAGCTCGCTCATGATCTTCGCCGTCGGCCCTTTCACCGCGGCGCCACCCACCAGCGGTGAGACCGCGACGATCGGTACGCCGCGCGCCCGCAGCAGCGCACGCAGCCCCGGCACGGCGAGGATGGGAGCGATGCTCAGGTAGGGGTTGGACGGGCAGATCAGGATGGCGCCCAGCGCCTCGTCGGCGAGCGCCGCTTCGAGCGCGGCGCAGGGTCGCGTGTCGGGCGCGAACACGAACTCGACTGCGCGCGTCACCGGCCGGCATTGCTGGCGGACGAAATAGTCCTGGAAGTCGAACGTGCCTTCGTCCGTCCGCACCCGGGTGCGCAGCGGCTTGTCGGACATCGGCACGATGTCGGCGGCGATGCCGAAGCGACGCGCGAAGTCGGCGACGATGGCCGACAGCGGTTCGCCGGCGGCCAGCCGGCGGGTGCGCTCGACATGGGTGGCGAGGTCGCCATCGCCGAGCCGGAACCAGGTCTCGCCGCCGAGGCGGGCGAGCGCATCCATGAAGGTCCAGGTCTCGTCGCGCCGGCCCCAACCGGTCTCGGGGTTGGCGAGGTCGGCCAGCGTGTACAGCGCGGTGTCGATGTCGGGCGAGATGTGCAGGCCGAGGTGGGTGAAGTCGTCGCCGGTATTGACCACCACGGTGAGCCGGCCACGGCCGGCCGCGTGCAGCAGTCCGTCTGCGAGCTTGGCGCCACCGACGCCGCCACTCAGGGCAAGGGTGTTGGTCGGGCTCATTGGAACAGGTCCGTCTCGATCGGGCGCACCAGCGCCCGGCAATCCGTCTCGGGCGCGGCCGGCATGAAGCCACTGGCGATCACCACCGGCATGCCCTCGTCGCCTTCGCCCATTACCACCGCGGCGCCGGCGGCCACCGCATCGGCAAAGGCGGTCTGGGTGATCTGCAGCGTGCGGCCGTGGCGGTCGGTGTCGCCGCGGCGGTCGATCAGCGCGGGAATGCCGGCCGAACCCAGCGCCACATTCACCACGCCGTTGCGCCACGGGCGGCCGAAGCTGTCGCTGACGATCACGCCCACCGCCTGCCCGGTGGCCAGGCGCAAGGTCTCGCGCAGCGCGGCGGCCGAGGCATCTGGGTCGAGCGGCAGCAGCAGGGCGCGCTCGCGGTCGGCCTCGCCGGGGACGTTGGACATGTCGATGCCGGCGTTGGCCATCACGTAGCCCAGGCGGTGACGCACGATCAGCACGCCCGGCACCGCGCGCAGCACGCGCGTCGATTCCGACAGGGTCAGCTCGACCAGGCGCGCGTCCTTGCCGGTGATGCGGGCGAGCTCCTGCGCCTTGTCGGAAGGGACGACCTCATCGAGCCAGGCGAAGCGGCCTTCCGACTTCGACACGATCTTCTGCGCCAACACGACGATGCTGTCGTGGCCCAGCGCGCTGCCGTTCTCCGCCAGCGCCGCCACGATCAGCGGCGCCAGTGCGTCGCCAGGCCGGACCTCGGGGATGCCGGAAAGCGCTTCGAAACAGAGCCGGCGTCCCATGGCCGGATCCTCAGGCGTCGGCATTCATGTCGAGCGCGCCGGTGATGCACAGCCCGGCGCCGTCGACACGATAGGTCTTGTTGAGAAAGATCAGCACCGAGGTCATCGCCTCGGCCGCGGCGGAGTTGGCCAGGGCGCCGCCGTGCAGGCCGCGCAGGCCGGCGGCATCGGCGAGGGCGACCACCTGGGCGCGATCGGCCTTGTCGTCGCCGAACACCAGCACGTCGCAGGCAATCTCCTCGTCGGTCGCGAGCTTGTGGGCGGCCACGTTGTGAAAGGCGGAGACCACGCGCACCGCTTCGCCCAGCGTCTGCTGCGCGCGCAGCGCGGCGCAGCCCTCGGGCGGCAGTTGCACGCGCATCACCTTGGGCGGGATCAGCGGCACCGTGGTATCCACCACCAGCTTGCCGGCCGCCGCCGCGCGGATCTCCTCCAGCGTCGCGACCTGCGACGCGAAGGGAACGCTGACCACGATCAGGTCGGCGCGGGCGGCAACTTCTGCGTTGAGTCCCGAATCGACCGCGGCACCGGTCTCCGCCGCCAGCGCGGCGGCCGCTTCGCGCGCCTTGTCGGCGTCGCGCGAGCCGATCGCCACGCGCAGCCCCGCCTTCGCCCAGCGACGGGCGAGGGCGGCCCCGAGCTTGCCGGTGCCGCCGATGACGGCGATTGTTCTTGTCTTGTCGATGACCATCTGAATGTCTCCATGGGGGGGCGTGAGGCCCGCCGCTGCGGGCATGTGCGGTACTGGCCACGCTACGGGTTTCGATGGCGGGTGGGCATCGTCCGATCGGACGACGCAGCAGCGCGAACCGGAATCATGACATCACCCATGGCGCTCGCCAGCACGCTTGCTGGCGCGCGTGCCGCCGCCTGGAAGCCTTCCGAGAGTCGGACCGTGCGCGAGGGCGCGATCCTGGCTTGCAGAAAGGGCGTGAGCGACTAAGATAGTAACTGCTTACTTACTTTGTGAGATTGCCATGCCCGCCAAGCATCTTCCGGCCGAGGCCCGTCGAGAGGTCACCGTGGAAGCCGTGGTGGCCCTGGCTGCCGAACAGAACCCGAGCGAGATCACCACGGCAGCCATTGCCAGCCACATGAAGCTGACGCAAGGCGCCTTGTTCCGTCACTTCCCGACCAAGGACGCGATCTGGGAGGCGGTCATGGACTGGGTCGCCGATCGGCTGCTCGCCCGCGTCGACCATGCGGCCAGCGCGGGCGCTTCACCGATTGCAGCCTTGCAGGCGATCTTCGAGGCGCATGTGGATTTCGTCATCGAACACCCCGGTGTTCCCCGCATGCTGTTCGGCGAGCTCCAGCGCGCGGAGGCGACGCCGGCCAAACGAGCCGCCCAGGCCTTGCTCGGGCGCTACGGGCAGCGCATCCGGACCCATCTCGAGGCCGGCAAGGCGGCGGGCGAGGTCGCGCTTGAATGCGACGTCGACGCGGCCGCAACGCTCTTTGTCGGCACCATCCAGGGCCTGGTGATGCAGTCCCTGATCGCAGGCGACATGGGGCTGATGCGGGCGAGCGCGCCACGGGTGTTCGCCATCTATCTCGCCGGCATCCGGAGCTCGCCATGCGGGCGCTGAAGCTGCATGGGCGCAGCATCGCCCTGATCGCGATCATCGTGCCGCTGCTGGCCGTGTTCGCGTATGTCGCGATGCGCTCCGGGCCGCTGGCTCCGGTCAAGGTGACGGTGGTGCGCGTGCAGGAGGGCACGGTGTCGCCCACCCTGTTCGGCATCGGCACGGTGGAGGCGCGCCACACCTATCGCATCGGTCCGACGCTGGCCGGACGGGTCAGCCGCGTCGAGGCGCAGGTGGGCGACCGGGTGAGCGCGGGCCAGGTGCTGGGCGAGATGGATGCGGTCGATCTGTCCGATCGCATCCGTGCGCAGGACGCGGCGCTCAAGCGCGCCCGTGCGGGTGTTCGCGAAGCCGAGGCACGCCAGGCCTTCGCGCAGGCGCAGTCGCGGCGCTACGACAAGCTCAGTGCGCTGCAGGCCGCGAGCGAGGAGGTCGCGATCACCCGCCGCCAGGAGCGCGAGATCGCCGAAGCCGGCCTCATCGCGGCGCGAGAGGAGCTTGCGCGCGTGCAATCGGAGCGCGCCGCCCTCGTGGCCCAGCTCGAGAACCTGAGACTCGTCGCGCCCGTCGATGGCGTGGTCACGCTGCGCGAGGCCGAGCCGGGCACCACGGTGGTCGCCGGGCAGGCGGTCGTGGAGCTGATCGATCCTTCCAGCCTCTGGATAAACCTGCGGCTGGATCAGGTCGGTGCAGGCGAGCTCGCACGCGACCTGGAGGCCGCCATCGTCCTGCGCTCGCGCAGCGAGGCGCCGCTGCCGGGGCGTGTGCTGCGGGTGGAGCCGAGGGCCGACGCCGTCACCGAGGAGCTTCTCGCCAAGGTCGTGTTCGACAGCAGGCCCGAGCCCATGCCGCCGCTTGGCGAACTTGCCGAGGTGACGGTCGCCTTGCCGCCGGCGCCGGCTGCCGTGGTGGTTCCCAACGCCGCCCTCAGGCGCGAGGCGGGCGAGGTGGGGGTGTGGCAGGTGAAGGAAGGACGCCTGCACTTCGCGCCGCTCAAGCTGGGTGCGGCGGACCTCGACGGACGGGTGCAGGTTCGCGCGGGACTGACGGCGGGTGAGGAGATCGTGCTCTACAGCGAGCGCGCCCTGAGCAGCGGCAGCCGCATCGATGTGGTTTCCACCCTCCCGGGAGCGCACAGGTGATCAGCCTCGCCGGCCGCGACATCCTGCATGGGTGGGGCAAGTTCGTCTTCACCGGGATGGGCCTGGGGCTGCTGATCGGCGTCACGCTGGTGATGGCGGGCGTGTACCGGGGCATGGTCGATGACGGCAAGGCGCTGCTCGACAACAGCGGCGCCGACCTCTGGGTGGTGCAGCGCGACACGCTCGGGCCTTATGCCGAATCCTCCAGCGTGCATGACGACGTCTACCGCGGCCTGCTCGGCGTGCGCGGCGTCGCGCGCGCGGCAAACGTCACCTACCTCACCATGCAGGTACGCAAGGGCACGCAGGACGTGCGCGCGATGGTGGTCGGCATCGCCGCCGGGCAGCCGGGACAGGTACCCGGCTGGCCGCCCTATCTGGTCGCGGGACGGCAGATCACGCGCGCTCATTACGAGGCGGTGGCCGACATCGCGGCCGGGTTCCGGATCGGCGACCGGCTCGGCATCCGGCGCAATCACTACACCGTCGTCGGCCTCACGAGACGGATGGTTTCGTCCTCCGGCGACCCGATGGTGTTCATTCCGCTCAAGGATGCGCAGGAGGCCCAGTTCCTGAAGGACAACGACGCCATCTGGCAGGGCCGGCGCCGCACCGAGGCCAACCCGGCGCTGAACCGTCCCGGCGTGCCGGGGCTGCTCGATGCGGTGCTGGCCTCGCAGAGCACGAACCCCTACGTCAATGCCGTGCTCGTGACCCTCGCGCCGGGCTACGCGCCGGACGAAGTGGCCGAATCCATCCGGCGCTGGCAGCGGCTGACGGTCTATACCCGCGCCCAGATGGAAGGCATCCTGGTCGGCAAGCTGATCGCCACCTCGGCGCGCCAGATCGGGATGTTTCTCGTCATCCTTGCAGTCGTGAGCGCAGCCATCGTCGCCTTCATCATCTACACGCTGACGATGGACAAGATCCGCGAGATCGCGGTGCTCAAGCTCATCGGCACGCGCAACCGCACGATCGCGGCGATGATCCTGCAGCAGGCGGTGGCGCTCGGGCTGATCGGCTTCGTGGTCGGCAAGATCACCGCCACCTTCTCGGCGCCGTTCTTTCCGAAGTACGTCCTGCTCGTGCCCGCCGACACGATTGCCGGCTTTGCGGCAGTCATGATCATCTGCGTGCTCGCCAGCCTGGTGTCGATCCGACTCGCGTTGCGTGTCGATCCCGCCGAAGCGATCGGGGGTTGAGATGAGCCTCCAGACAGGCCGCGGCATCCTCATCGAAGGGCTGACCAAGCGCTACGGGCATGGCGACACGGCGGTCGATGCCCTGAAGGGCGTGAACATGCGGGTCGCCCCCGGCGAGGTGGTCGGCCTGATCGGTCCGTCCGGCTCGGGCAAGAGCACGCTGCTGAAGTGCCTCGGTGCGGTCATCGACCCCAGCGCCGGACGCATGACGCTGGGTGAGGAGCTGATCTTCGACAAGGGCTGGAAGGTGCGCGACCTGCGCGCGCTGCGCCGGGACAGGATCGGCTTCGTGTTCCAGGCGCCGTATCTGATTCCCTTCCTGAACGTGACCGACAACGTCGCCTTGCTGCCGATGCTGGCTGGGGTCGCCAACGCCGCGGCGCGCGCCCAGGCGCTTGCGCTGCTGAACGCGCTCGACATCCGGCACCGCGCCGAGGCGATGCCTTCCCAGTTGTCGGGCGGCGAGCAGCAGCGGGTTGCGATCGCGCGCGGCCTGGTCAATCGACCGCCGGTGATCCTCGCCGACGAGCCCACGGCGCCCCTCGACAGCGCACGGGCGATGGCCGTTGTGCGCATCCTCAATGACATGGCGGCCCAGTTCCAGACCGCCATCATCGTCGTGACCCATGACGAGAAGATCATCCCGACCTTCAAGCGCATCTATCACATTCGCGACGGCGTGACGCACGAGGAGGCGGGCGAAGGCCGCAGTGTCGGCGCCTGATGCGGCTCAGCGCCCCGCGATTGCACAAAGGGCTTCGCGACCACGGAATGGTGAGGTCGGCGACGCGGCGGGCCGTCACGGCCTCCCGGCCTGCTTGATCGGCATCCGCAGGTGCCGGCTCAGATCCCCGATGAAGTCGAGCTGCCGGTAGTCGCGCTCGACGAAGCACCATTCGCCGTCGATGCGCGCGAAGCGGTCGTGGTAGCGGCCGCTCGCGATGATCTGCAGCGGGAGGTCGTCGGTGGCCTGCATCACCGTGAAGCATGAGCGGCTCGTGGCCGTGCCGGCGGCCTCGTCGATGTCGAGGATGGGGTTGGTGACCAGGTGGCGTGTACGCGGCGTGCCGCAGGGGTGGATCACCAGGATCTTGCGCCACAGGGCGAGCACGTCGTCGGCGTCGAGCGGCCCCGCTGCGCCGGTCTCGATGCGGGCGTGGCGAAAGAGGGCGGCGGCGTCCTCCAGGCGGCCTTCGTCGATTGCTTCCGCATAGCGGTAGAGGAGGTTGCAGATCGCGGTGGCGGAATGGTCCATCGTGCGCTCCGATTGGCGCCGCCCGCCGCGCGTGCGGCGGGACGGCGGATGAAAAAAACCGGGTGGCGGCAATGAGCGCCGCACACCCGGAGGAGGGAGGATCCGAAGCTGCGCGCAGGCGATCAGGCGCTGAGGCCGGCCAGCATGCCCGACTTGACCGCACCTTCGATGTAGCCGATCTGCGCGCCGTCGCCCACCGAGCTGACCGGCACGCCGGCCGCTTCGAGCGAGCGCGCCAGACTGTCGTCCGGGCGGGCACCGACGGCGAGCACGACCGAATCGGCCGCCAGGGTGTGCTGGACGCCCTCGGCGTCGGCATAGCGCACCGCCTTCTTGTCGATCGAGTCGATCTTCACCTTCGTGTGCAGCGCCACGCCGTGCTCGCGCAGGGTGTCGAGCACGCGCCAGCGGCGCACGATCGACAGCTCGCGGCCCAGGCTGGGGCCTTCTTCCAGCACCACGACCTCGCGGCCGCGGTCGACCAGGAACTCGGCGAGCTCGATGCCGACCAGGCCGCCGCCGATGATCGCGACCTTCTTGCCGAGCGGCATCCACACCCGCGACAGGTTCTGGATGGCGTCGGTGCTGTCGGTGACGCCGACCAGGCTGCCGGCCTTCATCAGCGTGCGCTGGGTGAATGACAGCTTGCGCTTGGCGATCTCCTCGGCGCGGTCGTCGGTCATCAGCCGGCGCAGCTCGTCGCCCGACCACACGTGGTCCATGTCGGCCCCCGGGATCGGTGGTGCATTGCGCTCGGCGCCGGTGGCCACGATCACCGCGGTGGCGCCGAGCTGGCGGATGAGCTCGGGGGTGGCGACGGTGTTGAGGCGCACGTCGATGTCGAGCTTCTTCATCTGTGTGGTCAGGTAGTCGAGCAGCCCGCCGTTCTCGGCGTAGGCCAGCGCAGCGAAGAACAGCGTGCCGCCCAGCCGGCTGCTGCGCTCGACCAGGGTGACCTTGTGGCCGCGCAGCGCAGCGGCGCGCGCGGCCTCCATGCCGGCAGGGCCGCCGCCGACGACCAGCACGTGGCCGGGCTTCTCCGCCGGCACGAGGCGGATCTCGGCCTCGTGGCCGGTCATCGGGTTCACCGCGCACTTGACGCGCTGGTTCACGAAGATCTGGCTGACACAGGCGTAGCAATAGATGCAGGGCCGGATGTCCTCGGGGCGGCCCTCGATCAGCTTCATGGGCAGTTCCGGGTCGGCGAGCATCTTGCGCGCCATGGCGACGAAGTCGCACTGGCCGGCGGCGATGGCGTTGTCCGCGACCTCGGGCTCGAGGCGGCCGACGGCGATCACCGGGATCTTCACCGCCTCCTTGATCTCGGCCGCCCACAGCAGGAAGCCGGCCTTCTGCTGCACCAGCGGCGCTTCGGTGAAGGCCACGCCGGTGCTGGTGTTGGCGTAGGCCGAGACGCTGACCGCGTCGCAGCCGGCATCGGCGGCCATGCGCGCGAAGACCTTCGCCTCTTCCAGCGTGATGCCGCCCTCGGTGCGCAGCTCATAGGCGTCCAGGCGCAGCCACACCGGGTAGTCGGCACCGACGCGCGCGCGCACGGCGGCGATCACCTCGCGCATGAAGCGGCCACGGTTCTCGATCGAGCCGCCGTAGTCGTCGTCGCGCCTGTTGTAGTAGCCCGACAGGAAGCCGGCAATGATGTAGTTGTGCGCGGCGTGGAGTTCGACGCCGTCGAAGCCGGCGCGCTGGGCGCGTTCGGCAGCCGCGGCGAACCATTCGATCATCTGCGCGATGTCGGCCTGCTCCATCACGCGGATCTTCACGCCGGCCTTCTCGCGGCCCTTCGACGAGCTGATGAAGGCGCCGAGCTCCTCCTGCGTGAGCGCGGCGAACATGTCGGTCTTCACCGCCGGCGGCATGGACGGCACCCACAGCTCGCGGCCCTCGGCGAGGTCGCGCACCGAGTTCTTGCCGGCGTGCTGCAGCTGGGCGGCGATCTTCGCGCCGTGCTTGTGGACGCGGTCGACGATGCCCTTCAGGCCGGGGATGAACTTGTCGTCCGAGAGGCCCACCTGGTAGGGCTCGGCGGTGCCGTGCGGATAGGCGATGGCGACCACGCCCATGGTCAGCAGGCCGGCGCCGCCCGCGGCGCGCGCTTCGTAATAGGCCTGGATGCGCTCGCCGCAGGTGCCGTCGGCTTCGGCGAAGTTCGACCCCATCGGCGCCATCACGATACGGTTGCGCACTTCCATCTTGCCGATGCGGCCGGGTTGCAGCAGGTTGTCGAAGGATCCCATGGCGTGGCTCACCCCTTGGTCAGAAAGTCGATGCAGCTGCGGTTGAAGAGGTCGCTGTGCTCGACCTGCACCCAATGCCCGCAGCGGTTGAGCAGGATCATGCGCGCGTCGGGCGCGTTCTCGATCACCTTCAGCGCGCCGGTATGGGGGTTGAACTTGTCGTCGGTGCCCCAGAACCCGAAGATCGGCGCCTTGATCTCGTGCAGGCGGGTGGTCATGTTCGGGACCATCATGGTCGAGAACAGGTTGGCCGGCTGCGAGGGGGCGATCGCGGAGCGCTCGTTGATGATGGTGTCGTCGAGCATCGAGGGATCGAACACCTGCAGGCTCATGACGTGGCGCATCTCGACCGGTCCCATCGGGCCCTTGGCGAAGGTCTCGACCATGCGCACGATGCCTTCCATCCTGAAGTAGGTCTCACGCTCCTCGACGCCGCCCGGCGCCATCAGGATCAGCCGCTCGACCGTGTCCGGATGGGCGAGCGCCTGGCCGAGCGCGATCGCGCCGCCGAGCGAGTTGCCGAGCAGGGTGCACTTCGTCACGCCGATCTTCTGCAGCAGGCCGTTCAGGCTGGCGACGAAGAAATCGAGGTTGTACTGCACGTCGGCGGGCTTGTCCGAGCGCCCGAAGCCGGGCAGGTCGAGCACGATGTTGCGGAAACCGGCCGCGGCGAAGGCCGGGTAGTTGCCCTTGAAGTTGCTGTAGCCGCTGGCGCCCGGGCCGCTGCCGTGCAGCCACACCACCACCGGCCCCTCGCCGATGTCGAGGTAGTGCAGGCGAAGGCCACTGTCGAGCTCGACGAAGCGGTCGAGGGGAATCGGCAGGTCGGGTGAATTCATCGGGTCATCTCCAGCGGTAGGTTTCGAATCGGTTGTTCAGGCGCTTGCCGCCGCGGCGGCCGCGGGCGGCACTGCATCGGCGCGCAGCTTGCGGCGATAGCTTCCGACGGCCGCCATCAGGCAGCCGGCGGCCGCCAGATACAGCAGCACCGAGGCGGCCAGTGCGTAGCGCAGGGCTTCCTGGCCGAGCTCCGGGTTGAAGACGTCGGAGAGCGTGCCGACGATGATCGGCCCCAGGCCGACGCCGAGAAGCGTCAACGACATCATGAAGATCGCCGTCGCCTGCGCCAGGCGGTTCGGCGGGAAGAGGTGGCTGATGGCGCCGAAGCAGGGCACCGACCACCAGATCGCGGTGAAGCTGAACCCGAGGTAGAACAGGAAGGCTTCCGGAATCGGCAGCGAGCCGATGTGGAAGGCGACGTCGGCCGGCCACAGATAGAAGGCGAGCCCGAGCGGAACGCTCACCACGCAGCCGATGACCGGAATCAGCAGTTGCCAGCCCGGATCGCGCGCGACCAGGCGGTCGGTGACGCTGCCGCATACCAGCGTGCCGATCGTGGAGCAGATTCCCCCGCCGAGTCCGACCAGCAGGCCGGCTTGCTGCATGGTCAGCCCGTGCGAGCGGATCAGAAAGCTCGGGTTCCAGGTGCCGATCGCATAGCCCATGACCGCCGCCAGCGTCCCGGCCGCGACGACGAGGAGGAAGGCCGGCGTGGCGAACACCTCGCGCAGCGTCGTGCGCCAGTCTTCCTTCGGCGCACCTGCCGCGGGCTGGGGGCGCACAGGCATCGCGGGGCTGCGCACGGTGAGCCACAGCAGCATGCCGAGCAGCACCCCAGGCGCGCCGATGACGACGAAGGCGGTGCGCCAGCCGTACTCCTGCGCGATCCAGCCGCCCAGACCAAGGCCGAGGACGGCGCCGAGGCTCGGCCCCATCAGGAACACCGCCAGCGCACGCGAGCGCTTCTCGGGCGGGTAGAGGTCGGAGACCATCGCGACCGACGGTGCGGTGCCGCCGGCTTCGCCCACCGCCACCCCGATGCGGAACAGCAGCAGCATCGCAAAGCTCGTCGCCACCCCGCACAGCATGGTCATCGCGCTCCAGGCGATGCAGGCGAGGGCGATCACCGGCTTGCGGCCGATGCGATCGGCGAGGCGGCCGAAGGGCAGGCCGAACAGGGTGTAGAAGATCGCGAACGCGACCCCGGACAGCAGGCCGATCTGGGTGTCGGAGATGCCGAACTCGAGCTTGATCGGCTCGATCAGGATCGAGATCAACAGACGGTCGATGTAGTTGAAGACGTAGATGATCGCCAGCATCGCGAGGGCATAGTGCGTATGCCAGGTGATGCGGTGCTGGGTGCCTTGGCTTGTGTTCACGACCTGTCTCCTGGGCGGTAATCCTGCATGCAGGCAGTGCTTCGCCACCTGCGAGTGCTGCGTATCGTGGGTTTGGCGGACGGTCCAGGCATCGTCCATTCAGACGAACCCGCACTTTGCCCCGACCGAGGGCGCCAACTGTTCCGCATTAGTCTTAGTGGACGATGTCCGTCCGACTCAGGCCGAGAAAACTGTGCCACACATGGTCGGAGCCCCGCATTCGAGGCGGTTCCGTCAGGACACGCACAAGGAGGCGACAGATGAGTCTTGCGGACAAGGTGGTTTTCGTGACCGGTGCCGGTCAGGGCATGGGGCGGTCGATCGTCGAGTACTTCGGCGCGCAGGGCTCGAAGGTGGTGGCGGCGGACATCAACGCCGACGCAGCGGGGGCAGCGGTCGCCGGGTTCGGTGCGAACGGCCTCGCGCTCGCCTGCAACGTCGCCGATCCGGCCTCGGTGAGCGCGGCCTTCGCCGCCGTCGCCGAGCGCTTCGGCCGCCTCGACGTGCTGATCAACAGCGCGGGCATCGGCTCGGTCGACGCCTTCCTCGACACCCCCGACGACAACTGGACGCGCGTCATCGGCGTGAACCTCACCGGCACCTTCCTGTGCTGCCGCGAGGGCGCGCGCCTGATGCAGAAGAGCGGCGCCAAGGGCGCCATCATCAACGTCTCCAGCACCGCCGCGATGTCGGGCGAGGGCCCGAGCCACTACTGCGCCTCCAAGGCCGGCGTGATGGGTCTCACGCGCAGCATCGCGCGCGAGCTCGCCGCCAGCGGCATCCGCGTGAACACCATCGTCCCGGGGCCGACCAACACCCCGATGATGGCCGGCATCCCCGACGAGTGGATGCAGTCGATGATCAAGGCCATCCCGCTCGGCCGCATGTGCGAGCCCGAGGAGATCGCGCGCGTCGCCGGCTTCCTCGCCAGCGACGACGCCAGCTTCATCACCGGGCAGAACATCGCCGTCAACGGCGGCATGGCCTTCATCTGAGCGGCGCCGGCATGACGACCTCCGCACCGCAGGCCGACCTGCTCGGCCGCATCGACCGTCTCGAGTCGACCGAGGCCATCCGCCAGCTGGTGGCCCGGTACGCGCTGTCGCTCGACATGCGCGACCTCGACGCCCATGTGAACCTGTTCGCGCCCGACATCCGCGTCGGCCGCGAGAAGGTGGGCCGCGCCCATCTCAAGGCCTGGGTCGACGACACCCTGCGCAACCAGTTCTCCGGCACCTCGCACCACCTCGGCCAGCACGTCATCGAGTTTACCGACCCCGACCATGCCGTCGGCGTCGTGTACTCGAAGAACGAGCACGAGACCGGCCCGGAATGGGTGATCATGCAGATGTTGTATTGGGACGATTACGAGAGAATCGACGGGCAGTGGTATTTCCGCCGCCGCCTGCCGTGCTACTGGTATGCGACCGACCTGAACAAGCCGCCGATCGGCGATCGCAAGATGCGCTGGCCGGGGCGCGAACCCTACGAGGGCAGCTTCCACGACCTGTTCCCGTCGTGGCGCGCGTTCTGGACCGAACGTCCGGCCAAGGACCAGCTGCCCGAAGTGGCGGAACCCGCCGCGCTGGACCGTTTCCTCGCCACGCTGCGCCGTGGCGCTCCCGATCCCCGCATCCGCGTGCGCTGACGCGCGCGGTCGCTCTCCGAACAGCAATGCTCGAACACAACATGGAGAAGGGCGCATGTCCGATTCTGCCGTCGTTATGAATCCGCCCGCGGCCCGCAGCAAGGTGGTCCCGCGCGAAGAAACCCAGGCCAAGCTCGACGCGCGCTCGCGCGCGGCCAATCTGATCAAGCCGGCCGACCGCTACACCGTGGCCGACCGCCTCGAGGAGCAGGCTGCGCGCTTCGGCGAGCGCGACTTCCTGATCTACGGCGGGCGCCGCTTCAGCTATGCCGAGGTGGATGCACGCGCCAACCAGGTCGCCCATGCGCTGCATGCGCGTGGCCTGCGCTGCGGCGACGTGTGCGCGCTGGCGATGGAGAACCGGCCCGAGTTCTTCTTCTACTGGTTCGGTCTGGCCAAGCTGGGCGTGGTGGTCGCGGTCATCAACACCCAGGTCAGCGGCCGTCCGCTCGCCCACGCGCTGGAGTCGACGCGTGCCCGCGCTGTCGTGCTCGGCGAGGAGTGCCTCGAAAACTTCGCGCTCACCCCCGAGCGCCCGGCGCAGCCGCTGTACCTGGTCGCCGACCCCGAGAAGCCCGCCGCTGCCGAGCATCGCGCGCTGGCGAGCGCCGACCTCAGTGCCGACCTCAGTGCCGAGGTCGAGGCCGCTGCGCGCAGCCCCTTCCCACGCGAGGGCCGTGCCGAGGTGCGCGCCGAGGAGACGATGCTGCTGATCTTCACCTCGGGCACCACCGGCCTGCCCAAGGCGGCACGCTACAGCCACATGCGCTGGATGTCCTCGGGCGACGTCATGCAGGTGACCCTCGAGGTGACGCCCGACGACGTCTTCTACTGCTGCCTGCCGCTGTACCACGGCGCGGCAGCGACCTCGGTGACCTCGACCGCGCTGAAGTCGGGCAGCAGCATCGTGGTGCGGCGCAAGTTCAGCACGCGCGAGTTCTGGACCGACGTGCGCGCCAACGGCATCACCATCTTCCAGTACATCGGCGAGATCTGCCGCTACCTGCTCAACGCGCCCGCCCAGGCCAACGACCGCGACCACAGCCTGCGTGCCATGCTCGGCGCCGGCCTCACCGCGGAGACCTGGACGCGCTGGCTCGAGCGCTTCGGCCCGATCCAGATCTTCGAGGGCTGGGGTTCGACCGAGGCCAACACGGCGGTGATCAACGTCGACAACCACGTCGGGTCCTGCGGTCGCATCCCCGACTGGAACAAGACCAACTTCCGCCTGGTGCGCTACGACGTCGAGACCGAATCGCATCCGCGCGACGAGAACGGGCACTACATCCTGTGCCAGCCGGGCGAGGTCGGCGAAGGCATCGCCTTCATCGTCAATCATCCCGAGATCGGCGGCGGGCGCTTCGAGGGCTACACCTCCGAAGAAGCCACCGAGAAGAAGATCCTGCGCAACGTCTTCACCGAAGGCGATGCGTACTGGAGTTCGGGCGACCTGCTGCGCTACGACGAGGATGGCTACTTCTACTTCGTCGACCGCATCGGCGACACCTTCCGCTGGAAGAGCGAGAACGTCTCCACCGCCGAGGTCGCCGATGCCTTGTCGGACTGCGCCGGCGTGGAGCTGATCAACATCTACGGGGTGAAGGTGCCCGGCCACGAGGGGCGTGCGGGCATGGCGGCCATCGTGATGCAGCCTGGCCACGCCTTCGATCCGAAGGCGTTCTACGCGCTCACCGAGGCCCGCCTGCCGCGCTATGCGGCGCCGCAGTTCGTGCGCGTATCGAGCGCCGCCGACCTCACCACCACCTACAAGCTGCGCAAGGTGGACCTGCAGCGGCAGGGCTACGACGACAAGGCCTTCGACGACCCGCTGTACGTGCGCGACGAGGCGGGCGCCACCTACGTGCCGTACTCGGCCGAGGCGCTCGCACGTGCGGGCTTGCCCCCGTTCGCCTGAGGCGGGCCGGCAAACGATCGATCGGCGCTCGTCGGAGCGCCGTTTTTTTTGATTTAGTCCATTCGGACGATGTCGCGCTTGCGCGCCTTCGACAATCTACACACCGTGCAGGAGGAGACACTTGGGCGGCAGTCGCAGCGAAGCGGCGTCGCATCACGTTCCTGCAGGCGGCGTGCAGCGCGCACGCAAAACTGTAGCGCACGGAGGAGAAGCACATGATTACCAAGGCCCTGTTGTGCGGGTGCGTGTTTGGATGCCTCGCGGCCTTTGCGGCAATGCTCGATCGTGGCCATGCCCGGGTGCTCGACTCCCTGGTCCAGATCCCGGCCTGCGGCGCCAGCGAGACCGAGTGCCATACCAAGGGTTCGCCCGCGAATGCCTCGACCGGTCGCTTCTTTGCGATGCTGGCGACGCACTGAAACATGCTCCGCGACCGCTGCTGCGGTCGCAACGAACGACGTGGCCCTGCCTTCGGAATCCGGAGGCAGGGCCATGTTGCATGGGGGCGCCCGATCCTGCGCCGGCAGCTGCGCACCATGACCTAGCAGCCTGTCGGACTTGAAGCGGGCGGACGGCGTACCGGCCGGCGGGTTTTCATGATGTGAAAAATAATCGGC
>NZ_JBLQGP010000026.1:0-39331 GCF_047806685.1 Thauera sp. WH-1
TCCTCGGTCAAAACAATCTCTGGCGCAACCCGCATTCGATCCTCCGCTCCGCATGCATGAAGCATGATAGCGGAAGTTGTCAATTAAGTGCGCTCAAGAGCGCAGCACTACACTAGCAGGCTGATGCAAAAGCCGGCGGTACCGCGCCAGCACTGAGGTTCAGGTCGAGTTTCATCGTGACATCGTTTTCCGGAATCGCCTTCGCACCGCGTTGGAATTGTCTTCGTGGCCGCAAGGGCGACCACGAAGGTCCGTTTGCACGCCTGTGCTCATGCCTTCACCTCCGAAACGCTCAATTTCGCGATTCGAAGCAGGTTGTATGCGGCACCGGAAATGAAGGCCGCCATCTGGGTCTTCGCCTGGCCGATGAAACGGGTCTTTCGCAATCCGCCGACCGTTTTCAACCAACCGAAGATCTCCTCGACGCGCTTTCGCTTTCGTTGGCTGACCCGGTAGCCCTCGGTCCGGGTGGTTCGCCCATCCAGGCCGGGCGTCTTCCGATCCTTGATGCGCGCGATGTGCGGTCGCACCGCGTGCTCGCGCAAGTGCGCGACAAATTCCTTCACGTGGTAGCCCTTGTCGGCGCCGAGCGTCTTGGGGTGAATGTGCCGTCGACGTGCGCGAGTGAGCAGCTGCCGCGCGGCACGATGCTCGGCCTGGGTCGATTCGGTGATGAGGATGTCGACGCACAGCCCATTGCGATTCTCCATGAGCACATGCCCGCCGTAGCGGAGCTTGGCCGGCTGGCCCTTGCCCTTTCTCAACCGAACGGAGCTGCGTCCGTATTGCTTACACGGATGAACCGAAACATCGGGCGCTTGCAGGCGTTGGCTTTCACAGCCGGCAAAGTCCTCAAAGGGCGCCTTACCGACCTCCCTGCCGAATGCTGTTAGAATTTACGGGGTGTCGTACGGCTGTACAATTTATTATGGTGATATGAAATCACTAAAAGAGGGGTAACAAATGAATGAAGAGGCAGAATTTTCCTCGAGTGAAACTGCAGCTCGAAGCTCGCTAGTTCAGCATTTTTCAATCTCAGGTTTGTTTGGTTATCGAACCCTTAGCTTAGATTCCGAGTACGCTGCTACGATCCTCATCGCTCCAAATGGCGCTGGAAAAACTACGATGCTAGGCGCCCTGGATGCATTTTTAAGATGTCAATTTGGTCGACTTGCCGACCTTAGCTTTCAGCGAATAGAGTGCAAGCTGAGAAATATCGATAAACTTTTGATACTTGAGAAAAGCCACCTCGATCATTACCTTGCCAAGGTTTCCGAGAATTCGGCAATACCGAAGCTTGCGAAAGTTTACGAACTCGACCCTAACGATGTTCTTTTCTTTGTTCTTTGGGAATTTCCAACTCTTTCCGACGATCGTCAAGAACTCATGCAACACCCCGTCTTTTCAAAGGTGTATAACAACACATCGCATACTCTCGAGTCAGCCAAGAAGATCTTTAAAGATCTTTGGGCGTCGATCAATGATCTTGAATCGCCTATTGTTTCCCTAAAGAACTCTATCTTAAGCGCATTGACTGATATTGAGATAGTTTACCTCCCTACGTATCGCCGAATCGAGCTCTCCTTGCCGGATACGGACGAGTCGCGATACCCGTATAGGCGCCGCACATCTCCAAGCATTCAAGCGCGCCTTGGTCTGACCGGGCGCGGACTTCATGCTGGAAACATTCAATTTGGTTTATCCGACATCTCGGCGCGACTACGCAGCCTCAATCAAGAGATTATGTTTGAGTCAAATCAAAAATACGCTGAAATTAGCGCAAACATTATCGATGATCTGATAAGTGGCTCATTTGAAAAGCAACACCCGAGTCTCGCTGACAGACCGACACGAGAAGAGTTAGATATATTCTTTGATCGCCTCAGGAGCGGTAGCCGTGAATGGGGGTTCTATGGCCCTTATGCCCCAAATAAGATACCGGATTTTGGTAAAATTTATAGTGGCAATATCCCGCCTAATTCGGAGAAATTTCTTACGTATTTTCTTGGAAAGCTTAACAGCGTCATACAAAAGACACGAAATACTCAGCAGGTTGTAGAGAAATTCATCGCGAGTTGCAATCGTTATCTTAACGCCGCAGACCCAACAACTGATCGTCATGGCGCTTCCAGCTTAGACGGGAAGGTTCTTAAGCTTGATAGTGCAAGTCTTGACGTATCGGTGTGGCGCAGCAAGCCCGACCGGGAGATACCGTTAGACGCATTGTCATCGGGTGAAAAACAGATGATTTCGCTATTCGCGCGGCTCTATTTATATCCTAAAGAGAAGCTAGTTCTTATTGATGAACCGGAACTGTCTCTTTCCATCGACTGGCAAAGAAAAATTCTTCCGGATATTCTCAATTCAAATTTATGCAAGCAGGTAATCGCCATAACGCACTCCCCCTTTATATTCGATAATGAGCTTGACGCGTTCGCGAAGGCTCTTCGTATTGAGATTGCAGATAATGGAGGATTTGAGCATGCATGAGCCAATGTCATCAGCGGACGGTGACATCCAACCAGGCATTGATGCGAAGGAAATATCTTTGCTCCGCTCTATGAGGGAGGCACGAGACGCACCTGCGGTGCATAAAGCATCGCTTGCCGCATTACGAGCCCACAAGCCGGATGCCGTAGCATTTGCTTGCGAAGGTGTAGACGACAAGAAAGTCTATTTTCACTGGATAAGGAATTCGCAGATTAAATTTGGATATGAGTTCATTGTCTGCAACGGGAAAGAGAAAGTATTAAGATTTCGTGAGCTACTAAGGCGCGATGTTACTGGTTTGAATAAGGGTGTATATTTTTTTATAGATAAGGATTTTGATGGGCTAAAGGGATATGACAAAGGCCCGGATGTTTATGTGACGGAGACATACTCTTTCGAGAATGCGCTGGTAACATCTGAGGTTCTGAGAGAAATCTTGACCGTCGACATGCACTGCCACAGCGCACCGCAGATTAGGGACGCCGTTGTCGAGAAGTTCGAGGAAGTTTACTCGTCTTTTCTTGACGTCACACGCGCTCACAACCACAGAATCTACCTCGCTCGACGCCTTGGTATAGATTCAAAGCCGCTTCCGGATAAGCTAAATAGGCTGGCAACTGTTGGTCTTTTGAAGGTGGGATTCGCGGACAAGAGCGTTGATGAGGCGATCGTACTTGACCGTGAACCGAGTCAGTCGGAAATTAATCAGCATGATGCAGATTTTTGTTCGTTAGACCCAAAGCGCGACTATCGCGGAAAGTTTGCGCTGCTTTTTTTCGTCCGATGGCTGGAATTGCTTGGCAAGGATAGAAATTCAGAAGAAAGTTTTTTGTTTAAGAGGGCCATGAAACCGTCCGCGTCGGCCACTATTCAGTATTCGCTCGATTCAATCGCCTCAAGGTCTTTGCCGCCAGGTTCATTTAAAGAATTTATTGGCGCGATTTCCGTAGATAAGCAGGAGCCTGCTCCTGTCAATGCAGTTCTTGGCTAGCACTACATTTGCGAGCCACTTCGGCGGTGGCTGCATGACGCGGCGATCCTGCAATGTCCGCTATTGGCGGCCGCCACCGATCTCTCCGTGTCGACAGCTCGACTTCGCAGAGCGTCGACACGGTCGCTTGCTGTCTCTTCACAGGTGAATGGCTGGTGACAGACGCATTGCGGACTGACTCCCTCCCCCTGGCCGCTGACAGCTGAGGCCGACGACTTGACCGACGGTCAGCACCGCAAAGCGGCAGCTTCACCCTGGCCCTTCCGACATTCGTTACGGCCAGGTTCCCGCGTGTTGCGATGCCTCGTCCCGGCCGCTCGGCGCTGGTCAGCCTGCGTGCGATGCAGCTTGCGGACCCGAGTCGCGATTAACGATCCAGTCCGCGCGCCGCATCGCGCAGGTTGCTACGTAGCGGCATAGGGCTCCACTTGGTCCTGCTCTGCCGGATGATTCCGCGCCACCACAGCGCGGGCGGCCTCGGTGGCGCTCAGATTAATCGCCTCGTGGGGCACGCCGGCCGGGATGAACAGGAAGTCCCCAGCCTCACTGATCACCTCATCCTCGAGCTTCGGGCCCCAGCGCGTCAGAACCCTCCCTGCCAGCACATAGATCCCGGTCTCATACCCGACGTGGTAGTGCGGCTCTGACTTGGCCCCGGGCGGGATCGTCACCAGGTGCATGCTGAGCCCGCTTGCCCCGACGGTCTGCCCCGAGATACCGATGAAATACGGGAGCCGCTGACGCGTCAGGACTTCATGGTCTGGTCGTATCGCTTGGACCTCCTGCATATCGATCTCCTTCATGATCAGTAGCGTGTGGCCGTACTGGGGCTGCCGCAGCGGAACGCAGAAGCTCGACGAACTCTCCACCCCAGCCGCGAGCTGATCCAACGTTCTCGTAGGTTCGTGAGCAAAGCTGTCGATCAACGCTCAAGATGTGCGGAATCGAGTAGCCGCGTTCGCTCGATGCAATCGTCAGTTGGCCTGAGCGATTGTCGATTCTGAAATGTTCATGGGGTTACGCCAACTCCGCCTTCCGCCCAACGACAGTAGCAAAGCACATTTGCAGCGAGAGACCGTGGATGTTCCTGGTGGTTGTTCCGACGTGGGTGCCAACGACGCGAACGCCGAGCGCCTCAAGGAGTATTGAGATATCTCTTGCGTCCGCTGGATACTCGAAAAAGCGGTGATCGGCATCTCGGCTGACGACTTCACTCGGCCGGGCGACCTGGAAATTGAGTCCGACTACGCCGCCGAATTTGAGAGTTGCAACGAGGTTTCCGAGGGCCTGTGGCAGGTCTTCGACAGGAATATGATTAAGCGCGACGGCCGACCAGACTCCATCGAAGTAAGCCGTAGGGAGTGTTTGCGAAAGGATATCACCGTATATGAACGGAATGTCCTGGTTTTTCTTCCGCGCAATGCGCAACATGGAACGGGAGTAGTCGAGCCCAACCAGATCGAAGCCGGCCTTCTTAAAATGGCGCGCGTGATGTCCGGGACCGCAACCGGCGTCAAGGATGGTTGCGCCGCCGGGCAATTGCGTGAGAAAGATCTCCATCGCGTCACATGGCACGGTGTCGAACCAGACATCCGTGAACTGAGCGGCGATTGCATCGTAAGAAGCTCTGGTTGCGCGTCGTAGCGCGGGTGAACTGATGGGCGCGCCTTCACTTCCGTTGGCAAGGCAATCTCTGAGCGCTCCATAAGAGTGGCATCGATTCCTGTGGTCGATGTGGGCTTCGGCGTTGGGTGCGACGAAGAATAAATCGAAGCGATCGTTCGGTAGCTTGAGGAGATCTTCGTCGTCGAAAGCTGATCCAATTAAACAGAGCGAATACCGTGCGGATTGGGCTGCGCTCGTCAACTTCGCTGCGGCGAAATTGGTAACCCCCGCGCGAATGCCGTCCTGGCGCAGCCGGTGCCGAAGAAGCGATGCCGAGTACCTGTCGCCTTCGACATGGTGGATCATGAGCTCAAAGACACAGGGGCTGGAACCCATTTAACCCACCTCCGTCGTGCACGCGCAGGTCGACCCAGTCTCGAATCGCGGACATCGTGTCGACCATCCTGGATGAGCGGACAAGTGCGGCCAAGAGGGCCGCCGCACCTAGAGGGGTGCCCGCTAGGGAGGGGAGAAAGGTTCCGTGGCTTCGTGAGTGGCTCAGGCGAGCCTCGAAAGCGTCCCCGTCAACCCGCTGGAGGCTACGACCTGTCTGATCGTTGAAGGACTGAAGTAGCCGAAGAGCATCAGGGTAATGGTCGTCGGCGTCGGACGTGGCATCGGCCTCAGTAACTGCGACTCGCGCAAGTGTCGAAAGATCCGTCTGCAGTCGGCGCGAGAAAGTATCGAGTTCGGTGCTCGAATAGGGCCGGAAAGGCGCCCCGTCCAGGGAGCCGCTCAACTGGGAGTCCTCGCGGTCCAGCATGACAAGCGTGGGCACCGCATGGGCGCGTGCGACGCCAATCTCGTACATGACGAACGCGTTGTGCCTCGATGGATTGGCCAGAACAATGTCACATTGGCGGATGGATGCGTAAAGCCAGTCCAGCCACTCCCAATCCTCAAGAAGTTCCTCCAGCCAGACCAGCTCAAGTTTCGCGTTCTCGACGGTAACGGCCACCGTCTCCCTGACGGCTTCGTAGCCGGCCAGCATCGGCATCAGGGCGAGCACCTTAATTGGATCTACCTGACGGGCGTTCATCATCGCCGCGACTTTCTATTGGTCTGGATAG
Organism: Thauera sp. WH-1; assembly: GCF_047806685.1. NCBI lineage: Bacteria > Pseudomonadati > Pseudomonadota > Betaproteobacteria > Rhodocyclales > Zoogloeaceae > Thauera > Thauera sp. WH-1. The sequence goes on from NZ_JBLQGP010000026.1 coordinate 6,217, forward strand.
GGGGCCCTAGACACTCGAAGCAGCGAAGTACCGACTGGCAGAGGGCGAGCTCCTGCTCGCTCCAGGCCAGGAAATAGACCGTTTCGACGTCGGAGGCCGGATTCTCAGAGAGGTACTCGAGAGCGGCCTGAACCTCGCGCTCAAGGAGGGGACGGAAATCTCCGCGAACGAAGCCGATTCCAAGCAGCGGAAAGAGAATACTCGATAGTCCGATTCCCACACCATTCCTCTGGGGATCGTCCATCAGTGCAAGTGCGTTCGTGACGCATCGGTGGATGCCGGGTATGGGCTCGTAGCCTTCTCCGACCACGCCTCTGACGGCGGCGGCGTGGAAGATTGCCTTTACACCGTACTTGCTCTTCAACTCACCCGGCCCTGTTGCGATGACCTCGGCTTCGGGGACGCTACGCTCGTTTCCCATTATCTCGTTCAGTTCGTGCTGAATGAGATCCTCGGCAACGTGTCCGGTCCGCGTTTTCCGTGCACCCTCGAATCGTATGACGCTTGAGATGGCGAAGTCGAAGTAGCGTGCCATCTGCATGTTCGTGTTCTCCGAGTTCACCCAGACATCAATTGCGCGCACATTGCGGAGGTCGCCGGTGATGAGAGCCATGCTCTTGTTGGTGCCCTGGATTGGGTAGGTGTAGACATCGCAACTCCCGATCACCCGGGGTCGATCAATAATTCTCAGGTCGAGCGTTTCACTCACGTGACTGTCGGGTCTGCCCTCCAGAAGGCCTGTCGAGATCGAATTGCGGATTCTGGCTTGCGCCACGTCATCACCCTTCCCGCTAGCGAAGTCATACTCGATAGCGTTCATGTTGACGATGTTAAAGGGAAGGGTGGCGTTCTTGTTCCGGATGATGATGGTGACGGCCTTGCGTAAGGCGTGGCGAATGCCAAGCTCATAGAAGACATTGGGGTTCGGAACGCTCACATCGACAATGGATACTTCAGCGCTCCAGATCAGTTGGAACATCCTTGTATGTATGTTGCCCGCCTCGTCCACCTCGTCGCAGCGGATGCACTTCAGTCCCGCGGCTTCGACGGTTGGCTTGATCAAGTGTTCGTAGACGTCGTCGAAATTCACCTCGACGTCCGCTGCATCTAACTTCTTGCCGAACGGCATGATAACAAAGCAGCGTTTCTCGTTCGGGTCGGAAAAATACTCGCGTTCTAGCGTTTCGATCAGTTCGAGGGCTTCCTCTGCCCGTCTGCGGACCTGCTCGTCAGGGGACTCCGCCAAAAGAGAATAAACACGGGTCGCAGAGTTCAGCTGCCATGCCGCATTCGCAAGACGAATCCCCTGAGTGATCGATTCGCGGCAGGGCTTCATCTCGCCGCGTAGTAAATGAATCTGTGCGAGGTCGAAACATGACCAAGGGAGATTGCGGCCTGCAACAATATCCTCGCGGCAGTGCTCCCTGCCGGCATCAATCGCGTCCCTGTAGCGGCGAAGGGACGCATCCAGGAAACCCTCACGGGCACGCACTGCCAAATAGTTCAGCAAGGCAAACGTACTCTTGTTTCCAGAAAGCTCTACCCCTCTCTCGAAACGTGCTGCAGCTTTGCCGAACTCACTCAACGAGAGATACACCCCACCTAGCGAGCAATGGGCGTCGACATCTGTGTCATCCAGTTCGAGGGAATGGAGGAGGTGGGTCTCGGCTTCCTGGTGTCTTTTCTGTTGCTGTCTCAGTACACCTAGGCATTTCCACACACGAGCATTCTTCGGATTCGCGAGAACGAGTTTTTGGAGAGGCTCAAGGGCACGCTCGAACTGTCCCCTGGCGATCCACGCCTCGATTAGGGCGAGTTCTCCCGTGCTTGGGTTCTCCGTCATTTCGGAATGCCTGTGATTCGGTGGATAAGTACCTTGTCGATGAAGTAGCAGTCTCAAATCTCCTGCCTATTTCCAGGGCGGTCCCACCGCTGAAAAACATCGGCTGTGCTTTACGGTGCCGGACAAGAAACTCCCGCTGTTTGCATCTAGAACCGTGCCTTGCTATTCGAGAGGGCGACCTCATCCCATCACAGCTGATAGCAAGAAACCGCGGTCGCACGGCACGCACATGGGGTCGGATAAAGGTTGTCGTCGTCGGCTAGGCGTCGAGCTGGTACTGACGACTGCTTAAGGAAAAGAGCCCCCTGTCATGCTCCTTCTTCAACATAGACGAGCAGTATGGGCCTGCAAGCTGAATCTGAGCGACGACGGTAGCGACTGGCCGACCGACCTGATACCGCTGCCCCCTGAGTCCTCCTTGCAGCAGCTTAACGAATCGCCTGACAAGGCGCGAAGGCCCGGATGCGATCCTGCCGCACGACGGCGTAAGATCGGGCCATTCCCTGCAGGAGTTCTCCCATGGCCGAGCGCTGCGCCTGGTGCGGCACCGATCCGCTGTACGTCGCCTACCACGACACCGAGTGGGGTGTGCCCAGCCACGACGATCGCCACCTGTTCGAGATGCTGGTGCTGGAGGGCGCGCAGGCGGGGCTGAGCTGGATCACCATCTTGCGCAAGCGCGAGCACTATCGCCGCGTGTTCGCGGATTTCGACGCCGAGCGGGTTGCGCGCTACACCGACGAGGATGTGGCGCGCCTGCTCGCCGACCCCGGCATCGTGCGTAACCGGCTGAAGGTGGCGTCGGCGATCGCCAATGCGCGCGCGACGCTCGCGGCGCAAGCGCGCTTTGGCTCGCTCGATGCGTTGGTCTGGCGATTCGTGGAGGGCGTGCCGCAAGCGGGCGCGCGCAGGACGCTGGCCGACGTGCCTGCCGAGACCGCCGAATCAAGGGCGATGAGTCGCGAATTGAAGCGGCTGGGCTTTCGTTTTGTCGGGCCGACGGTGTGCTACGCCTTCATGCAGGCGGTGGGAATGGTCAATGACCATGTCGAGGGCTGCTTCCGCCGCCGGGAGATCGCGGCAGGCTTGTCCGCTACTTGACCACGCCCCAGGCCTTGAGCCGGTTGTAGGAGTACTGCGCCGCGTTGCCCTGCTGGCTCTGGCGCAGATAGGCGACGTAGTGCTGGGCGGCGGCCTGGCGGTTGCCCATGCCTTCGAGCGAGACGCCCTTGAGGAAGGTGATGCCGGCGTCGCCGGGCAGCAGGCGGTCGAAGCGGTCGAGGTTGTCGTACGCGCGGCCGGCGTCGCGCTGCTGCAGGGCGAGCACGCCGGCGAGCTTGTAGGCCTGCGCCTCCTGCGGGTAGATCTCGCGCGCAGTGTCGGCGTAGCTCACTGCCTTGGCGGTCTGGCCCTGCGCCTGCAGGCACTGCGCCATGCGCAGGTTGCTGGCGTAGTCGCGCGGGGTTCTGGTGAGGGCGGTCTGGAATTCGGCCTGGGCCTTGGCATATTGCCTGGCGGCCATCGCCGTCTCGCCGTTCTTGCAAGCGTCGATGGTGGGGCGGATGCGGCGCAGGCTGGCGGTGCTGTCCATGAAGCGCTCGCGGCCGGGGTTGAGGCTGTTGCTGATGCGGTAGCGGGTGTCGGCCGCGGCCTGCGCGGCCTTCATGCGCTCGCGGCTCATCGGGTGGGTGGAGAACATCGTCTGCAGCAGCGAGGGGGCGGATTTTTCCTCGGCGACCAGGAGCTGGTGCAGGCGGACCATGCCGGTGGCGGGGTAGCCGGCCTTGACGAGGTATTCCTGACCGAGGGCGTCGGCCTCGCGCTCGTGCTCGCGCGAGTAGCTGGCCAGCAGTGCGCTGGCGCCGATCTGCCCGCCGATGTTCATCAGCCCGGCCCAGTCCGAAGTTTGCGCCGCCACGTTGAGGCCGGCGAGCGCGGCCTGCGCGACCAGGTTCTGGCCCTGGCGCTGGGCAGCATGGCGGGCGTTGACGTGGCCGAGCTCGTGGCCGAGCAGGGCGGCGAGCTGGGCCTCGTCGTCGAGGTCGGCGAGGATGCCGCGGGTGACGCCCATCGCGCCACCGGGGAAGGTGTAGGCGTTGACGTAGTTGGCGTTGAGCACGCGGTAGGAGTAGGGCATCTGCGGGCGGTGCGTGAGCGCGCCCATGCGCTGGCCGAGACCGGCGACGTAGCGGTTGACCGATTCGTCCTGGATGGCACCGAGGTCCTGCGAGAACTGGTGGGGCGCGACCTGGGCGTCGGCCTGGATCTCCTGCGCCTCGCTCATGCCGACGAGGATGGATTTGCCGGTCACCGGCGAGGTGGCGCAACCGGACAGGCCGGCACCGGCCGCACCGGCACCGAGCAGCCACAGCGCCTGGCGGCGGCTGATGCGGTTGCGCTCGAGGCTGGTGGCGAGATCGTCGAAGAAGCTCATGGCAGTCGCTCGTCGAAGAAGATCAGGCGATTGTATCGGCTCGGCCTCGCGGTGCGGCGGCCTACAGCCACCGCGCCTTGCGGAAGCGCCACCACAGGAAGGCGCTGGCGCTGGCGATCACGCCCAGGCTGAACAGGTAGCCGTACTTCCACTGCAGCTCGGGCATGTGGTTGAAGTTCATGCCCCAGATACCGGCGAAGGCGGTGGCGACGGCAAAGATGCCGGCCCAGGCCGCCAGGCGCTTGCTGATCTCGGTCTGGTCGATGGTGACGAGCGACAGATTCACCTGGATGGCGGTGCCGATGGTGTCGCGGATGCCGTCGAGCGAGGCGTTGATGCGGGCGAGGTGGTCGTAGACGTCGCGGAAGTAGTGCCGGCTGTTGGCGCAGACCTCGGGCACGCGGCCGCTGTGCAGCTTGCCGGCGGCTTCCATCAGCGGCAGCACCGCGTGCCTGAGCAGCGTGACCTTGCGCTTGAGGCGGTACAGGCGGCGGATGTTGGAGCGCGCCGCGCCCTTGGTGAAGATGCGCTCCTCCAGCGTCTCGACCTCGGTCTCGAGCTTTTCGATGAGCGGGAAGTAGCCGTCGACCACCGCGTCCATCAGCGCGTAGAGCACATAGCCGGGGCCCTTGGCGAGCATCTTCGGCTCGCGCTCGCAGCGTGCGCGCACGCCGAGGAAGTCGCGCGCATGGTTGTTGCGCACCGACAGGATGTAGTTGGCGCCGACGAAGACGTGCACCTCGCCGACCTCGAGCTTGCCCGCGCGCTCCTCGATCAGGTGCATGACGACGAAGAGCTCGTCGTCGTATTCCTCGACCTTGGGGCGCTGGTGGCGGTGGTTGGCGTCCTCGATGGCGAGCTCGTGCAGGCCGAACTCCTCCTTCATTGCCGCCAGCTCCTCGGCGGTGGCGTCCTTGAGCGCGACCCAGACGAAGGTGTCGGGCTGCTGCAGATAGTCGCTGATGTCGTCGACCGGGATGTCGGCGAGCTTGCGGCCGTGCTGGTAGGCGGTGCAGTTGATGAGCATGGTCGCGCGCCTTTAAGCCTTCACCGGATCGGCCTTGACCGCGTCGAGCAGATCCTTGACCGCCTTCACCCGCTCCTTGAGGTTGGGCAGGCTGGCGCGGCGCACCAGCTTCTCGGGGCCGGCCATCTTGGTGCTGCGGTCCTTCTGGATCAGGAAGATGACCTTGACCGGGTCGATCGGTGCGTCCTTGGCGAACTGCACGCTGATCTGCGCATCCGAGGCGTCGAGCTTGTGCACGCCGTAGTCCTTGACCAGCATGCGCAGGCGGTGAGTCTCGATCAGCGCGGCGGTCTGTGGCGGCACCTCGCCGAAGCGGTCGATGAGCTCTTCCTGCAGCGCGCGCAGGTCGTCCTCGGTGTCGCAGTTGGCCAGGCGCTTGTACAGCGTCAGGCGCTCCTGCACGTCGGGGCAGTAGTCGGTGGGCAAGAGCGCCGGCGTGTGCAGGTTGATCTCGGAGACCACTTCCAGCGGCTGCGACAGGTCGGGCTCCTTGCCGGCCTGCAGGTCCTTGACCGCGCGCTTGAGCATCTCGGTGTATAGGCTGAAGCCGACCTGCTGGATCTCACCCGACTGGTTCTCGCCCAGCACCTCGCCGGCGCCGCGGATCTCGAGGTCGTGCATCGCCAGGTAGAAGCCCGAGCCGAGGTCTTCCATCATCGCGATCGCTTCCAGCCTCTTCTGCGCCTGCGCGGTCGGTTTGGCGCCCGGCATGGTCAGCAGGTAGGCGTAGGCCTGGTGGTGGCTGCGGCCGACGCGGCCGCGCAGCTGGTGCAGTTGGGCCAGGCCGAAGCGGTCTGCACGGTTGATGATGATGGTGTTGGCGGTGGGGATGTTGATGCCGGTCTCGATGATGGTGGTGCACAGCAGCAGGTTGGCGCGCTGCTGGGTGAAGTCGCGCATCACGCGCTCGAGCTCGCGCTCGGGCAGCTGGCCGTGGCCGACGACGATACGGGCCTCGGGCAGCAACTCCTCGAGGTCGTTACGCATGTTGTCGATGGTGTCGACCTCGTTGTGCAGGAAATACACCTGGCCGCCGCGCTTGAACTCGCGCAGCACCGCCTCGCGGATCACGCCGCGACTCGAGGGCTGGACGAAGGTCTTGATCGAAAGGCGCTTCTGCGGCGGCGTGGCGATCACCGAGAACTCGCGTAGCCCCTCCATCGCCAGGCCCAGGGTGCGCGGGATCGGGGTGGCGGTCAGGGTCAGGATGTCGACCTCGCTGCGCAATGCCTTCAGCGTCTCTTTCTGGCGTACGCCGAAGCGGTGCTCCTCGTCGATGATCACCAGGCCCAGGCGCTTGAAGACGACGTCCTTCTGCAGCAGGCGGTGGGTGCCGATGATGATGTCGACCTTGCCCTCGGACAGTTGCTGCAGGGCCTCGGCCTGCTCCTTGGCCGACTTGAAGCGCGACAGCTCGGCGAGCTTGATCGGCCACTCGGCGAAGCGGTCGGCGAAGGTCTGGTAGTGCTGTTCGGCGAGCAGGGTGGTCGGGCACAGCACCACCACCTGCTTGCCATCGGCCACGGCGATGAAGGCGGCACGCAGCGCAACCTCGGTCTTGCCGAAGCCGACGTCGCCGCACACCAGGCGGTCCATCGGCCGGCCGGACTTCATGTCGCTGACCACCGAATCGATGGCCGATTGCTGGTCGGGCGTGGTCTCGAAGCCGAAGCCTTCGGCAAAGGCCTCGAGGTCGTGCTGCTTGAAGTCGAAGCGGTGGCCGGCGCGGGCTGCGCGCTGGGCGTAGAGCGCGAGCAGCTCGGCGGCGGTGTCGCGCACTTGCATCGCCGCCTTCTTCTTGGCCTTCTCCCACTGGCCCGAGCCGAGGCGGTGGAGGTCGACCGCCTCGGGGTCGGCGCCGGCGTAGCGGGTGATCACGTGCAGTTGCGACACCGGCACGTAGAGCTTGTCGCCGCCGTTGTATTCCAGATGCAGGAACTCGGTGTCGCCCTCGCCGAGGTTCATGTGGATGAGGCCGAGGTAGCGGCCGATGCCGTGCGAGACGTGCACCACCGGATCGCCGATCTTGAGCTCCGACAGGTCGCGCAGCCAGCCTTCCATGGTGGCGGCCTTGCGGCTGTCGCGGCGGGCGCGGCTGCGCGCCGTGGCGGCGTAGAGCTCGGTCTCGGTGAGCACCGCGAGCCTGGCCGCGGGCAGCACGAAGCCGCGCGCGAGCGGCGCGACGCCGAGTGCGAGGCGCGCATCCGAATCCAGGAAGGCGCCGAAGTCGGCGCTGGCCTCGGGCTTGACGTCGTATTCGGCGAAGAACTCGGCCATGGTCTCGCGCCGGCCGGGCGAGTCGGACAGCAGCAGCACGCGGCCGTCGAAGCCATCGAGGAAGGCCTTCAGCTTGTGCAGCGGGTCGGTGGCCTTGCGCTCGACCGCGACCTCGGGCGGTGGCAGCGCGAGCGCATCCGCCGTCTCGGCGCTCGCCTCGGCCCCGATCGCCAGCCGCGGCAGGTTCTTCAGCGCGACGAAGAAGGCCTCGTCGCTCAGGAAGAGCTGCTCGGGCGCCAGCACCGGCCGGCTGCGGTCGCCCTTCAGCAGGTCGTAGCGCGAGCGCGTGTCCTTCCAGAACTCGGCGATCGCCGCCGGTACGTCGCGGTGCAGCAGCACCGGGGTGTCGGCGGGCAGGTAGTCGAGGAGCGTCGCGGTCTCGTCGAAAAACAGCGGCAGGTAGTACTCGATGCCGGCGGGTGCGATGCCGTTGGAGACGTCCTTGTAGATCGAGGCGCGCGTCGGATCGCCCTCGAAGGTCTCGCGAAAGCGGCTGCGAAAGCGCGTGCGGCCCTTGTCGTCGAGCGGGAACTCGCGCGCCGGCAGCAGGCGGATCTCCTTGGTCGGATACACCGTGCGCTGGGTGTCGGGGTCGAAGGTCTTGATGGTCTCGACCTCGTCGTCGAAGAGGTCGATGCGAAAGGGCAGCGGCGAGCCCATCGGGAACAGGTCCACCAGCCCGCCGCGCACCGAGAATTCGCCCGGGCTCACCACCTGGGTCACATGCGCGTAGCCGGCGAGTGCCATCTGCGCCTTGAACTGCTCGACGTCGAGCTTTTCGCCCTGCTTGAGGAAGAAGGTGTAGGCGGCGAGAAAGCCCGGCGGCGCCATGCGGTAGAGCGCGGTCGAGGCCGGCACCAGCACGAGGTCGGTCTCGCCGCGGGAGATCGCGTACAGCGTCGACAGACGCTCGGAGATCAGGTCCTGATGGGGCGAGAAGTTGTCGTAGGGCAGGGTCTCCCAGTCGGGCAGCAGGTGCGCGCGCAGCCCGGGCGCGATCCAGGCGATCTCGTCCTGCAGGCGCTGGGCGTCGAGCGGGTTGGCGGTGATCACCACCAGCATGCGGCCGCGGCCGGCGAGCTGGGCGACGGCGAGCGCGTCGGCCGAACCGGCGAGCGGTTCGAGCTCGAGGCGGGCGCCAGGCTTGGGTAGCGGGCGGGTGGCCAGTCGGGCGAGGAGCGAATCAGGGGCAGTGGGCATGATGCGTGAGGCCGGCGCGCGCGAACGGGGGATCCGGCGCGCAGGTCGAGCGTGGTAAGGGCGCAATTATAAGAGCCGCCGCTCGAGCTTGCGGGGTCGCGACTTGCTCGAACTGCGTTGTGTTGCTCGACTGAAGTGAAGTGCCCAGCAGGAGCCCGGCTCAGGCGGGGGTCGTGCCCGCGGCCTGCGGAATATGCTGGCGCAGCCAGGTGGCGGCCGCGCGCGCGGCCAGCCGTTCCTGCTCTTGCTCGGCGGAGGCAGGGGGCAGCGCCAGCCAGTGATGCGCCCCCTTCAACAGCGGGTAGGCGCGCTCGAGGATGATCGCTTCCGCCGTGCCCGGCGTCACGATGAGACGCACCGGCGTGCGCACCATGCGCAGCGGTTCGGCGCCGGCGAGATCGGCCCGGCCGCCGAGACAGGCGATCGCGCTCAGGCGCTCAGGCGCACGCACGGCGGCGCGAATCGCCGCTGCACAACTGGTGCCGTCGGCAGCCAGCCCGAGCGGCAGGTCGACGAGCGGCGGTTGATGCGCGGCCCACTCCATGGCGGCGAGAATCCGCTCGGTGAGCCGGGGGATGTTGAAGCTCGCATCCGGGTCGCGCTGCGCCTCGAGGCGGGGGAGCAGGTGGACCGTCATCGTGGCGAAGCCGGCCGCCTGCAGTTCGAGCTCCAGCGGCCGCTCGGAGGGGGCGAGCGTGGACGGGCCGGTGGCTTGGACGCACAGCGCCAGCGCGCGAACGTCGGGCGCATGGGCGAGCACGCCATCGAGCCAGACGCCTGTGGCAGGAATGCTCAGTGGAGTGTGGCGCAGTTTCACGAAGACGTTCTGTGGCCCAGGGGCGCGCGATGGATGGAGACCGGAATTCTGCGCGCCCCGAAGGCGTCCTGCACGGCGGCCCCGACCGCCCCGAAGCGGCCGGCCAGACGGGTGCCGCAACGCGGGCAGATGCCGTCCGTGCCCGCTCGGTAGCTGCGGATCTCGTACCAGTCGCGCACGATCAGCGCCTCGCCACAGCCGGTGCAGTAGGTGGTGTCGCCGTCGGTGTCATGCACGTTGCCGGTATAGACATGCCGCAGCCCGGCATCGAGGGCGATCCGGCGTGCGCGGCTCAGTGTCGCGGGGGGTGTGGGCGGCACGTCGGACATCTTGAAATCCGGGTGGAAGGCGCTGAAGTGAAGCGGCATGTCGGCGCCCAGCTCCTTGCGCACCCAGTTCGACAGGGCCGCGATCTCCGTGTCCGAGTCGTTGTGGCCGGGGATCAGCAGGGTGGTCAGTTCCACCCAGACATCGGTCTCGTGCCGCAGCCAGACCAGGGTGTCGAGCACCGGTTGCAGGTGGGCGCCGCACAGCTTGACGTAGAAGTCGTCGGTGAAACCCTTCAGGTCGACATTGGCCGCGTCCATGCGCGAGAAGAAGTCCTGGCGGGCGCACTCGCCGATGTAGCCGGCGGTGACGGCAACCGTCTTGAGCCCGCTTTCACGGCAGCGGTCGGCGACATCCATCGCGTACTCGGCGAAGATCACCGGATCGTTGTAGGTGAAGGCGACGCTGTGGCAGCCCCAGCGCAGCGCGGTGTCGACGATCTCCTGCGGCGAGGCCTGGTCCATCAGCGTGTCGAGGTCGCGCGACTTGGAGATGTCCCAGTTCTGGCAGAACTTGCACGCCAGGTTGCAGCCTGCAGTGCCGAAGGAGAGGACCTTGCTGCCCGGATAGAAATGGTTGAGCGGCTTCTTCTCGATCGGGTCGATGCAAAAGCCCGAGCTGCGCCCATAAGTGGTGAGCAGCATCGCGTCGCCGCTGCGCATGCGCACGAAACACGCGCCGCGCTGGCCCTCGTGCAGCTTGCACAGGCGCGGGCACAGGTCGCACTGGAAGCGGCCGTCATCGAGCCGGTGCCAGTAACGGGCGGGATAGTGGCTGCCGAGGTCGGCGGTCGCCGTGCTTGCTGCGGTCATGATGCCTCCGCTTCGGCCTCCTTCCATTTGCGCACCTGGTAGCGCGCGGCCATCAGGCCAGGGACAGGCCTGTCGGGCGCGAGCCCGGCCTTGCGCTTGAGTGCGGCGAGGAAGTCGCGCGGCACCGGCAGCTGCTCCCACACCTGGGGCAGGAAGGTGGCGCTGCGGCAGCCCGAAAATACGATCAGGCCATCCTCGTTCGGGCGCAGCTGGGCGAGCAGCGCGTCCTCATCGGCGAACTCGAGATACTCGGGCTCCGACAGCAGCGACACCTCGACACGGATCCTGTCGAGCTCGCCGGCTTGCAGGGGCTCGAAGCGCGGATCCGCGCTGGCGGCGGCCACCGCGTTGGCGATGACGTCCTCGCCCAGGGCACGGCTGCGCCGCAGGCTGCCGATGCAACCTCTCAGCTCACCGTCCTCGGTCAGGGTGACGAAGGTCGCGCCGCGTTCGCGCAGGCGGGCCTCGTCGGGCACGACCGGCTGTCGGCCACGGCCGAGGTGGTGCGCGATGGCAGCGCGCGCGAGCCCCAGCAGGGTATCGCCCAGTTCAGTCTCGGCGAGTTCAGTGTCGTGCATGGCTGGGGGCCTCCGCTTCGCAGAAGGCGATGCTGGTGTAGCCGACCACCCGCGATCGGTCACCCGCGGTGTCGCCGGAGTTGCGCAGGTCGAGCAGGTGGGCGTGCAGATGGTGGTGGGTCGCCGCGAGCAGCAGGCCGTTGATCGGTGTCGCGCCGCAGGCCTGCTCGTGATCCAATCCTGCGCGCAATGCAAGCACCGCCTCGACCGCGGCGCGGTCGGACCACTGCGCTTCGTGGTAGCTCAGGTAGTGGGAAAGGTCGGAGCTGATCAGGATCAGCGTCTCGGGCCCGCCCCACAGGCTCTCGAGCAGGTTGGCCACCGCCTGCGGCGAGGCGTCGCCGACCAGGACCGGCACGATCTCGAAGCGTTCGAGGACGAGCTGCAGGAAGGGGAGCTGCACCTCGAGGCAGTGCTCGAGCGCATGCGGGCGGTCGTCCACCACCAGGTCCTCGCGCGCCTGCAGGTCGAGCCAGTCGGACTGAGACAGCGGCACCTCGCCGAGCGGGGTGGCGAACATCTGTGCGGCAGGCAGGGCAAAGCCGCGCACCGCCATGCGGTGGGTCGGCCCCAGCATCACGACGCGGCGGATCACGCTGCGCAAAGGGGCGAGCATGGAATACGCGCTCGCGGCCACCGCGCCGGAATACATGTAGCCGGCGTGCGGCACGATGATCGCCTTGGGTGCAGGCGCGATCTCGAGCGGTACGGCGGTGGCGAGCAGTTCGGCGATCTGCGTGCGCAGCACGCGCTCGTCGCGTGGGTAGAACTGACCGGCGACGGCCGCCGGGCGAATCGAAGCCAGTGCCATGGGAGAAAATCCTGCGTGTGATCTGTTCGACAGATTAGCAAAACAATTATAGGCCCTCGCCTCGGCGCCTGCAGGGCACGGCTAGAATGCGCGCCATGCAGAACTTTCATCCCCGCCACTTCGCCATCGTGCCTGCGGCCGGCAGCGGCTCGCGCATGGGCTCGGCCCGCCCCAAGCAGTATCTGCCGCTGCTGGGCAGGCCGCTCATTCACCACGCCTTGTCGGTGCTGTGCGCCGCGCCGGAGATCGACAAGGTGTTCGTCGTCCTGTCGGTGGACGACCGCGAATGGTCGCGCCATGACTGGTCCGCGCTCGGACCCAAGCTCACCCCGCTGTTCTGCGGCGGCGCCACCCGCGCCGACAGCGTGCTGGGCGGGCTGCGTGCCATCTCGGCCGAGGCTGCGCAGAGCGACTGGGTGCTGGTGCATGACGCGGCCCGGCCCTGTCTTGCGCCCTGGCATGTCGACAAGCTGGTGCGTGAGCTCGCGCACGACGAGGTCGGCGGCCTGCTTGCCGTGCCGGTGGCCGACACGCTCAAGCGCGCCGACGACCAGCGCCATGTGATGGAGACCGTGCCGCGTGACAGCCTGTGGCAGGCGCAGACGCCGCAGATGTTCCGCTACGTGATGCTGCGCCGTGCCCTCGAGGACGCGACCGACGTCACCGACGAGGCGAGTGCGATCGAGGCGGCCGGGCTGCGTCCGCGCCTGGTGCAGGGGGATGCGACCAACCTGAAGGTGACCTATCCGCTCGATCTGCATCTGGCGGAATGGATCCTGCAGAACAGAGAGGGCTTGCAGCGATGAACTTTCCTTTCCGCATTGGCCAGGGCTTCGACGTGCACGCCCTGGTGCCGGGACGCGCGCTGATCGTGGGCGGCGTCACCATTCCCTTCGAGCAAGGCCTGCTCGGGCACTCGGACGCGGATGTGCTGCTGCATGCGATCACCGATGCGCTGCTCGGCGCGGCCGGGCTGGGTGATATCGGCCGCCTGTTTCCCGACACCGACCCTGCCCATGCCGGGGCGGACAGCCGGGCCTTGTTGCGCGAGGCCTTCGCCCGGGTGCGCGCTGCGGGCTGGCAGGTGGTCAATGTCGACGCCACCGTGATCTGCCGTGCGCCGCGGATCCTGCCCCACGCGCCGGCCATGGTGGCGAACATTGCCGCGGATCTGGCGATGGCGCCGGAAGCGGTCAACATCAAGGGCAAGACGACGGAAAAACTGGGCTTCACCGGCCGCGGCGAGGGCATTGCGGCGCAGGTCGTGGCCCTGCTCGCACGGCCGGCGCATGGCTGACGCTGCCCCGACGGCAGCGCGGGGCGTCACGCGGCGCGTCTTCTTCGCACTGTGGCCGGACGCGGCCACCGCCGCCGGCCTGCATGCGAGGGCGCGCGCCCTGCACACCGAGTGCGGCGGGCGTGCGATGCGGCGCGACACCCTGCACCTGACCCTGGCCTTTCTCGGAAACGTGCCGCAGGACGACATTACCCGTCTGGAGCACGTCGCCGCAGAGGTGCGGGGAGCGCCCTTCGTGCTCGAACTCGATCAGCTTGGTGCCTGGCACCGCAATCGCATCCTGTGGACGTCGGCGAGCGCAGCGCCGCAGGCGCTCGTGACCTTGGCCGATGCGTTGGCGCTGCGCTTGCGCGAGGCGGGGTTCGTGCTCGAGGACAGGGCCTTCGCGCCGCACATCACGCTCGTGCGCAATGCGCGCGCCGCGCCCATGGCGCAGACCTGTCCAGTGCTGCGCTGGCCGGTCGCGAGCTTCGTGCTGGTTGCGTCCGAGCCTACACCGGCCGGTGCCCGCTATCGCGTGCTGCGGCGCTGGCCCCTGCGCTGAAAATGAAGAACGGGACGCGAGGCGTCCCGTTTTTCGTGGGCTCCGGTCGTATTGCCGGCGGCGTCTCCTGGACGGAGACGATCTTGTCAGGTGTGTACTGCGTTCAGTACGAGGGTTGCGGCCTCATCGCTAATTTCAAACGCATCCTCCTTCGCCTGTTGGCCTGTGGCCATCTGGCGGGTGACAGATCGGGTTTGAAGCACGTACGAAGCGTCCTCCTTCAAAGAAAGATCGCCGAACCGAGTCGTTCAGTGAGCTCGTTTTCCGGCGTCTTGGTGTAATCCTTTTCGAAGCGATCGGAGATCATCTGTGCGGTGGGGGCGTCGATGACGGTGTTCAGCATGCCCATGAAGGCGGGAGGTGCAACCAGGATCGCGCGCTTGAAGGCGTTGGTCGCGCGTCCTTGATAGAGCGCCTGTGCGATTTCCTGTGCAAAGACCTTGGCCTCGTGCTGTTTGGGAAGGGTCTGCGGTTGCATCGAGCCGCCGGTCGAACCATTTGCGGCCATTGCGCCGGATCGGTCAGAGACGAGTTCGGCATTTTTTTGTCGGCTTTCGGGGTGGATCAGTTCCTTCACCAGCGTCAGGCCCTTGTTGGGGCCCAGATTGGCGTAGAGCTTTGCCAGGCTGGCGTTGGCAACCAAAATCCAAGTTATGGTCATGAGGCATCCTCCGCTAGTGAAGGGCCGTTAGGCCCGTTACCGACTTCCATTCGGGGGCACATACGATTGCAGCTTAGGACAGCCGAACGCGGCACGCAACGACCAAATTCGATGAGCGGCTCAGGCCTTCTCGCTACGGCCCGAGCTGAAGCGCGCGACGAGCAGGCTGGCGAGAATCCCGCCCACACCGGCGGCGGTCACATTGACGATCTCCGAGATCGGCAAGGCCACCACGATCAGCGCCACGACGATCACGACGAGGACGTGCATGCTCTCCTTCGCTGCGCCGAGGAACATCATGAATACCGCTGCGTAGATCGACGGCAGGGTGTAGTTCTTCAGCATGTCGATGGCGAACTGCGGAAGGTGGTTCAGGATCAGGTTGCCAAGCAGGACCATCGCCAGTACGAAGACGAGGTTGATGAGCACGGACACCGCGATCCCGATCACGGCGACGACCTCCGCCTTCTTGGTGCCGAGCTCGGCATTGACCGCCGTCTGGCTGCCGATGACCACCGGCAGCCGCATGTTGCCGATGTTGCCGGACAGGAAGCTCATGTAGGTTCCGGCGACCCCGAGCATCGGAAAGTAGGACAGGGGCTCGATGATCCAGATCACGCCGACGAAGGCGGCGATGGGGATGAATGCCCGCAGCACCGCCTCGAATCCCGGCCAGGCGCCGACCACGAAGGACAGGTAGAAGGCGGGCAGCAGGCTGAACACGAGCCCCAGGACGAGGGTCGCGATGCCCAGACGGTGCGCCCTCGGGATGAAGGTTTGCGAGTAGAAGCTATCGGCTTCGGCGTTGCGCATGGTCATTCCCCTTTCAAGCCATCATGGTGTGAGTGAGCTGGCCGGCGGCGAGCCCGATCAGCAGGCCGAAGCCGAGGCTCCACTCCTTGAGCCAGGGCTGCGTCTTGCCCAGATGACGGAAGAGCAGCATGCTCAGCGCCGCGCCCAGTGCCGCGGCGAGCTTGTCGGCCTCGACTTCGATGTTGCCGAGCGAGCGGATGTTGAACGCCGCGTTGATGCTCAGGACGAGGAAGATCACCGCCGGCGTGATCACGCCCATGATGATCAGCGTGCGCGGGCTGGAGGTCCGCATCTTCGCCTGCGCATTGCCCAGGCGCTTGGTCAGGATCAGCGTGGCGATGATCCAGCCCGAGCCGCCGAGCGTCATCGCCCACACCGAGTTGGTGAAGGCCTGCAGGCCATAGCCCTCCTTGCCCAGTTCAACGCCCAGCGCGGTGGCGCCCTGGGCCGAGGCGTACAGCTCGAAGACCGCCGAGCCTATGACGCCGATCCGCATCAGGGTCATCGGGGCGCCGATCAGCGCCACCAGGCTCACCGACACGATGAACACGGCCACGGCGGGGCCGATGCTGGTGATCGTCGCGGTCTTGTAGACGCGCGCCTTCTCCTGCGGGGTGAGCAGGCCGAACTTGTCCGAGAACGCCAGCGCATTGCGAAGGTAGATCAGGGCCTGGACGACCACGATCGATACCAGCGCCAGCGCCAGCACCCACATGACGGTCGAGTTCGCAACTGAAAGATAGTCTTCCATCTCTCTTGCTTCCTTTGTTGTTTGAGGATTCCGGGATGGCTTAAGCGCCGATCTCGAAGTACTGCTCGGCCAGGCCGACCCACAGCCTGGCACCTACCGCCAGGCAGGCGTCGTTGAAGTCGTAATGCGGGTTGTGGACCATGCAGCCGCCCGCCCACTTGCCGTCGGCGTGGCCGTTGTCGCCATTGCCGACGAGTACGTAGCAGCCCGGCACCTGCTCGAGCAGGAAGGCGAAGTCCTCGCTGCCGGTGAGCGGCTGGGCGTCGGCGACCACCTGTTCATCGCCAAAGGTCTTGCGCGCGACCTCGACTGCGAAGGCAGTCGGTGCGGCGGCGTTGATCAGCACCGGATAGCCGCGCTCGTAGCGGATCTCGCTGGTGCAGCCATAGGCGCGCGCCTGGTGTTCCGCGAGTTCGCGGATACGTTGCTCGACCACGTCGCGCACGGCGGGGTCGAGGGCGCGCACGCTGAGCTCGATCTCCGCGGATTCGGCGATGATGTTGTAGGCCGAGCCCGCCTGGATGCGGCCGACGCTGATCACGGCGGCGAGGTTGGGATTGATGTTGCGGCCGACGATGCTCTGCAGGCCGAGCACGGTCGCCGCCGCCGGCAGGGTCGGGTCGACCGCCTTGTGCGGCAGGCCACCATGGCCGCCAAGGCCGATGAAGCGGATCAGCACCTTGTCCGAGGAGGCCATGAAGGCGCCCGGGCGCACATGGACCTGGCCGACCGGAATGCCCGGCATGTTGTGCATGCCGAAGATCGCATCGCAGGGGAAGCGCTCGAACAGGCGCTCCTCGAGCATGCGGCGGGCGCCCCCACCGCCACCGAGTTCCTCGGCCGGCTGGAAGATCAGCACCACGGTGCCGTTCCCGGGCAGCTGTCCCTGGCGTGCGCGCTCGGCGAGGGCCTGCGCGGCACCGAGCAGCATTGCGGTGTGACCGTCGTGACCGCAGCCGTGCATCTTCCCGGGCACCTTGCTCGCCCACGGCAGGCCGGTCATTTCCTGGATCGGCAGCGCGTCCATGTCGGCGCGCAGGCCCAGCCGAGGGCCGCTGCCATCGCCGATGCGCAGCACGCCCACCACGCCGGTGACGGCGATGGCGGTATGCACCTCGTAGCCCCACGCCTGAAGTTGGCTGGCGACGAGTGCGCTGGTGTCGTGCTCCTCGAAACCGAGTTCCGGATGCTGGTGGATGGCATGGCGCCAGGTCTTCATGGCGTCCACGTCCGGCGCGAACAGGGTCGTATCACTCATCGCTTGCTCCTTCACGAATAGAAATTACTCATGAGCGAATGATAGACATCTGCCTAGAACACCATAAGGCGACATTTTTTCGTAGGTGACAACCAGATGAGGGCGTCGGGCGCATGACGGCGCACCGTCCGCCTGTTCCGCAGCTGTCAGTCGCCCGCAGGGGGCTGATCCTGCGGATAGGGGTATGGCGGGGCAGCGGCTGCTTCAGAACACGCCCATCGCCAGGCCGGCGGCCATGGCCTCGCCGAGCTCCTCGGCACGCACAAGGTCGGCGGCGGTGATCTCCTTGCGCACGATCAGTGCTTCGGCGACCTGCTTCCAGCCGTAACCGTTGGCGATGCGGCCGATCTCGCGCACGGCACCGGTGCCATCGTTGCCCGCGCTGACGAAGACCGCGTAGGGCAGGCCGGTCAGCTTGCCCTCGCACGGGTAGTAGGTGCGGTCGAAGAAGTCCTTCAGGGCGCCGGACATGTAGCCGAAGTTCTCCGGCGTGCCGAGCAACAGGCCGTCGCAGGCGAGCAAGTGTTCGGTGCCGGCGTCGAAGGCACGGTGCATGATCGTGTCGGTCTCGGTGACGCGCGCCGCGCCGCGCAGCACGGCCTCGGCGAGCTGGCCGGTATTGCCGCTCTGGGTGTGATAGACGACCAGCAGGCGCTTGCGCTCAGACATGATGGCTTTCAGTCCGGGAGGCGACGATTGCAGCGGCCTTGGTGGCGGATCTGGCCTGCTGCGGGATCGAGCCGATAGAACTGGCTGAGTTGATCATAGACGGCCGGAAAGCGTTCCTGCAGCACGGTCGGCGTCTCGAAGAAGGCTTCCGACACGACCGCGAAGAATTCCCCCGGGTGCTCGGCGCCGTAGGGGTCGATCACCGTCTCCACGCCGCGGTCGACCTCGGCGCAGAAGTCGTCGTAGGCGGCCGAGAACACCGCGGCCCACGTCGAGCGCGACATGCCGGCGTGCAGCCGAGGCAGGCCGTCCACGCCGCCATTTTCCATGTCGAGCTTGTGGGCGAACTCGTGGATCACCACATTCACCCCGGCAGGCTGCTGGGCGCCGGCGAACCAGGCGATGATCACCGGCCCGCCTTCCCAGGCCTCGCCGAGCACTTCGTCGTCGTATTCGTGCAGCACCCCGGCCTCATCGACCTCGCGCCGCGGAATGATGAAGTCGCCCGGATACACCACCACGCCAACCCATCCGGCATAGGCCTCGAGGCCGATGTTGAGCACCGGCAGGCAGGCCTGCAGTGCGATGGCGAGCAGCATGTCGTCATCGAGCTGCAGCCCCTGGGCACCGTGGAACTGCTTGATCTCGAGAAAGTCGAGCGCCATGTCGCGCAGCCGCAGGCGGTCGCCCGGGTCGAGAAAGTCAAGGAACGGAAGGGCGGCCTCGACCCGGGCCCACTGTGCCGCATCGACGACGGGGCGGCTGCGCTGCAGCCCGAACAGGCGGCGAAGGCTTTCGAACATCTCGATCAGCCCGCCGCGAAGGCCGCACGGGCAAGGGCCGGGAGATGCGAGAGGCATCCGGGCGGGTGACGCGGCACGCAGTCTGGAAGGGTGGGCAGGGACATCATCGGGCGACCAGTCGCGGTGGTGCGCGGATGATCGCACAGGATCAGGCTGACCGCAGGGCAAGGCAGCAGGGTCGGCACGGGCGCTCGGCCGACGGCAGCGAGCGGCGGGCCGTTGTGGGATAATCCCGGCCCATGGTTTCCGTCACACACGCCATCGCCCAAGGCGATACCGCCCCCCCACTGGACATGCTGGCTGCCGGCCTCGACGAGGCCGAACGCGCCCGGATCGAGGCTGCGCTCGAATGGATCGCCGACCTCTACGAGGGCAAGGTCCTCGGCACCGGCGAGCCGATATGGACGCACGCAATCGGTGCCGCGCTCATCGCCGCCTCGCTGCGCATGGACGTCGAGACGCGCCTCGCGGCCCTGCTGTTCGCAGTGTGGGATGAGGTGGACGATCCGCTGGCGGATGTGACCGAGCGCTTTGGCGGCGAGGTCGCCGCGCTGGTCCGTGGCCTGCACAAGCTCAATGGCCTGCGCGTGCTCACGCGCATGACGACCACCGCGTCGGCGCCCGAGATCCGCGCCCAGACCGAGGTGCTGCGCAAGATGTTGCTGGCGATGGTCGAGGACATCCGCGTGGTGCTGGTGCGCCTGGCGTCGCGCACGCAGACCCTGCGCTACTATACCGACCTGCCGGGCGACGCGCGCGTCGATGTCGCGCGCGAGAGCCTGGACATCTACGCCCCGCTGGCCAACCGGCTGGGCGTGTGGCAGATCAAGTGGGAGCTCGAGGATCTGGCGTTTCGCTTCATCGAGCCGGACACCTACAAGCGCATCGCCAAGATGCTCGATGAGCGCCGCGTCGAGCGCGAGCGCTTCATCGAGGCTGCGATCGAGCGCCTCAAGCGCGAACTGGCCGCGGTCGGCATCAAGGCCGACATTACCGGTCGTGCCAAGCACATCTACAGCATCTACAACAAGATGCGAAAGAAGCGCCTGGACTTCTCGCAGGTGTTCGACATCCGCGCGCTGCGCGTGCTGGTCGATGAGGTGCGCGACTGCTACACCGTGCTCGGCATCGTGCACCAGATCTGGCAGCCGATCGCCAAGGAGTTCGACGACTACATCACCAAGCCCAAGGGCAACAACTACCAGTCCCTGCATACCGCAGTGCTGGCCGGCGATGGTCGTGCGCTCGAGGTGCAGATCCGCACCCACGACATGCACAAGCACGCCGAGCTCGGCGTCGCGGCGCACTGGCGCTACAAGGAGGGTGCGCGCGACAGCGCCGATTACGACGAGAAGATCGCGTTGCTGCGCAACCTGCTGTCGTGGCGCGACGAGGTCACCGATTCGGCGCACTGGCTGGAGCAGTTCAAGCGCGCCTCGCTCGACGACACGCTCTATGTGCTGACGCCCCAGGGCAAGGTGGTCGACCTGCCGCGCGGCGCCACGCCGATCGACTTCGCCTACCGCCTGCACACCGACCTCGGCCACCATTGCCGGGGGGCCAAGGTCGATGGCCACCTGGTGCCGCTCAACACCCCGCTCGAGAGCGGGCAGACGGTCGAGATCGTGGCGGCGAAGGAGGGCGGGCCCTCGCGCGACTGGCTCGATGCGCGTCAGGCCTATGTGGCGACCTCGCGGGCGCGCAGCAAGATCAAGCAGTACTTCGCCCAGCTCGACGAGGAAGACCTGCTGTCGCGCGGGCGCAGCTTCGTCACCAAGGAGATGCAGCGCGACGGCCACGCGCAGGCCAACATCGACGGCCTGGCCGAACGCCTGGGCTTCAAGAATGCCGAGGCGCTGTACCTGGCCGCCGGTCGTGGCGAGGTCGGGCCGCGTGCCATGCAGGTCGCCCTGCGCGAAGGCAGTGCGCCGCCTGCGACCGAGGCGGAGCCCGAGTTCGTCGTCAGCCGCAGCCGCTCGGGCGACAACTCGGACAAGATTCTGATCGTCGGCGTCGGCAAGCTGATGACCTCGCTGTCACGGTGCTGCAAGCCGGCGCCGCCCGATGCGATCGAGGGCTTCGTCACACGTGGCCGCGGGATCTCGATTCATCGTGTCGACTGCCATGACTTCCAGCTGCTGGCCACCGCCCATCCGGAGCGCGTGATCCCGGCCGAATGGGGCGAGCGCGCGCACGACACCAAGACCGCGCTGTACCAGGTCGACATCACGGTGCAGGCGGCCGATCGGCAGGGGCTGCTGCGCGACATCTCCGAGGTGTTGTCGCGCGAGAAGCTCAACGTGATCGCAGTCAATACGCTGACAAAAAGGGGCACCGCCTACATGCGCTTCACGATGGAAGTCGCCGGCATCCGTCAGATCCAGCGCGCGATCACGCTGATTCGCGAGGTGCCGGGCGTGATCGACGCGCAGCGCAAGTAGGCAGCTTCAGCTGCTCGCGGCCAGTTCCTTGAGCAGGATGAGCTGGGCCGCGCGGCGCACGCTGCGTGGGTGCTTGCGGCGGTAGCGCCCGTCGGGCTGCATGTCCCAGGCCTGGCAGTTGTCGCCGAGGTAGGGGCGCAGGCCTTCCTTCATGACGCGGCGCTTGAGGCGGGCGTCGAGCAGCGGGAAGGCAATTTCGATGCGGCGGAAGAAGTTGCGATCCATCCAGTCGGCGCTGGACAGGTACATGTGATCCTCGCCGTCGGCGTGGAAGTGGAAGATGCGCGTGTGCTCGAGGAAGCGGCCGACCACCGAGCGCACACGGATGTTGTCGGACAGACCCGGCACGCCGGGGCGCAGCGCGCACGGCCCGCGGATGATCAGGTCGACCTCGACGCCGGCCTGCGAAGCTTCATACAGCGCCTCGATGGTCTCGGGCTCGAGCAGTGCGTTGAGCTTGGCGATGACGCGCCCGCGGCGGCCTTCGCGGGCGATCTCGGCCTCGCGCCGGATCGCGGCGACGACATTGGCCTGCAGCGTGAAAGGCGCCTGCCACAAGTGGCGCAACTCGGTCGCCGTACCGAGGCCGGTGAGCTGCTTGAACACCGCGGCGACGTCCTCGCCGATCTCGTCGTTGCAGGTGAGCAGACCGAAGTCGGTGTAGAAGCGGGTGGTGCGGGGGTGGTAGTTGCCGGTGCCCATGTGCACATAGCGGCGCAGGCCGGCTTCCTCGCGGCGCACGATCATCAGCAGCTTGGCGTGCGTCTTGTAGCCGAACACGCCGTATACGACATGTGCGCCGACCTCCTCGAGGCGATTGGCGAGGGTGATGTTGGCTTCCTCGTCGAAGCGCGCCATGAGTTCGAGCACCACGGTGACTTCCTTGCCCTTTTGCGCCGCGCGGGCGAGATGTTCCATCAGCACCGAGTCGGTGCCGGTGCGGTACACCGTCATCTTGATCGCCAGCACCTGTGGGTCGTCCGCCGCCGCGCGCAACAGCTCGATGACCGGCATGAAGCTCTGGAACGGGTGGTGGAGCAGGATGTCGCCGCCGCGGATCGCGGTGAAGATCTGCCGGCGCTTGTCGAGCGACTTCGGCACGCCGGGGACGAAGGGCGCGTACTTGAGGTCGGGCCGCTCGACCCAGTCGGGCACCTGCATCAGGCGGACCAGGTTGACGATGCCGGGCGTGCGGTACAGATCGTCCGGCGTGAGGTGGAAGTGCTGCAGCAGGAAGGCCGCCATCTCCTCCGAGCAGTTGTCTGCAACCTCGAGGCGCACGGCGTCGCCAAAATGACGCTGCTGCAGCTCGCCCTTGAGCGAGGTGCGCAGATCCTTGACCTCCTCCTCATCGACGAACAGGTCGGAGTTGCGCGTGACGCGGAATTGATAGCAGCCGAGCACCGTCATGCCGGTGAAGAGTTCGTCCACATGCGCATGCAGCACCGAGGACAGGAAGACGAAGGTGTATTCCTGCTCGCAGATGTCGCGCGGCAACCGGATCACCCGCGGCAGGGCACGCGGCGCCTGTACGATCGCCGCCCCGGAGTCGCGGCCGAAGGCATCACGGCCCTCGAGTTCGACTGCGAAGTTCAGGCTCTTGTTGAGCACGCGCGGAAAAGGGTGGGCGGGGTCGAGGCCGATCGGGGTCAGCACCGGCATCACTTCGCGCATGAAGAAGTCGTGGATCCACTTGCGCTGCGCCTCCGACCACAGGCTGCGGCGCAGGAAGACGACGCCCTCCTGCTCGAGTGCGGGCAGGATGGCGTCGTTGAGCAACTCGTACTGGTCGGAGATGATGTCGTGCACCTCGTCGCTGACGCGCTCGAGCAGGTCGACCGGCGCGATGCCATCCTCGCCGGCCTTGCGGCTGCCGATGCGGATCTGCTCCTTGATGCCGGAGACGCGGATCTCGAAGAACTCGTCGAGGTTGCTGGAAACGATGCACAGGAAGCGCAGGCGCTCGAGCAGCGGCACGGTGGGGTCGGCGGCTTGCGCAAGCACGCGACGCTGGAACTGCAGGAGGGAGAGCTCGCGGTTGAGGAAGTGTTCGGCGGGAAACTGCTGGATGTTGCGGCTGGGGGTGTACATGGGTGGTCCTGTGCGCGGTGCGACTGCCGCGATTATGTGACAGATTCTTTGCGACTTCATGACAAGGAGAACCCCGGCCGGGGCGTCATCGGCGGGTCTGTTTGTGGCAATGATTCACGCCGCGGGCCGGGCGGTGGCGGTGCTAGAATCGGCAGCCTCGGCGCCCTTGGCGTCTGTCCCCGAAAACATGATGCAAGATCTGATCGCGGCAATCGACCTCGGTTCGAACAGCTTTCGGCTGCAGGTAGGCCGCATCGTCAACGACCAGATATATCCGCTCGATGGCTTGAAGGAGGCGGTGCGACTGGCCGCCGGCCTGTCACCCGACAAGAAGCTCGATCTTGCCGCGCAGCAGCGGGGCGTGACCGCGCTGCAGCGCTTTCATGAGCGGCTGCGCGACTTTCCGCCCGAGCGGGTGCGGGCGGTGGCCACCAACACCTTGCGCGTGGCCAAGAACGCCTCGGACTTCCTGCTCAGGGCCGAGGTGGCGCTCGGTTTTCCGATCGAGGTGATCGCCGGGCGCGAGGAGGCGCGACTGATCTATGTCGGTGTCGCCCACACCCTGCCTGATCCGCACAAACAGCAACTGGTGGTCGATATCGGCGGCGGCTCGACCGAATTCATCGTCGGCAAGAGCTTCGAGCCGCTGCTGCTCGAGTCGCGCTACATGGGCTGTGTCGGCTTCAGCCTGCGTTTCTTTCCCGACGGCCGGATCGACAAGCGTGGCCTGCGCGATGCCGAGCTGGCCGCGCGGCGGGAACTGCAGACCATCTCGCAGGCCTACCGCGAGGCCGGCTGGGAGGAGGCGGTCGGCTCCAGCGGCACCGCCAAGGCGCTGGTCGAGATCCTCGAGCAGAACGGCTTCTCGGCCAGCGGCATCACCCGCGAGGGCCTGGAGAAATTCAAGCTGGCGCTGCTGCGCGCGGGCCACATCGACAATGTGGATCTGGCCGGCCTGAAGGGGGATCGGCTGCCGGTGATTCTCGGTGGCTTCTCCATCATGAGCGCGGTGTTCAAGGAGTTCGGCCTCGAGCACATGGTGTTCTCTGAAGGGGCGTTGCGCCTGGGGGTGCTCTACGATCTGCTCGGGCGCTACCACCACCACGATCTGCGCGACGCCACGGTAAGCGCCTTCGTGCGCCGTTACGGGGTCGATGTGCGCCAGGCCCACCAGGTCGCCGACACGGCCTGCGAACTGCTGGCCCAGCTCGAACCGGCCATGGCCGCGCCGGAACACCCTGATCATCGCTTTCTGCGCTGGGCGGCGATGCTCCACGAGATCGGGATCTCGGTCGCACACTCGAGCTACCACAAGCACAGCGCCTACATCGTCGCCAATGCCGACATGCCGGGCTTTTCTCGCATGGACCAGGCGCGCCTGGCGCGGCTGGTGCTGGCCCACCGCGGCAAGCTCGAGCGCGTGGCCTCGATCGATCCCGGCAGCGTCGACTGGCTGCTGATCGCCTGCCTGCGCCTGGCCGTGGTCATTCATCGCGCCCGCGATGCCCGCGGCCTGCCGCCGATCACCATGAAGCGCGAGGGACGCGGTTTCTCGGTGACGGCGGCACCGGGCTGGCTGCAGAAGCTGCCGCTCACCGCCGCCGCGCTGGAAGAGGAGCAGCGCCAGTGGCTGGGCCTGGGGCGCGGCCTGTACGTGCGCGCCCTGAGCGTGCGCAGCGCGACCGCCTGAGCACCGATGGGGCCGGCGGGCGGGGCGCCAGCGCAGGCTCGCGATGTCGTCGAGCTCGGTCCCGACGGCATCTGCCTGAACGGTGACTGGACGCTGCGTGCGCTCACTGCGTGCCTGCCGCGGGTGCGACGTCGGCTTCGCGCTGCACCCGCCGGCGCCGCCTGGTCGCTCGCCGAGGTGACGCGCCTGGACAGCTTCGGGGCGACGCTGCTGTGGCAGGCCTGGGGACGACAATGGCCCGCCAGCCTGGACGCGAGCCAGGCCCAGCGCGAGGTCATCGCGCGCGTCGCCCGTGCGGCCGCGCAGCCACTGCCGCCCATGCCGGGCTTCACGGCGATCGATGCGGTGGTGCTGCTGGGCAGCGTGCTGATCGGCTTTGCCCGCCATGTGAGCGACTTCGTCGCCCTGCTGGGGCAGCTCTTCCTGGACCTGCTGCACCTGTTGCGCCATCCGCGCGAATGGCCACTGCTGGAGATCTCGGCCAACGTCCACAAGGTCGGCGTGAAGGCGATGCCGGTGACCGCGCTGGTGGGCTTCCTGATCGGGGTCGTGCTGTCCTATCTGTCGGCATTGCAGCTCAAGACCTTCGGCGCTGACGTGTTCATCGTGAATATCCTGGGCCTGGGCATCATCCGTGAGCTCGGGCCGGTACTGGTTTCGGTGCTGGTGGCGGGGCGCTCGGGCTCGGCGATGACGGCGCAACTGGGCGTGATGCGCGTGACCGAGGAGATCGATGCGCTCGCCGCGATGGGGGTGTCGCGTTCGCTGCGGCTGGTGCTGCCCAAGGTGATCGCCCTGACGCTGGCGATGCCGCTGCTGGTCTTGTGGACCTCGGCCATCGCACTGCTGGGGGGCTGGGTGTCGGCCTGGGTCGAACTCGACTTGAGCTTCCACTATTTCGTCGAGTCCCTGCCCGAGGCGGTCCCGATCGCCAACCTGTACATCGGTCTCGCCAAGGGGGCGGTTTTCGGCCTGCTGATCGCCCTCATCGCCTGCCACTTCGGCCTGCGCGTGAAGCCCAACACCGAGAGCCTGTCGTCGAACACGACGGCTTCGGTGGTGTCGGCCATCACCGTGGTGATCCTGGTCGATGCGGTGTTCGCGATCGCCACGCGTTCGATCGGGCTGCCGGCGTGAGCACCCGGCAGACTGCACCGCCACAGGTGGTCGCGCTGCGCGGGATCGTGACCCGCTTCGGCAACAACCTGGTGCACGAAGGGCTGGATCTCGACATCGGTGGCGGGGAGATCGTCGCCCTCGTGGGGGGCTCGGGCAGCGGCAAGACCACCTTGCTGCGCCACATCATCGGGCTCACCCGACCGGCGGCGGGAAGCGTGCGGCTGTTCGGTGAAGCGCTGCATGCGGGCAGCGTGCATGAACGCCTCGCCCGCCAGCGGCGCTTTGGCGTGCTGTTTCAGCAGGGGGCGCTGTTCTCGGCCTTCACCGTGGGTGAGAACATCGCGTTTCCGCTCAGGGAGCTCGGCGTGGTGAGCGAGGATGAGATTCGCGACCTCGTTGCCCTCAAGCTGGCGATGGTGGAGATGGCGGCGTCCGACGCCCTGCTGATGCCAGCCGAACTGTCGGGCGGCATGGTCAAGCGGGCCGCGCTGGCGCGCGCGCTGGCACTGGAGCCCGAGTTGCTGCTGCTCGATGAACCGACCGCCGGCTTGGACCCGGACCGCAGCGCGAGCTTCGTGCGCCTGATCCTGTCCCTGCATCGCGAGCTGGGTTTGACGGTGGTGCTCGTCACCCACGACCTCGACACGCTGGCGGCGATGGCGAGCAAGGTCGCGGTGCTGGCCGACCGTCGGATTCTGAGCTATGCGTCGATCGAGGAGACGCTGCGGGTGGATCACCCCTTCATCGAGCGCTTCTTCGGCGGCGCACATGGACGGCGGGCCCTGGCGCGCGCCAAGGAGACAGGCTGACATGGAAAATCGGGCGCATGCGCTGGCGGCCGGACTGTTCGCAATCGTACTGGGGGCAGGCATCGTCTTCGCGATGTGGTGGTTCTCGCAGGATCGCGTGCCGACGCGCGACCTCGTGCTGGTCGCGCGTGGTGACATCAATGGCCTGGGGCCACAGTCGCGGGTACGATTTCGGGGGCTCTCGGTCGGCACCGTGAGCGAGATCCGGATCGATCCCGAAGACCCGCGCAACATCCTGGTCCGGGTGCAGGTGCCGCGCGAGCTGCCGCTCACGCGGGGCACGCAGGCCAGCCTCGGCACGCTCGGCGTGACCGGCCTGGCCTACGTGCAACTCGATGACCGCGGCAGCGATCCCGCACCGCTGCTGGATGTGGCGGGACAGGCGCCGCGCATCGCGCTCGAGCCCGGCCTCGTGGACAAGCTTACCGAGCGGGCGCTGCTGGCGATCGAGCACTTCACCAAGGTCGGCGAGCGTGCCTCGGCCCTGCTCGACGAGGACAACCTCGGCCGCATCCGGGCCACGCTTGCGCGGCTGGAGTCTGCGACCGCCAGCATCGACCAGGGCTTTGCCGAGGTGCCGCGCACGCTCGAGGCGGTACGCAGCGCATTCAACCCCGACAACATGGCCGCCCTGTCAGCGATGCTGGCCAACCTCGAGCGCACCAGCGCCGAGGTGGCGCCCGCATTGACCGATCTGCGCAATCTCATGCAGCGCGTTGACCAGATGGCCGCGCGGCTCGACCAGGCGGCCATCGCCGCCAGCGACGGGCTGGTCGATGGCACGCTGCCGCAACTCAACGATCTCCTGCGCGACCTGACCGCCACCTCGCGCCGCCTGGGACGCCTGATCGAGGAGGTCGAGTCGACGCCGCAGATGCTGCTCACCGGGCGGGCGGCACGCGAGCCCGGTCCCGGCGAGCCGGGCTTTGCGCCCGAGCGTTGAAACGCCTAGCGATTGGAAACCCGCACATGACGAAGTTGTCCATCTTCCCGCCGCATCGCCTGCAAGCTCGACTGGCCACGCTCGTGATTGCCTTCATCGGCTCGCTTGCCGCGGCTTGCGGCGGGCTTCAGCTGCAGCCCAAGCCGATGGCCTTCTACGACCTCGGCATCGGGGCCCGGAGCAGTCTTGCACCGGCCCTTGCACCGGCACAGATCGAAATCGCGACGCCGCCCTGGCTGGAGGCGAGCGCGATGCAGTACCGCCTGGCCTGGGATGACCCGCTGCGACGGCGTGCCTATGCCGAGAGCCGCTGGGTGTCACCGCCGCCGGCGATGCTGGGGCTGGCCCTGAACCGCGCGCTGCGCAGCGAGGGCGCGGGTGGACGCTGCCGGCTGCGGGTCGAGCTCGATGAGTTCATCCAGGATTTCGCCTCGCCCAATGAGAGTCGGGTCGAGATAGTGCTGCGTGCCGGGCTGCTGCCGCCGCGCAGCGACAAGGCCATCGCCGGTCACGAGTTCCGTGCCGTCGAAGCGGCGCAGGCGGCGAACGCGGCGGGTGGCGTCGAGGCCTACCGACGGGCGAGCGCGCGCCTCGTCGGCGAGCTTGCCGACTGGATTGGCGCCCTTGACCGCGAGCCTGGCGGCGGGTTGAATGCAACGGGCCGCTGCGGGGGCTGAACACAACATGGATCGCCCGTGAGGGCGGTATCGAATCGACCGAGGGGAGAATCAATGAGCGAGACCACATCGTCGCCCTATGCCGTGGGCCTGGAAAAGAACGCAGCGAACTACGTGCCCTTGACGCCGCTCACCTTCCTCGAGCGCAGTGCCTACGTGTATCCGGACCGCGTGGCGGTGATTCATGGCGCGCGCCGCCAGACCTGGCGCGAGAGTTATGCCCGTTGCCGGCGCCTGGCCTCGGCGCTGAAACAGCTTGGAGTGGGCAAGGGCGACACCGTCGCTGCCATCCTCAACAACACCCCCGAGATGTTCGAATGCCATTTCGGTGTCCCGGCCTGCGGCGCGGTCCTCAATACGATCAACACCCGACTGGATGCTGAGGCGGTCGCCTTCATCCTCAATCATGGCGAGGCCAGGGTCCTGCTGACCGATCGCGAATATGCCCGCATGGTGAGAAAGGCGATCGAGCTGGCCGAACGCAGCGACATGATCGTGATCGACGTCGATGATCCCGAATACACGGGCCCGGGCGATCTCTTGGGCACCATGGATTACGAGGCGCTACTGGCGACCGGTAGCGAAGACTTCGTGTTCGAGCAGCCGGCCGACGAGTGGGAGGCGATCTCGCTCAACTATACCTCCGGCACGACCGGCAACCCGAAGGGGGTGGTCTATCACCACCGCGGCGCCTACCTGAACGCGATGTCCAACATCGTGTCCTGGGGCATGCCGCCGCATGCGGTGTATCTGTGGACCTTGCCGATGTTCCACTGCAACGGCTGGTGCTTCGCATGGACGATGGCGGCCAACGCCGGCGTCAATGTCTGCCTGCGCCGCGTCGATCCGCGCCTGATCTTCGACGCCATCCGCGAGCATGGGGTCACGCATTACTGCGGCGCACCCATCGTCCACTCGATGCTCGCCAACGCGCCGGAGGAGTGGCGCAAGGGCATCAATCACAAAGTGTCCGGCCTGGTGGCTGCGGCGCCGCCACCGGCTGCCGTGATCGAGGGCATGGCGAAGATCGGTTTCGACATCACGCACGTCTACGGCCTGACCGAAACCTACGGCCCGGCTTCGGTGTGCGCCAAACATGATGAGTGGCGCGAGCTGCCACTGGCCGAGCAGGTGACGCTCAACGGTCGCCAGGGCGTGCGCTATCACGCCCAGGAAGGCATCGCCGTGATGGATCCGAACACCATGGAACCGGTGCCCTGGGATGGCGAGACCATGGGCGAGATCATGTTCCGCGGCAACCTGGTGATGAAGGGCTATCTGAAGAACCCGACGGCCACTGCCGAGTCCTTTCGCGGTGGCTGGTACCACACCGGCGATCTCGCCGTGATGCAGCCCGACGGCTACGTCAAGATCAAGGATCGCTCCAAGGACATCATCATTTCGGGTGGCGAGAACATCTCCTCGATCGAGGTCGAGGACGCGCTCTACAAGCACCCTGCGGTGATGGCCGCCGCCGTGGTGGCGCTGCCTGACGAAAAATGGGGCGAGGTGCCGTGCGCCTTCGTCGAGTTGCGCGAGGGCGTCGAGGCGAGCGCCGAGGCGCTGGTTGCGCACTGCAAGGAGCACCTGGCCGGCTTCAAGGTGCCCAAGCGGATCGTGTTCTGCGAGCTACCGAAGACGTCCACCGGCAAGATCCAGAAGTTCGTGCTGCGCGAGCAGGCGCGCTCTACCGCCTCGTTCGAGTAAGTGGCGGTGCGTGTGCGCATGGCCTCGCGGTGCGTACACGCGCCTTCCCGGCATGGCGCTCGTCGGCGTCAGGCGCTAACATGGTCGGACGTTGACGTAAGCGTCAACTTCAATCCTTGAAGTCCCAGTTTTTGTGTTCGATACCGGAGGAGAGACATGAGCGCCGTGCCCGTTCCCGATGACCAGCCGATGCTGTTGCGCCACGACGACCGTGGCGTCACCACCCTGACGCTGAACCGCCCCGCGCAGTTCAACTCGCTGTCCTTCGCGATGCTCGAGACGCTCATCGCAGCGGTCGACGAGATCGCACGCGACGACAGCGTGCGCGTGGTCGTGCTGGCGGGCGAGGGCAGGGCCTTCTGCGCCGGACACGACCTCAAGGAGATGCGCGGCAATCACGAGCTCGCCTTCCAGCAGCGGCTTTTCCGGCTGTGCGGCAAGTTCATGATGAAGCTGACCGAGCTACCGCAGCCGGTGATCGCGCGCGTGCACGGCATTGCGACGGCAGCGGGCTGCCAGCTGGTGTCGATGTGCGACCTCGCCGTCGCCGCCGACGTGGCGCGCTTTGCCGTGAGCGGCATCAACGTCGGCCTGTTCTGCGCCACACCGGGCGTCGGTCTGTCGCGCAACATGGGCCGCAAGGAAGCGTTCGAGATGCTGGTCACGGGCGACTTCATCGACGCGCTCGAGGCGCAGCGCCGTGGCCTCGTGAATCGTGTCGTGCCGCTCGAGCAGCTCGACGAGGAGGTCGCCCGGCTTGCGGCGTCGATCGTCGCCAAGTCGCCGGTGGCGATCCGCATGGGCAAGCAGATGTTCTACAAGCAGCTCGAGATGGGGCTCGATGCCGCCTATCAGCTGGCTTCCGAGACGATGGCCTGCAACGCGATGTGCGAGGACGCCGCTGAGGGCATCGACGCCTTCATCGCCAAGCGCAAGCCCGAGTTCAAGGGACGCTGAGGCCGCGGGCGGGCGGCGGGTACACGGGCGATGCTGATCGACTCGCACATTCATCTGGATGCAGCGGAGTTCGACGCTGATCGTGCCGCGGTCATCGAGCAGGCGCGCGCGGCGGGCGTCGGCGGTTTCGTCGTGCCCGCCGTCGAGGTGGGCAATTTCGCGGCGGTACGCGCACTGGCGACCGCGCATAAGGACTGCTGCTACGCGCTTGGCATTCATCCGCTGTATGTGATGGCGGCGGCTGTGGAAGACCTCGATCGCCTCGATCAGGCGCTGGCCGAAGGCGGCATGGTCGCGGTGGGCGAGATTGGGCTGGATCATTTCGTCACCGACAGCGATCCCGCGCGTCAGCTCGAATTCTTCGTAGCCCAACTCCGCCTTGCCCGCCGCCACGACTTGCCGGTGATCCTGCACGTGCGTCGCGCCGTCGATCCGATCCTCAAGCAGTTGCGGCGCATTGGCGTGCGTGGGGGCATCGCCCATGCGTTCAATGGCAGCCCGCAGCAGGCGCAGATGTTCATCGATCTCGGCTTCAAGCTCGGCTTCGGCGGCGCGATGAGCTTCGAAGGTTCCACCCGCATTCGCGCGCTGGCGGCCAGCCTGCCGCTGGAGTCCATCGTGCTCGAGACCGACGCGCCCGACATTGCACCGGCCTGGGGGCAGGGGGCGCGGAACACGCCTGCCAACCTGCCACGCTATGCCGAACTGCTTGCAGCGCTGCGTGGCATCGGCGTCGACGAGGTGGCCGAAGCGACCAGCCGCAATGCGAGCACCGTACTCGGGGGCTGGTTGCCGGGCTGAGTGCCCTCAGGCGGGCGCGGTACGCAAATGCGAGGAGCGGGCGATGAGGTCGGCGATGTCGCGCTTCAGGCGCGGAATGTCGCTGTCGAACTTGTCGTAGATCATCAGCGAGACGCCGAACACGTAGGCGTACAGCAGCATGCAGCGGCTCGACGCCTCCTCGATCGGCACGCCGCAGCTGAGGAAGAGTTCGCGCGCGCAGCGCAGGCGGACGTCGTCCACCTCGGCCACGATGGCGCCGGCCTCGGCATCGCGGCGCGCCCAGTCGCGCACCGCAAGCTCGATCATCATGCCGCGCCGGCTGCGACTGGCACTGTAGACGTCGATGACGTGATAGATCTGCTCCAGTTCCCGGCCAGGCTGCGCCCGCGTCTGCTTGATGATGTCGCGTATGCGGCCATCCCGCCAGTGGTTCAGCACGCCGAGCAGCAGATCCCGACGGTCGGTGAAATGCCAGTAGAAGCTGCCTTTCGTGACCTTGAGCCGCTTGGCGAGCACTTCGACGCGCAGGCCGGCGATGCCTTCCTCGGCGAGCACTTCGATCGCACCGGCGATCCAGGCGTCACGGTCGAGCTGGATGCGAGGCTTTTTTGCAGTGGTTTCCATACGGCGTAGTATTGACGATTCTTCGTCCATACGCTACCGTATGCAACATACCACCCCGTATGGAAGCGGTGTTGCTGTGCAGCAGTGCCATATGGGGAGGGCAGTGACATAATCAGGCAAGTCCGGCGCAGCCCGCCGGCAACAATCCAGAACCCTCAAAGGAGCGCGGCAGAGTGAAGATTCTCGTACCCGTCAAACGCGTTGTCGATTACAACGTCAAGGTTCGCGTCAAGGCCGATGGCAGTGGCGTGGATATCGCCAACGTCAAGATGAGCATGAACCCCTTCGACGAGATCGCGGTGGAAGAGGCGGTGCGCCTGAAGGAAGCGGGCGTCGCCACCGAGGTCGTCGC
>NZ_JBLQGP010000027.1:0-37648 GCF_047806685.1 Thauera sp. WH-1
ACCGGCGTCTGGCACCACCCGCTGCTCGCGCTCGAGACCGTGTGCGACTTCATCGTCATCGATCGCAGCGGGCCGGGGCACAACTGCGACGAGATCCAGCTCGAGCGCCCCGGCGTCATCGCCGCTGCGAGCTGAGGGGGCAGGCAAACGCAGCGCCGTGACCCACGACACGCCCCCGTCTCGCGAGCGGTCGGCGCTGGCGCGCGAGGCTGCTAGCATGGGTCTTTTGGTCCTTGCCTTTGCCCATGCGCACCCCCCAGTCGAGACTGTTCCAGGCAGCCGTGATGCAATCCTGGAACGCGATCGTGATCACCGACGCCGACCTCGCTGTGGGCGGACGGGTGGAGATCGCCAACCCGGCGTTCTGCAAGAT
Organism: Thauera sp. WH-1; assembly: GCF_047806685.1. Taxonomy (NCBI): domain Bacteria; kingdom Pseudomonadati; phylum Pseudomonadota; class Betaproteobacteria; order Rhodocyclales; family Zoogloeaceae; genus Thauera; species Thauera sp. WH-1. The sequence goes on from NZ_JBLQGP010000027.1 coordinate 374, forward strand.
GACCGGCTACACGCTGGACGAACTGAGGGGACGCTCGCTCAAGATCCTGCAGGGGCCGGAAACCGACCCCGCGGTGATCGACGAGTTGCGGAACTGCCTACGAGAAGGGCGCGTCTTCGAAGGCACGGCGGTCAACTACCGCAAGGACGGCTCGGCCTACACGGTGCGCTGGAGCATCACCCCGGTCCGCGATGACGATGGCGTGGTCACCCATTTCGTGTCGGTGCAGCGGGACATCTCCGAATCGATCCGCGCCGAACACGAGAACCGCCTGCTCGCGCGCGCGCTCGATGCCGCGAGCGACCCGATCATCGTGACCGATGTCGACAAGCGCATCATCTTCGCCAACCTCGCCTTCGCCAACGTGACCGGCTATGGGGTCGAGGAGGTGATCGGCAAGACCCCGGCCCTGTTCCGCTCCGGCGAGCACGACGACGAGTTCTACGCCACGCTGCGCGCCTCGCTGGCCAGCGGCAGCGACTTCCGCGCCACCTTCATCAACCGCCGGCGCGACGGCTCGCTTTACCATGCCGAGCAGAGCATCTCGCCGATCTGCGACGACACGGGCCGCGTCAGCCACTACGTCAGCGTGAGCAAGGACATTTCCGAGCGGGTCGACCTCGAACAAGCCCTGCGCCAGGCCGCGACCGAAGACACGCTTACCGGGCTGCATAACCGGCGCCACGGCCTGCACCTGCTCGAGGCCGCCCAGCGCAGGACGCAGGCGCAGGGGACGTCGCTGAGTCTGCTGGTGTGCGACATCGATCACTTCAAGCGGATCAATGACCGCTTCGGCCACCCCGCCGGCGATCGCGTGCTGCGTGAGGTCGCGCGCATCCTGCGCCAGTCGGTGCGCAGCCGCGACACGGTGATCCGCTGGGGCGGCGAGGAGTTCGTGGTTGTGCTCGAGGATTGCCCGCAAGGGCCGGCAGCAGAGCTGGCCGAGCGCATGCGAGCACGCGTCGCCGAGCATCGGGATGCGGAGGTCGGCACGTGCACGGTGTCGCTCGGCCTCGCCACACGCGCGCCGCACGAGACGACGGACGCCTTGTTCGCCCGCGCCGATGCGGCCCTCTACCAGGCCAAGCGCAGCGGACGCAACCGCCTTGCGGTCGCATGAGGCCTGTCGGGGTACCGGCCTGACGCGAACAGAAGCGCGAGCTCGTCGAAGCCCTGACAAAGGAAACCTGCCGCGTCCTCGACTGCGACCCGGGCGCGGTCGACATCATCCTGATCGACGTCAAGCGCGAGCGCTGGGCGACCGGCGGCGTGCTGTGGTCGGAGCGAAGCTGAGTCACTGCGCTCGGCACGGCGCCACCTGCCCGACCACGAAATCGAGGACGAGCGATAGCGCCATCGGGCTCAGGCAGGCGGACGTTCAACGCGACCTCGATCCTCGTCTGCCGCTGCGGCCGAAAAAGGCGCCCACGCATAGTCGCCGAAAGCACTCAGTGCTGCGCTGACGTCCTGGTCGGCGCGCAGCGAGAACGCATCGAAACCGCAGCGCTGCAGGAAGTACAGCTGGTCGCGGAGAATGTCGCCGATCGCGCGTAATTCGCCGGTGAAGTTGAGGCGGCCTCTCAACAGGCGCGCCGTCGAATAACCCCGCCCATCGGTAAAGCTCGGAAAATGGATGGCGACGAGACCGATGTCCGCCAGATACGGCGCCACGGCGTCGGGTTCATCATCCGGGCCGAGCAGGATCGCGATGCGGTGCCCTTGCTTCTGCAGTACTTCGGCGTGCCTGCGGTAGTGCGCGAGCGGCACGATCTGCAGCGGGCCGGCGGGGGTCAGGTCGATGTCGTCGAGGGCCTCGTGCGAGAGCAGGCTCCATTCGTCGGCGACGATGCGCCCACCCTTAATGAGCGGCTTCATGGCGTTCTCCATAGACGGCACGCTTGAAAGGTTCGAGGCCGATGCGATCGAGCGTGTCGATGAAGCACTCTTCGGCGAGGCGCTCGCGTACATAGGCCTGCACAAGCCGTTCGATGACGTCGGGAATGTCGCTGGCCGCGAAGGACGGCCCGATCACGCGCCCGAGGCGGGAGCGCTCGCCTTCGCTGCCGCCCAAGGTCACCTGGTACCACTCCTCGTTGTTCTTATCGACGCCGAGGATGCCGATGTGCCCGATGTGGTGATGGCCGCAGGCATTGACGCAGCCGGAGATGTTCAGCTCCAGCGGACCGAGGTCGAACAGATAGTCGAGGTCGTCGAAGCGCGCCTGGATCGCGGCGGCGACCGGCAGGGATTTCGCATTGGCCAGCGCGCAGAAGTCACCCCCGGGGCAGCAGACGACATCGGTCAGCAGGCCGATGTTTGGCGTTGCGAGCCCGCTTCTCCGCGCGATCTCCCACAGCGCATACAGGTCACGCAGCGGCACGTTGGGCAGGATCAGGTTCTGCTCGTGACTGACGCGGATCTCGCCGCCACTGAAGCGCTCGGCCAGTTCGGCGACCAGGTCCATCTGGTCGGCTGTCGCATCGCCCGGCGGCACGCCGGTCTTCTTCAGCGACAGGGTGACGATGCCGTGCCCGGGGTGCCGATGCGACGCCACGTTACGCTCGACCCAGCGCGCGAACGGGCGATTCTCGGCGCGAGGCGCAACGAAAGCCAGATCGGTTGCCCGCGCGTCGCCGTACGCAGCTGGCGCAAAGAACGCTTCCATCGTCTCGAAGGTGGATTCCGGGATCAGGCTTCCCGCGCCGCGCGTATCACGCCATTCCGCGTCCACCTCGCGTGCGAAACCTTCGACGCTCAAATCCTTGACCAGGATCTTCATCCGCGCCTTGTACTTGTTGTCGCGACGTCCGTAGCGGTTATAGACGCGCAGGATCGCCTCGAAGTAGTTCAGCAGCTCGGCGCGTGGCAGAAAGGGCTTGATGCAGTGCCCGACCATCGGCGTGCGACCGAGGCCGCCGCCGACGAAGATCTCGAAGCCGGGCTCGCCTTGGTCGCCCAGCCGCGCCCTCGCACCGATGTCGTGGAATCGCACCGCGGCGCGGTCCTCCTCGCCGCCGGCGATGGCGATCTTGAACTTGCGCGGCAGGAACTGGAACTCGGGCGCCAGCGCCGACCACTGGCGGACGATCTCGCAATAGGGGCGCGGATCCACGATCTCGTCGTGCGCAACGCCGGCGAACTGGTCGGTCGTGATGTTGCGGATGCAGTTGCCCGAGGTCTGGATCGCATGCATCTGGACCGTGGCCAGCAGGGCCAGGATGTCCGGCACGTCGGCAAAGCGGACCCAGTTGAACTGGATGTTGCTGCGCGTCGTGAAGTGTCCGTAGCCGCGGTCGCAGGTGCGTGCGATGTGCGCAAGCATGCGCAACTGCATGCTCGACAGCGTGCCGTAGGGGATGGCCACGCGCAGCATCGGCGCGTGGCGTTGCAGGTACAGCCCGTTCTGCAGACGAAGCGGGCGGAAGTCGTCCTCGCTGAGCTTGCCGTCGAGGTGGCGCTGCATCTGGTCGCGGAACTGGCGGACACGGTCATTGACCAGGCGCTGATCGGTTTCGTTGTAGCGGTACATGATGGCTGAGTGTTCAGTGGGTGGGCAGGATGAAGGTGCTCTGCTCGCGCACGGCAAGGCTTCGGTCGTGCAGCGCCACCGCCTCGAATGCGATCGGCTGCACGCCCGACGGCATGCCGTCGAGCGGGGATGACAGGGTGAGCGTGACGGTATGGACGCGCCCCGGCTCGACCATGAACTCGAAGGCCCCCTCGATCCGCAGCCCTGGCAGGCCGCTCACACCGATGCGGAACTGGCGGGCCGCCTCCTCCATGTTGATGAGCTTGAGGGTGTAGCTGTTCTCGATCCGGCCGTCCGTGGTCTCCTGCATCAGGGCGCCGCGATCCCGGTGCACCTCCACACGCAGCAGCACGCGCTCGTTCAGGGTCCATGCCCCCAGCGCCGTGAACACCAGCAGCAAGCCGACATAGACCAGGGTCCGCGGCCGCGACCAGACCGCGGCGGCCTTGGGCTGGCCGGCAAGCTCGCGTTCGCTCGCGAAGCGGATCAGGCCGCGCGGTGCGCCGATCCGGTCCATGACCTCGTCGCAGCCGTCGATGCACAGGCCGCAGTTGATGCACTGGTATTGCAGGCCGTCGCGGATGTCGATGCCGGTCGGACACACCTGCACGCAGATCCCGCAGTCGATGCAGTCGCCCTTATCCTTGTTACCGGCACCGGCCTGGCGCAAGGCGCCCCGCGGTTCTCCGCGCCGGGCGTCGTAGCTGACGTTCGCCGTATCCGGATCGAGCATCACGCCCTGGAAGCGCGAGTACGGACACATGTGCTGGCATACGGCCTCGCGTGCCAGCCCCGCCTGCAGATAGGTGAAGGCCGCGTAGAAGATCAGCCAGAAGGTCTCCCAGGGCCCGGTCTGAAAACCGGCGATCGCCGGCAGCAGTTCCCGGATCGGGGTGAAGTAGCCGACGAAGGTGATTGCCGTCCACGCCGCCACCAGCGCCCAGATGCCATGCTTGACCGACTTGATCAGCAGCTTGCGCGCCGACATCGGGCTCTGGTCGAGGCGCAGGCGCGCGAGGTGGTCGCCTTCGACCTTGCCTTCGATCCACACGAAGATCGACGTATAGACCGTCTGCGGACAGGCGAAGCCGCAGAACAGACGCCCTGCGAGGGCCGTGGTGAAGAACAGCGCGGTCGCGGCGAGAATGAGGACGAAGGCGAGCAGCAGCGCATCCTGCGGCCACAGGACCAGGTCGAAGAGGTAGAGCTTCTCGTCGACGATGTCGAACAGGATCGCCTGCCGCGTCCCCGCTTCCGTTGTCCACGGCAACCAGCACGCGCCGTAGAACACGATCTGGGTGAGCCACACCATGGCCCAGCGCAGGCTGTTGTAGCGGCCCTGCACCGCCTTGGCGTGGATCTTTCCCTTCTTGCGATAAAACTCCAGCTTGGCTTCGCGCACCTTGCTGACGGGTGGGTTCATGAATGTGCTCCGGCTCTGACGATGGCCGGAAGTACATCACCCGGGGCGAAACAGGTGCAGATTCAGATTGGTCGATTTGGAACAGGTACAGATTCGGCGCAAGGGCTTCGCTGTGCCTGCCGGCTATCGACTCGACTGTTCCTGTCCACGCCGCTGCAGGCGGTCACAATCACGGCATCGAATCAGGAGTGAAACCCCGTGATCGCCAATACGATGAGTCTGCCCGCCCCAGGAGGTGAGGCGAGCCCCAATACCGGCAGGGTGCCGGGCAATAAGGGCATCTGGGTCGGGATCTGCTGCGAATTCGTCGAGTTCCTGGTGCTGTTCGTCGTGTATTTCGTCGCCCGCGCGCACTTTCCCGACGCCTTCCACACCGGAGCGGAGCGGCTCTCGCAGACGGCCGGCGTGGTGATCACCTTGCTGATGGTGAGCAGCAGCTTCTTCATCGCCTGCTCGGTGACGAGCCTGCGCGCCGGACGCAGGCGCCAATCGATCGGCTGGCTGATCGCGGGCCTGGTCGCGGCGCTGGGCTATCCGGTAGCCAAGTACTTCGAGATCCAGTGGAACCTCGCGCACGGTATCGATGGCCAGTCAGGGATCTTCTTCACTGTCTATTACTACCTGACCTTCACCCATATGGTGCATGCCTTCTGGGGCATTCTCGGCATCCTCTGGGTCCTGACCCGACACGGGTTCGGGATCTATACCGCCGACGAGCACAGCGGTCTGGAGGCGCTCGCCAGCTACTGGCACGCGACCGACATCATCTGGCTGGTCATCTTCCCCTTCTTCTACGTTCTGGTCTGATCATGGAAACGATCGCGCGCAAACCCGCCACCTCACTTCGGCCCCTGGTCCTGACCTGGCTGGCCCTGGTCGGGCTGACCCTCGTCAGCCCGCAACTCGGCAACGGTCTCGGCGGGCAGGACGCCGTGCAATTGGTCGTCGCCGCAATCATCTGGCTCAAGGGCCACCTGGTTGCGCGCCACTTCATCGAGGCTGAGCTGGCTCACCCCTTCCTTCGCAACGTGCTGCGCTTCTTCATCGCCTTCACGCCGATCGCGATCGTGCTGACGACCTTCTTCGGCGACAGCTTCGCCCGCTTTGCGAGCCTATAGCTGCCGCTTGATCAGCCTGCCGAGCGTGGCCAGGGCCTGATCCTGGCGAGAGCTTGCGGGATGGCCGAAATTGAGCCGAAGGTAGTTGGAAAACTCGCGCTTCGCGGAAAAGATCGGCCCCGGCGCCGTGCTGATGCCGTGCGCGAGTGCCTCTTTGTGCAGCCGCAGCGCATCGACCTGGGCGGGCAGTTCGAGCCACAAGAAGTATCCGCCGTCCGGCCGCGCCAGACGGCTACCGGCCGGGAAGTGCGCCTCAATGCCGGCCAGCAGTTGCGCTTGCTGGGTGGCAAGCTGCCGGCGCAGGTGGCGCAGGTGGTTGTCGAAGCCGCCGTGTTTGAGGTAATCGGCCAGCGCGATCTGCATCGGCACGGCCGTCGCCAGGCTGGTCGCGTATTTCTGCCGCTGCACCTTTTTGGCGAAACGCCCTGCCGCGACCCATCCCACGCGGTACCCCGGGGCGACGCACTTCGAGAACGACGATACGTGCAGCACCAGTCCGTCGGTGTCCATCGCCTTGCTGCACAAGGGCGCCTCGCGGCCGAAGTACAGCTCGGCATAGACATCGTCCTCGATCAACGGAACCTGGTACTTGCGCAGCAGTTCCAGCAACGCGCGCTTGTTCTCGTCCGATACGCGGCTGCCGGTCGGGTTGGCGTAGTTGAGCATGAACAGGCAGGCCTTGACCGGATGATGGCGCAGCGCGTCGGCCAGCGCATCCAGGCTCACCCCCTCGCGCGGGTGGCTCGGGATCTCGATCACCTTGAGCCCAAGGCGTTCGCTCGCCTGCAGCCCCGCGTAGAAGGTGGGTGACTCGATCGCGACCAGGTCGCCGGGCTGGGTCAGGGCCTGCAGGCAGAGGTTGAGCCCTTCCATCGCCCCTGAGGTGACGACGATTTCCTGCGGCGACACCGAGGCGCCATGCGCCAGGTAACGCAGTGCGAGCTGTCGGCGCAGTTCCTCGTTGCCCGGTGGCAGGTCGGTCACCGTGGCCAGCGGGTCCAGGTGACGCGCGGCTGCGGCGAGGAAACGGCCGAGCTTGTCGAGCGGATACAGGCGCGCGTCCGGAAAGCTCGACCCCAAGGGGACAATCGCAGGATCGCGCACGCTGTCGAGGATCTGGAAGATGAAGTCGCTGACCTCGAGCGCCGTGGAGCCGCCCACCGGATGGCTCATCTCCGGCTCGGGGAGTTTGCTCCCGAGCCGGGCCCGCACGAAGTAGCCCGACCTGGGCCGCGCCTCGATCAGGCCCCGGCTCTCGAGCAGGTGGTAGGCCTGCGTGACCGTGATCGGGCTGAGGCCGTGCGTCTTGCAGGCCTGGCGAACGGACAGCAGCTTGTCGCCCGCGCGCAACACGCCGTCCGCGATCAGCTGTGCGGTCCTGTCGGCAAAATCCTGGTAGAGGCTCATGGGAGACAATGCTAGCAACCCCGCGCGAGCTCGGCATTACGTTTGAATGGCGAACCCGCCATGGCCGTGTCCCACGACACCCCGCAGCTTGAACGGTCGCCTACGTCAAGGCCCGGACCAGCTCGGTCAGGTCGGCCGCTTCCACATGTGGCCGCTCCGGGTGCGCCCACGGCGATTGGTCGCGATTGATCCAGGCCGCCTGCATGCCGGCTGCGCGTGCGCCCAGCACGTCGAGCAGCGCATCGTCGCCCACGTGCAGCACCGCCTCCGGCGCGACGCCCGCGGCCTCGGCCGCGACGTGGAAGATGCGGGCGTGGGGTTTGGGCACCCCCACCTGCAGCGCAGCGACGCTGGCGACGAAGAAGGCGCCCAGCCCGACACGGGAGATTTCGGCGTTGCCGTTGGTCAGGCTCACCAGCGGAAAACGCGCGGCCAGGGCTTCGAGCGCGGGCAGCGCGTCGGGGAAGAAGCTCACCGCGTGGCGTGCCTCGAAGAATACCTCGAAAGCGGGCTCGGCGAGCTGCGGGTCCTCGCCTGCGCTCGCGAGCGCGACGCGGATCGACTCGCGACGCAGGGTGGTGAGGTCGTGCACGAGTTCGGGCCGCTGCTGGCCAAGGGCGTCGCGAACTTCGCGCAGTGCCCGCGGGTTCGCATAGCGTTGCGCCGTCAGCGGCGCATTGAGCGCCAGCCAGTCGTGGAGTGTCTGTTCGGCGCGCTCGATGGTCGGCCAGACCGGCCACAGCGTGTCGTCCAGGTCAAGCGAGATCGCCTTGATTCGGTTCAGGTTCAGCATGGTGGCCATGGTAACCGAGCGGCGCGCGGCGCGCCCGCTCACGGCTTCAGGCGATACCCCGTCCTCAGCATCCAGGTCGCGATCGCGACGAACACCGCCAGAAACAGCAGGGTCATCGCCAGGCTTACCCCCACCGCCACGTCGGCGCTGCCGTAGAAGCTCCAGCGAAAGCCGCTCACCAGGTACACCACCGGGTTGAACAGCGACACCGTGCGCCACAGCGCCGGCAGCATGTCGATCGAATAGAAGCTGCCGCCGAGGAAGGTCAGCGGAGTGATGATCAGGAGCGGCACCAACTGCAGCTTCTCGAAATTGTCCGCCCAGATGCCGAGGATGAAGCCGAGCAGGCTGAAGCTGACCGCGGTCAGCAGCAGGAAGGCGATCATCCACAGCGGGTGCTCGATGCGCAGCGGCACGAAGAAGGCCGCGGTGGCGAGGATGATCACGCTCAGGATCACGGCCTTGGTCGCGGCCGCGCCGACATAGCTCAGCACGATCTCGAAATGCGAGATCGGGGCCGACAGCAGCTCGTAGATCGTGCGCGAGAACTTCGGGAAGAAGATGCCGAAGGAGGCGTTCGACACGCTCTGGGTGAGCAGGTTGAGCATGATCAGGCCGGGCACGATGAAGGCGCCGTAGCTCACGCCCTCGACCTCGGGGATGCGCGTGCCGATCGCCGAACCGAACACGACGAAGTACAGCGTGGTGGTGATCACCGGCGCGAGCACGCTCTGCAGCAGCGTGCGCTTGGTGCGCGCCATCTCGAAGAAGTAAATCGCGCGGACCGCGTGCCAGTTCATCGTGCGCCCTCCCCTGCGGCCGTGGCGATGTGACGCTCATCCGCCGTGGTGGCCTGTTCGCGCTCGCTCACCAGGCTGACGAAGATCTCTTCCAGCGAGCGCTGGGTGGTGTGCAGGTCGGCAAAGGCAATGCCGGCAGCGGCAAGGTCCTGCAGCAGGTCGGCGATCGCGTTGTCCTCGGTCTGGGCCTCGTAGCGATACACCAGCGTGCTGCCGCCCTTGCCCAGCGTCAGGCCGTAGCGCGCCAGTGCGGGCGGAACCTCGGCGATCGGTGCCGCCAGCTGCAGCGTGAGCTGCTTGCCGCCGAGCTTGTTCATCAGCGCGTCCTTGTCCTCGACCAGGATCAGCCGGCCCTTGGCGATGACGCCGATGCGGTCGGCCATCTCCTCGGCCTCCTCGATGTAGTGGGTGGTCAGGATCACGGTGACGCCGCTGTCGCGCAGCCGGCGCACGAGCTGCCACATGTCGCGCCGCAGCTCGACGTCGACGCCCGCGGTGGGCTCGTCGAGGAACAGGATGCGCGGCTCGTGCGACAGCGCCTTGGCGATCAGCACCCGGCGCTTCATGCCGCCCGAGAGCATCATCAGCTTGGCGTCCTTCTTGTTCCACAGCGACAGCTCCTTCAGCAACTGCTCGATGTAGGCCGGGTTGGGCGGCTTGCCGAACAGGCCGCGAGAGAAGCTCACCGTGTTCCACACCGTCTCGAAGGCATCGGTGGTGAGCTCCTGTGGCACCAGGCCGATCAGCGCCCGTGCCGCGCGGTAGTCGCGGATGATGTCGTGGCCGGCCACGCTCACCGTGCCGGCGCTCGGGGTGACCAGGCCGCACACGACGCTGATCAGGGTCGTCTTGCCCGCACCGTTGGGGCCGAGCAGGGCGAAGATCTCGCCGCGGCGGATGTCGAGATCGACGCCCTGCAGCGCGGCGAAGCCCGAAGCGTAGGTCTTGGACAGACCGGATAGGGAGATGATCGATTGCATGCGGGGAAGATAGCAGATCGCCGCGCGCCGGCTCGGTCTCGTGAGCGGCCGCACAGCCGGCGCCCCCCAATCGCACGACACGAAGCGACTGCGCAGGCGCTGACGGCGCGGAAACGGGGCCCGGCCTGCTCTAGAATGAGCAGCGTCACCTTGCCCTCCACCCTCGACATCCGCGCCGCCCTGCCACCGAAGCCCTCGCAGGGCGCGCCCTCGCCTGCGAGTGATCAACCGGAACCGCCCCGCCATGCTCCGTAGCTGTCGTTCCCGTCGCCCCGGCGGCTGCGCATCCGGCCGCCTGCCGAGGCTCGAGCCGGTCGCAGACGGCCGACGCGGCATGCTGTTGGGGGCGTGCGTCGTTTGCGCGGGCTCGCCGCCGCGGGTGCTGGCGCCATGAAGTTCGGCATCGCGGCCAAGCTCGCGGTGGTGCTGGCGCTGGTCGGCATGCTCGCCGCCGGTATCTCCGGCTTCTATGCGTACAGCGCAAGCAGGGGGCTGCTGGTGCAGTCGGCGAAGGCCGAGCTGCTGACCTCCACGCGCGTGCTCGCGCGCCGTATCACCGTGGTGCGGCAGGAGATCTCCCGCACCCTGCGCGCGCTGGCCCGCCACCCCGCTGCACTCGCCGTCCTCGATAACGGCAGCCCTGCCCGCGCGGCCGAGCTCGCCACCCAGTTCGCCTTGCTGCAGGAGGCCAACCCGTCCTATTTCCAGATCCGCCTGATCGCGGCCGACGAACCGGGTCTCGAGCGCGTGCGCGTCGACCGCAACGGCAGCGCCCTGCTGCGCGTGAGCGGCGATCACCTGCAGAAGACGGGCCACCACCCCTATGTGTTCGAGACGCTGCGCCTGCGCGCGGGCGAGGTGTACATGTCGCGCGTCGCCCTCAACCATGAGCGCGCTGCGGATGCCGCCCTCCGCCAGCCCAGCGTGCAGTTCGCCACGCCGGTGGTCGACGCGAGCGGTCGCACCCGGGGCGTGATCGTGATCAACGCCGACCTCAACGGCGTCTTCGGCCTGCTCGCGGCCGACCTGCCCCCCGATTTCCAGCTCTACCTGACCAACGGCAGCGGTGATTACCTGATCCACCCCGATGCGTCGCGCACCTTCGGCTTCGACCGGGGCCGGCGCGTTCGTGTGCAGGACGAGTTCCCCGCCACACAGAAACTGGTCGACGGGCGGGTGGAGGACCTGGTCATCGAGGCGCGAAGCCCGACCGATGACAAGGTCGCCGTGGTGGCCGGCTTCATCGCCGCCTACGCCCAGGTCCACACCGCGGACAACCGCTTCGTGCTTGGCCTCGCGCAGCCGCTCGACTCCATCCTGGCCCGCGCCGCACCGCTTGGCGGCGTGGTGATGCAGATCGTGCTCGGCCTCAGCATTGCCGGCATCCTCATCGCCAGCATCCTGGCGCGGGCAATCACGCGACCGATCAACGCCCTGAGCAACGCGGTCGAGTGCTTTGCCGATGACGGTCGCGGCCCCGCGCTGCCGGTCCGGCGCCAGGACGAGATCGGCGTGCTGGCGCGCCGCTTTGCCGAGTTGCGCACCAAGGTCGCCCAGCAGATGGGCGAACTCGAGCACCTTGCGCAACACGACCCCCTCACCGACCTGCCCAATCGCGCCCTGTTCGACGATCGCATGCGCGTGGCACTGGCGGCCGCGCGCCGCGACGAAAGCCGCCTGGCGCTGCTCTTCATCGACCTCGACGATTTCAAGCCGATCAATGACCGCTTCGGCCACGCCGCCGGCGACCGCGTGCTCAAGGGCGTGGCCGCGCGCATCCGGCAGAACATCCGCGAATCCGACACCGCCGCCCGCATCGGCGGCGACGAATTCGTCATCCTGCTGCGCAGCGTTCAGTCGGTCGACGACGCGGCACGCGTGGTGCAGAAGATCGACGAGGCCATCGGCCAGCCCTTCGAGCTCGACGGCCATCGCCTGCGCGTCTCGGCCAGCATCGGCGTGGCCGTCCATCCCGAGGACGGCCTCGACGCCGCAGCCCTGTCGCGCCACGCCGACGCGGCCATGTACCGTGCCAAGCAGGATGGCAGGGCGGCAGAGCGCAGCGGCTAGCAAGGATCGGCCGCCCCGGCTGCGGCGTCCGCGCCGCGCTGGCGCTCAGCCCAGCGTCGCCGTCGCCAGCTTGGCGCCGAAGCCGATGAACACCCCGCCCACGCCCGCGGTGGCGCCTGCGGCCACGCGGCGATGGCGGCGGAACTGCGCGGCCAGGCGCGCGCCGGCGAAGATCAGCACCGACAGGTAGAGCACGCTGCAGATCTGCACGATCACGCCCAGGATCACGAAGGACAACGCCGGATGCGCGTAGGTCGGATCGACGAACTGGATGAAGAAGGAGACGAAGAACAGGATCGCCTTCGGGTTCATCAGGCTGATCACGAGCGCGGTGCGGAACGGGTGGGGCGTGCTGCGCACCGGCGGATAGTCCGGCTTGCCATCACCGACCGCCTCGGCGCGCTCGTCCCCGCGCCGCCAGGTGGCAAGCGCGCTGCGCAGCAGGCTGAGCCCCACCCATGCCAGGTAGCCGGCCCCGGCATACTTGATCACCATGAACAGCTCGGGCGTGGCGCGCAGCACCGAGGCCATGCCCATCACCGCAAGCAGCATCAGGATGGTGTCGCCGACGAAGATCCCGGCCGCGCCCTGGTAGCCGGCACGCGTGCCCCAGCGCGAGGCCGCCGCCATCACGTAGAGCGAATTGGGCCCCGGCAGCAGCACGATGAAGATGGTGCCGAGGATGAAGGTGGTGAGGTCGGTGATGCCGTAGAACATCGCGCGGTTTCCTTGCAGGCGGACGAGCGGGAACGGGCCGTGATTGTGCGCCGCCCGGCAGCCCATTTCCAGCGCCCGGGCGCTGCGTTCAGCGTCGCTGCGCGACGAACTCGAGCGGCGGGTCCACGCTGTGGCTGCGGCGGATCTCCAGCCGGATGTGCAGCGCGTCGCCCTCGGGCTGCATCTCGTAGCGCTGCTCCAGCTCGCTTGGCGGCGCGCTGCCGGACTGCGATGCGCTGCGCGTCAGGAAGTGCAGGCGGCCGTCCCGCCACTCCACGGCCTCGAGCGCGCGCGGGGTGCCGAGAAAGCTCGCCCGGCCCTCGACCCTGCCGCCGCGCAGTTCGAATTCGTACTCTTCCCGCAGCGTCAGATCCCACGGATAGGAGACCTCGGCGGTCCACGTGCCGGCGATGGCCTCCGGGCCGGGCGCCGGGTCGCCCTCGAACCACCAGGCGCCAAGCCCGAGCGCGACACCGAGCGCGACCACCACGGCCAGCACACGCCTGCGCCGGTCGGTCGTCGCTGCCGGCCTCGCAGGGGTCGTCAGCCACTGCGCGAGCACCGCCTCGAGCCGCGCCAGGTCGGCGGACCAGGTCGCGTCGCCCAAGGCCAGCGCGTGGCGGTTGGCCAGGCTGCGCAGCGAGGGCGGCAGCGACGCGGCGGCCGGCATCGGCGCCCCGCCGACCAGGATGGGCACCACCGGCTTGCCCGAGGCGAGCGCCTGCTCGATCTCGCGGCGGACGAAATCGCCCGCCAGATCGAGGCGGCGCTGCCCGTCCCGCGCGGCATCGAGCCAGCCCGGCCCGATCACCACCAGCACGGCCTCGACCCGGCGCAGCTTGCGCTCGATCACGGCCTCGAAATCCTCGCCGGGCGTGATGTCGTCGACATCCCGAAAGACGCTGCCCACGCCCAGGCGCTGCTCGAGCGCGTCGGTGAGCCGGCCGGCAAAGCCGGCGCTGTCCTCGCGACGGTAGGAGACGAACAGGCTGGGCATGGCAGACGGTGCTCGATGGCTTGGAGCTTCATTCAAGCATGCGCCACCATCGCCCGCCAGCCGGCCGCCTACAGGAACACGAACTTGGCGAGGAAGAGCACGAACAGCGCGTACAGCGCCGGCGAGATGGCGCGCAGCTGGCCGGTGCAGAACTTCAGCACGACGTAGGCGACGAAGCCGAGCGCGATGCCGTTGGCGATCGAGAAGGTGAGCGGCATCATCACGGCGGTGACGATCGCCGGGATGGTGTCGGTGTAGTCCTCCCAGTCGATGTGGGCGAGGCCGGTGGTCATCAGCATGGCGACGTAGATCAGCGCGCCGGCGGTGGCGTAGCCCGGGATCATGCCGGCCAGCGGGGCGAAGAACATCGCCCCTAGGAACAGCACGCCGACGGTGATCGCGGTGAGCCCGGTGCGCCCGCCCGCCTCGACACCCGAACAACTCTCGACGTAGCTCGTCACCGGCGGGCAGCCGACGCAGGCGCCGATCACGCTCGCGCTGCTGTCGGCCTTGAGCGCCTGCGGCAGGTTCTCGATGCGGCCGTCAGCCTTGGTCAGCCCGGCGCGGTGCGCCACCCCCATCAGCGTGCCGGCGGTATCGAACATGTTCACAAACAGGAAGGCGAGGATGACGCTGATCATCGCGACGTCGAAGGCGCCGGCCACATCCATCGCCAGCAGCGTCGGCGCCAGGCTCGGCGGCATCGATACCAGCCCGCCGTACTCGACGATGCCCGCCGCCCAGCCGAGGAAGGTGACCGCCAGGATGCTGATCAGGATCGCGCCGAACACCCGGTAGTGGCTGAGCACGCCGATCATCAGGAAGCACAGCCCGGCGAGCGCCGCGGGCAGCTCGAGCATGGACCCCATGGTGACCAGGGTGGCTTCGCTGGGCACCACGATGCCGGCGATCTTGAGCCCGATGAAGCCGAGGAACAGTCCGACCCCCGCCCCCATCGCGAAACGCAGGCTGTGCGGGATGCTGTCGAGCAGCCACTGACGCAGCCGGGTGAAGCTCATCACCATGAACAGCACGCCGGACAGGAAAACCGCGCCTAGCGCCACTTCCCAGCTGTAGCCCATCTCACCCACCACGGTGTAGGTGAAGAAGGCGTTGAGCCCCATGCCGGGCGCCAGCCCGACCGGCCAGTTGGCGTAGAAGCCCATCAGCAGGCAGCCAAGGGCGGCGCCGATGCAGGTGGCGACGAAGGCCGCGCCCTGGTCCATGCCGGCCGCCGCCATGATCGTCGGGTTGACGAAGATGATGTAGGCCATCGTGATGAAGGTGGTGAGGCCGGCGAACACCTCGGTGCGCACCGTGGTGCCATGCGCGGTGAGGCGGAAGCGACGCTCCAGCCAGCTGTCGGGAGGGGCTTGCGCGGCATCGGCCGCGGCAGCCGTGGTGGAAGTCTGGGGGTGCATGAAGGGTCTCCTCTCGGCCGGCTGCGATGCGGCATCGGCCCGGGTTTGGTTTTGTGCATCCCGGCTTGGCTGCGGACCTCGCCGGAGGTGCTCTCGCACTGCCCGCCGCTCTTTGTTAACAATTTTGGCAACGACAGCGCTTTCAGTTTAGGCAGCCATGGCCAGTGGCGCCCATATGAGTTTCGCAATACCGCGCATCAGCCCTTCCACATACCGTGACGACGCGGTGGCCCGAAGCCCCTCAGCCGCCTGCCTTCGCCACATCGCCATCGAGTCCGAGCAGGCGGGCGATGCCGGCGTCCGCCCCTCGGCCACCCCGATCCAGCGCCAGCCGACCTTCGAGATGGCCGACATGCTCGATCATCAGCGCGCGTGCGCGCTCGAGGTCGCGCGCCGCGATCGCATCGAGGATGTGCTCATGGTCGCTGAGCATGCAGGTCGGCGGCGACTCGCGGCGATGGGCGAGGACCACCAGCGGCGTGCGGGTGACGATCTCGTCGAGGAAGGCGGCGAGCACGGTGTTGCCCACGCGCTCGGCAAGCTGGAGGTGAAAGTCGATCGACAAGCGCAGCGCCTGGCGCAGTTCGCCCGCCTCGTAGGCCTCGCGCTCGCGCCGCACCAGCGCGCGCAATGGCGCGAGGTCGGACTCGTCGAAGCGCTCGACCGCCAGTTCGACGACCGCCGCCTCGATGTAGCGGCGCGCGGTGAACAGGTCGCGCCCCTCGGCCGCCGACGGATGGGCAACGAACACCCCACGATTGGGCGCGTGCGTGACCAGGCGATAGATCTCCAGCCGGGCCAGCGCCTGGCGCACGACGGCGCGGTTGACACCGAAGGCGTCGGCGAGCGCCTGCTCCTTCAACTGCAGCCCGGGCGCCAGGCGCTGGTCGAGCACCGCATTGCGTAGCGACTCGAAGACGCGCTGGATCTCCTCGGTCGACGGCGTCCTCGCCGCCTTACCCGCCGCCATCGCCACAACAGGGTCCTGTTCTTGCGCTTCGCTCACGTCATGACCTCCGTCCGCGCCCGTCCCCTGCGGTCACGCTTGCCGAGCGGGCCGCGGGATTATAACGGGATCGTGATTCCCCACATCCGCCCGGCGCCCCAACGTACCCCCGCCAGAGTTGCAGCAATGACCCGCAAACCCCGATGGCGCGGGGCTGCGCGCCCTCTCCGCCCTTGCCGCCAGGGGCTGAGGGCGGGCAAGCGCAGTCGATCCACGCCGGCCCTATATTGTTGACAATCTTGTCATCAACAACCAGGATTCACTCGCCGCCCCGATCTTGGACAAGCCGGTGCGGCCGGCGTAAAACAAACAGCAAGGCGCCGCGCAACCGTCCCCGCCCGCCGCGGGTCGACTGCACAGTGCGCGCCCCACCAGGAAGAGACGATGAACACAGACACAATCCGCTTTCTGCTCAACGGCGAACCGGTCGAAGTGACCGGCATCGCGCCCACCACCAGCCTGCTCGCCTGGCTGCGCATCCACCAGGGACTGACAGGCACCAAGGAAGGCTGCGCCGAGGGCGACTGTGGCGCCTGCACCGTGGTCCTCGGCGAACTCGCCGGCAGCGCCGATGCCCTGCGCCTGTACAGCGTCAATGCCTGCATCCAGTTCGTACCGGCGCTCGACGGCAAGGCGGTGTTCACCGTCGAATACCTGCGCCGCCAGGCCGGCGACGGCCTGCACCCGGTGCAGCAGGCCATGGTGGACTGCCACGGTTCGCAATGCGGCTTCTGTACGCCCGGCTTCGTGATGTCGCTGTGGGACCTGTACAACGCCTGCGTCCCGGACGGCACGCGCCCCGACCCGGCACGCATCCGCAGCCAGCTCACCGGCAACCTGTGCCGCTGCACCGGCTACCGGCCGATCATCGAGGCCGGCGAGCGCATGTTCGAGCACGCCGAGTTGCCGCTCGACCGCGAGGCGGTGCGCGCCGCCCTGCTCCGCCTGCGCCGCCGCGAGGCGCTCGACTATGTTCATGAAGGCACCCACTTCCTCGCCCCGCGCACGCTCGCGCAGCTCGTCGCGCTGCGCAGCCAGCGTCCGCAGGCCACGCTGCTTGCCGGCTGCACCGACATCGGGCTGTGGGTCAACAAGCAGTTCCGCGAGGTCGGCGACCTGATCTACATCGGCCAGGTCGAGGACTTGCAGCAGGTCGGCGAGGCACACGGCAAGCTGCACATCGGCGCGGCGGTGTCGCTCAGCGACGCCTTCGCCGCGCTCTGCCTGCCCTACCCCGAACTGGGCGAGCTGTGGGAGCGCTTTGCCTCGCCGCCGGTGCGCAATGCCGGCACGCTCGGCGGCAACATCGCCAACGGCTCGCCGATCGGCGATTCGATGCCGGCCCTGATCGCGCTCGGCGCCGAGGTCGTGCTGCACGGCCCCCGCGGCCGCCGCAGCCTGCCGCTGGACGCCTTCTACCTCGACTACATGAAGAAGGACCTTTCCGCCGACGAGATCGTCGAGGCGGTCGAGGTGCCGGTGCACGAGTCGGCGCTGCGCTTTCGCAGCTGGAAGGTGTCCAAGCGCTTCGACTCGGACATCTCGGCGGTGTGTGGCGCCTTTGCGCTGCGCCTCGAGGCCGGGGTCGTACGCAGCCCGCGCATCGCCTTCGGCGGCATGGCCGCCACGCCGCGGCGCGCCCTGCGCACCGAAGCCGCCATCGAGGGCCGGCGCTGGGACGAAGCCGCGCTGTTCGCCGCCCTGCAGGCCCTGGCCGAGGACTACGCGCCGCTCAGCGACCTGCGCGCGAGCGCCGACTATCGCCGCCGCACCGCCGCCGGCCTGTTGCGCCGCTTCTACCTCGAAACGCGCGCGCAGGATCCGCTCGACGCGCAGCAGACGCGCGTGTTCGCCGCCTTCGACAGCTTCGCCGCCCAGCCCTGAGGTCGCCCCGATGAAAGCCGAATCCTTCACCCAGGCACGCCCGGCCACCCCGGCCGCCCATCACGGCCACCCGCACGAATCCGCCCGCCTGCACGTTGCCGGCGAGGCCACCTATGTGGACGACATCCGCGAGCTGGCCGGCACGGCCCACGCCGCGCTCGGCCTGTCGACCCAGGCCCATGCGCGCATCCTCGCCATCGAGCTCGACGCGGTGCGCGCCATGCCGGGCGTGATCGCGGTCTTCACCGCGGCCGACATCCCCGGCAGCAACGACTGCGGACCGATCATCCACGACGATCCCATCCTCGCCGACGGCGTGGTGCACTACGTCGGCCAGCCCCTGTTCGCGGTGGTGGCCGACAGCCAAGAGCACGCGCGCCGCGCCGCGCGCCGCGCGAAGGTGAGCTACGAGCCGCTGCCGGCGGTGCTCGACCCGCTGCAGGCGAAGGCGCAGAGCAGCTTCGTGCTGCCGCCCATGCAGCTCGTGCGCGGCGAGCCCGCCGCCCGCCTCGCCGCCGCACCGCGCCGGCTCAAGGGCAGCTGGCAGGTGGGCGGGCAGGAGCAGTTCTACCTCGAGGGCCAGATCTCCTATGCGGCGCCGCGCGAGGACGGCTGCATCCACCTGTGGTGCTCGACCCAGCACCCCACCGAGATGCAGCACGTGGTCAGCCATGCGCTGGGCCTGGCGGCCAACCAGGTGGTGGTGGAGATGCGCCGCATGGGCGGCGGCTTCGGCGGCAAGGAGTCGCAGTCGGCCCTGTTCGCCTGCATCGCCGCGCTGGCCGCGGCGCGCCTGCGGCGTCCGGTCAAGCTGCGCCCCGACCGCGACGACGACTTCATGATCACCGGCAAGCGCCACGACTTCCATTACGAGTACGAGGTCGGCTTCGACGACGACGGCCGCATCCTCGCCGCGCGCATCGAGATGGTGGCGCGGGCGGGCTTCTCGGCCGATCTGTCCGGCCCGGTGGCGACGCGCGCGATCTGTCACTTCGACAACGCCTACTACCTGGCCGATGTGGACATCCGCGCCCTGTGCGCCAGGACCAACACCCAGTCGAACACCGCCTTCCGTGGCTTTGGCGGGCCGCAGGGCGCGGTTGCGATCGAGCACATCATCGACAGCGTCGCGCGCGAGCTGGGCCGTGACCCGCTGGATGTGCGCAAGCTCAACTTCTACGGCGGCGAAGGCCGCGAGCTGACGCCTTACGGCCAGCGCGTCGAGGACAACGTGATCCACGAGCTGGTCGCCGAGCTCGAGGCCGACAGCGCCTACCGCCAGCGCCGGCGCGACATCGCCGCCTACAACGCGGCCAGCCCGGTGCTGAAGAAGGGCCTGGCGCTGACGCCGGTGAAGTTCGGCATCTCCTTCAACGTCGCCCACTACAACCAGGCCGGCGCGCTCGTGCATGTGTACACCGACGGCTCGGTGCTGGTGAACCACGGCGGCACCGAGATGGGCCAGGGCCTCAACACCAAGGTCTGCCAGGTGGTGGCGCACACTCTCGGCATCGCGCTGGCGCGGGTGCGGGCCACCGCCGCCGACACCAGCAAGGTCGCCAACACCTCGGCCACCGCCGCCTCGACCGGCGCCGATCTCAACGGCAAGGCGGCCGAGGATGCCGCGCGCCGCATCCGCCAGCGCCTGGCCGAGTTCGTCGCCGGCCGCCACGGCATCGACGCCGATGCGGTGCACTTTGCCGACGACCACGTGCATGCGGGCGCAGTCTCGATCCCCTTTGCCGAGTGCGTGCAGCAGGCCTACCAGGCCCGCGTCCAGCTGTGGTCAGACGGCTTTTACGCCACCCCCGGCCTGAGCTGGGACCGCAGCACGCTGACCGGCCGCCCCTTCTACTACTTCGCCTACGGCGCCGCCGTCGCCGAGGTGCTGATCGACACCCTGACCGGCGAGTGGCGCCTGCTGCGCGCCGACCTGCTGCACGACGCCGGCAACTCGATCAACCCGGCGATCGACGTCGGCCAGGTCGAGGGCGCCTTCATCCAGGGCATGGGCTGGCTGACGATGGAAGAGCTGTGGTGGAACAAGGAGGGGCGCCTGATGACCCACGCCCCGTCGACCTACAAGATCCCCGCCGCGCACGACTGTCCGGCCGAGTTCCGCACCCGGCTGTTCCACAACCGCAATCATGAGGACACCATCCTGCGCTCGAAGGCGGTCGGCGAGCCGCCGCTGCTGCTCGGCTTCGCGGTGCTGTTCGCACTG
This sequence comes from Thauera sp. WH-1, assembly GCF_047806685.1. Taxonomy (NCBI): domain Bacteria; kingdom Pseudomonadati; phylum Pseudomonadota; class Betaproteobacteria; order Rhodocyclales; family Zoogloeaceae; genus Thauera; species Thauera sp. WH-1. The sequence continues at coordinate 20,743 of NZ_JBLQGP010000027.1, forward strand.
CGCGACGCCGTCGCCGCGGTCGGCGGCGGCCGCTGCGCGCCGCCGCTGCGGGCGCCGGCGACGCCCGAGGCCATCCTCGATGCGATCGATGCGGTGCGTGCGGCGTGCGCGCCTCCTGCGGCGGAGGTGCAGTCATGATTGCCTGGCTGGAACAGCTCGCGCGCCTGGTCGACGCCGGTGAGCGCGCCGTGCTGGTGACGGTGGCCGCGGCCCGGGGCTCGACGCCGCGCGCGCCAGGGGCGCGCATGATCGTCACTGCCGCCGCCTGCCAGGGCACGATCGGCGGCGGCCAGCTCGAGCTGCGCGCGATCGCCCTCGCCCGCCAGCTGCTCGCCGATGAGGCGCGTGCGCCCAGCCTGGTGCGCTTCCCGCTCGGCGCCAGCGTCGGCCAGTGCTGCGGCGGGGTCATGCAGCTCGCCTTCGAGCCGGTCGGCGCCGAGCAGCGCGACTGGCTCGCGGCCGCGCGCGCCTACGCCGCCGCCGGCCGCCCCTGGGGCCGCCTCGTGGGCCTCACTGGCGATCGCCCGGCGGTGCGTGTGTTCGGCGAGGAGCCCGCGGCGGCGCTCACCGATGCCCGCCAGCTCGAGCGCGCGCGCAGCCTGCTCGCCGGTCGCGCCGACGACGCCGCGCTGCTGGCGAGCGAGCCGGCACGGGGCGCGGACGCGCTGCTCGACGTCAGTCTGCCGCCCGAACTGCAGGTGGTGCTGTTCGGTGCCGGCCACGTCGGGCGCGCGCTCGCCGAGCTCTTCGGCCGCCTGCCGATGCAGGTGCGCTGGGTCGATGCGCGCGAGGACGAGTTCCCCGCCGTGGTGGCGCCCAACATCGAGGTCCGCTGCACCGACGTGCCGGAGGCCGAGGTGCGCGCCGCGCCGGCCGACGCGGTGTTCCTGGTGCTGACCCACAGCCATGCGCTCGATTTCGATCTGGTGCGCGCGATCCTCGACCGCGGCGACTTCCGCTGCTGCGGCCTCATCGGCTCGCAGGCCAAGCGCGCCAGCTTCGAGCAGCGCCTGCGCGCGCGCGGGGTCGGCGAGCAGGCCATTGCCCGCCTGCACTGCCCGATCGGCACGCCCGGCCTGGGTGGCAAGGAGCCCGAGGTCATCGCCATCGCCATCGCCGCCGAAGTGCTGCAACTGCGCGGCGCCTCGTTCGCCGCCCGACCGGCGCTGCGCGACTGCGCAGCCTGACCCGCGGGCGCCGCCCTCCGACCCCGCGAGCGCGGGACAGCACGCCCGCGCCCGCCCTCGAACCCCTTCCCGAGCGACCCTCCCGACATGAGCACCCCCCACCTGCACGCCGTCCGCGGCGAGATCCTGCACTTCATCGCCGACCCGGCCAGCGCCGGCGAGGCCGCCTTCGAACACTTCGCCGACGGCCTGCTGCTGCTGCGCGACGGCCACGTCGCCGAGCTCGGCCCGGCGCCGGAACTGCTCGCCCGCCTGCCGGCCGAGCTGCCATTGACCGACCACCGCGGCAAGCTGATCCTGCCCGGCTTCGTCGACACCCACATCCACTACGCCCAGACCGACATCATCGCCAGCCACGGCGAGCAGCTGCTGGCCTGGCTGGAGAAGTACACCTTCCCCGCCGAGGCGCGCTTCGCCGACCCGGCGCATGCGCGCGGCGTCGCCGACTTCTTCTGCGACGAGCTGCTGCGCAACGGCACCACCACCGCACTCGCCTTCGCCACCGTGCATGCCGCCTCGGTCGACGCGCTGTTCGAGGCCGCACTGGCGCGGCGCATGCGCATGATCACCGGCAAGGTGCTGATGGATCGTCACTGCCCCGACTTCCTGCGCGACACGGCGGCCGGCGGCGACGCCGAATCGAAGGCCCTGATCGAGCGCTGGCACGGCCGCGACCGCCTGCAGTACGCGGTCACGCCGCGCTTTGCCGCCACCTCCACGCCCGAGCAGATGAGGCTCGCCGGCCGCCTGTACGCCGAGCATCCGGGGCTCTATCTGCAATCGCACGTGGCCGAGAACCAGGGCGAAGTCGCGTGGGTCGCCGGGCTCTATCCCGAGGCGCGCAGCTACCTCGACGTGTACGACCGCTTCGGCCAGCTCGGCATGCGCTCGGTCTACGCCCACTGCATCTGGCTCGACGACACCGACCGCCGGCGCATGGCCGAGACCGGCGCGGCGATCAGCTTCTGCCCGACCTCCAACCTCTTCCTCGGCTCGGGCCTGTTCGACCTCGGGCGCGCGCGCGAGCTCGGCCTGCGCGTGGGCCTGGGCACCGACGTCGGCGCCGGCACCAGCTTCTCGATGCTGCAGACGCTCAACGAGGCCTACAAGGTGCTGCAGCTCAAGGGCCAGAAGCTGTCGGCCGCAAGCGCCTTCCACCTGGCCACCCTGGGCGGCGCGCACAGCCTGTACCTGGATGAGCGCGTCGGCAACTTCCTGCCCGGCAAGGAGGCCGACTTCGTCGTCCTCGACCCGGCCGCCACCCCGCTGCTGGCGCGCCGCATGGCCTGCGCCCAGACCCTGGACGAGCGCCTGTTCGTACTGATGATGCTGGGCGACGACCGCACGGTGGCGGCGACCTACGTGATGGGTGAAGCGGCCTGGGTACGTGCGCTGACGCCGGCACGAGCGGCGTGACGAGGTCGGCGGCGCGGCCCGGACAGCTCAGCGGCGCAGGAAGGCCTTGACCTTGTCGAGCAGCACCGCACGGTCGTACGGCTTGACGACGAAGTCGACCGCGCCGGCGCGGCGGCTCTCGACCACCACGTCCTTCTGGCTGTAGCCGGTGATCATGATCACCGGCGTGTGCCGGCCGTAGTCGGTGTCGTGCAGGCGCCGCGTCGTCTCGATGCCGTCCATGTCGGGCAGATTGACGTCCATCAGCACCAGGTCCGGCGGCCGCCGGTGCGCGGCGCGCAGCGCCTCGGTGCCCGACGAACCGAACATCAGCTCGACCCTGGAATCCGCCAGCAACTGACCGAGCACCTCGCGCTGCAGCGGGTCGTCGTCGATGATCAGCACCAGCGGGCAAACCCGTTCGGCCGCTGCCTGCAGCTCGCGCACCGCGTCGAGCTGGGGCGCGATGAGGTGATCGAGCGAATCGATCCACACATCGAGCGGCTTCACCGCGGCATCGAGGGCGGCGAAGCGTGGTCCCAACTCCTGCTTCTGGAAGCGCTCGAACTCGCCCTCGAGGCCGCTGGCGTCGCGCACCTCGACGAAGCCGCCGTGGGCGACGCGGTGCGACAGGCCGCTCAGGGCCGCCCCCATCTCCGAGGCCGCCTGCTGCAGAGAGCTGTTGGCCGCGCGCAGGTGGCGCTCGCCCTGCGCGGCGTGCTCGGCCAGCAGCGCCTCCAGTTCGGCAATGCGCCGTGCCTGGGCCGCGAGCTCGCGCGCCAGCGGGGCACCGGTGGCCGACTCCGCCATCTGGCGCAGCGCGTGGATCACCGCCATCGGCAGGCGCGGGGTGTCATGCACCATCGGCCAGAACAGGATGTAGTCGTCGAAATGCTGGGTCTTGCACAGCTCGAAGACCTGCTTCAGATCGCCCTGGTTGCACAGGATCAGGGTGCGGTGCGGCAGCGCGTGCACCACCGTGCTCAATCGGTACAGACCGAGGTAGTAGCGCTCGGCCTTTTCCAGGCTGTCGAACGCAAGCACCAGGACTTCGGGCTTGCAGCGTTCGAAGTCGGCGAGGTGGCGGTCGGCATAGGCCGACACCGTGACGTTGTCGAACTCGATGCTGAGCAGACGCCGCACGAGGTTTCCGTCGGTGGCATTGTCGGTCGCGATCAGAATCCGCGCTTTGGGATCCATCATTGCTCCTGTCGTGCTGGACTTCTGCAGGCGGCCCGCTGCCGGCGCGTGGAGCAGTCGCGGTCGCCGTCAGCCGCGCCCGAATGATAGCCGAGCGCTGGGGGAAAATCGCCGCAGGCAGGCGAAACGTGATTGTGGCTTGCGTCCACGACCCCGGCCTGCCTATAAATTCGTCATGCTGTGACAAACTGCCGCACTCGCCCTTCCGCGCCACGTTACAGTAGCCCGCATTTATTCTTAATGCATAGCAGCGAGGCGCTCTGCGCCCGTGGCGAACCAATGACGAGCTCTGCGCAGCGGCCAGGCCGATCCGAAACCAGCGCACTGATCGCCCGCCTGAGCCGTGCGCAGCGTCGGCTGGCCGAAGGCGAATCGAACGCAGGCAAGGGCGATGGCGAACTACGGGACTTGCTGGCGCGCACCATCGACCACCTCGAACGACTCGACGATGGCAAGCGACAGCTCACGCACGAGCGCGAGGCGATCCTCGATGCACTGCCAGCCCACATCGCCCTGATCGCGCCGGAGGGCACGATCATCACCGTCAACGAGGCCTGGCGACAGTTTGCGCGCGACAACGCCCTGGCGGGCGACGACGCCGCGATCGGGCAGAACTACCTGCGCACCTGTGATGAGGCCCACGGCCTGGCGGCCGACGAGGCGGTCGCGGCCGCAGCGGGAATCCGCGCCGTTCTCGAGGGCCGCAGCGAGCGCTTCCGGCTCGAGTACCCCTGCCACTCACCCACCGCGACGCGCTGGTTCGAACTCGTCGCCACGCCCTTGCACAAGGGCCAGCGCCGGGGCGCGGTGGTGATGCACATCAACATCACCGAGCAGAAGATCGGCGCCATGCGGCTGCGGGAGCAGGCGGCGATCCTGGACCAGGCCAAGGACGCCATCCTGGTGTGGGATGCCGACCTGCGCCTGCGCTTCTGGAACCGGGGCGCCGAGCAGCTGTACGGATGGACGGCGGCCGAGGCGCTCGGGCAGCGCGTCAACACGCTGCTGCGCGCAGACGTGCAGACAGCCGCCGAGGCCATGACCCAGGCCCTGGAGCACGGCACCTGGGATGGGCGTCTGCGCCTGCGGCGGCGCGATGGCGCACACGTGGACGTGGAGTGCCACTGGACCCTGGTGCGCGAGGCCGAGGGGCGCAGGCAGTCCATCATCGCCATCACCACCGACCTCGGCGAGCGCCTCGAGCTCGAGCGCCAGCTGCACCAGGCGCAGCGCCTGGAGGCGGTCGGCCAACTCACCGGGGGTCTTGCCCACGACTTCAACAATCTGCTGCAGGTCATCCTCGGCAACGCCGAGCTGCTGGTCGAGCGCCTGCAGCATGAGCCGCGGCTGGCCGCCCTCCCCGCACTGATCCGCAGCGCCGCGCAACGGGGCGCCGAACTGACCGCCCGCTTGCTGTCCTTCTCGCGCCGACAGCCCCTCGATCCGCGGCCCACGGATACGGATGCGCTGGTGCAGGCCATGGCCGAGCTGCTCGAGCGCACGCTGGGCGAGCAGATCCGGATCGAGTTCCGGCTCGACGCCGGTCCCTGGGAAGCCCAGGTCGACCCGGCACAGCTCGAGAGCGCGGTGCTGAACCTGTGTCTGAACGCCCGCGATGCGATGCCCGACGGCGGCCGCCTCGGCGTCGCATCGAGCCGGCGCCACCTCCCGGCCGCGGCGGCGGAGGCCGTCGGGCTGCGAGCGGGCGACTACGTCCTGCTCGAGGTGTCCGACTCCGGCGTCGGCATGACCGCCACCGAGCTCGCCCAGGCTTTCGATCCCTTCTTCACCACCAAGCCACCGGGCAAGGGCAGCGGCCTGGGCCTGAGCATGGTGTACGGCTTCGCCAGGCAGTCGGGCGGACACATCGGTCTGGAATCCGGGCCCGGCCGCGGCACGGTGGCTCGCCTGTACCTGCCGCGCGCGCGACCGCGCAGCGTCGGGGACGATCTGCGGGTCGATGTGCGGGGCGAGCCTGCGGCGGCGACCGGCATGCGCACGCTGCCGTGCGGGCGCGGAGAGCAGGTCCTGCTGGTCGAGGACGACGAGCTGGTGCGCGAGCACGTCGCCAGCCTGCTCGACGATCTGGGCTACCGCGTCCTGACTGCCCGCCACGGCCCGGATGCGCTGGCACGCCTGGCCGAACACCCGGACGTCGACCTGATGTTTACCGACGTCGTCATGCCGGGCGGCATGAACGGGCGCGAACTGGCCGACGCCGTACGTCGGGAACGACCGACGATGCCGGTGCTGTTCACATCGGGCTACACCCAGAATGCCCTGGAGTGCGAGGGCCGCCTCGAAGCCGGCTTCGAACTGCTGAGCAAGCCCTTCCGGCGGCGCGATCTGGCCCTGAAGCTGCGGGCCCTGCTCGATCGCGCCCGGGAGGGACACGAATGACGGACACGCCGATGAGGATCCTTGCCATGGCCTCGAGGACGTCGCCTTCACTGTGGAAGGCCCTCAGCACCGCGCTGCTGCTGCTGATTCTGTCGGCCGACCTGCTGACGCCACTGGGTTTCGCGCACGGCACGCTCTACCTCGTTGCGGTGCTGCTCGCCGCCCTCAGCCTCGATGCGCGCTTCGTGCTCGGCCTGGCCGGCGCCGCGATGCTGGCGGTCAGCGCTGGCGCGCTGGTCTCGCCGCCCGGCTTCGATCTCGCCTGGGTCCTCGCCAACCGCATCCTCTCGGTGGCGAGCATCATCTTCGTGACCGTTCTCGCCCGCCATGCGATCCGCTCCTTCGATGCGCTCTGCGACGAGCGCGAGCGCAGCCGCAGCAGCGAGGAGGCCCTGCTGCGGGCGCAGCGCCTCGAGGCCGTGGGCCAGCTCACCGGCGGGATCGCCCACGACTTCAACAACCTGCTGCAGGTCATCCTCGGCAATGCCGAGCTGCTCTCGGAACAGTTGCGCGACGAACCCCGCGCGCGCGCCCTCGTCGACCTGACGCGTGCCGCCGCCGAACGCGGTGCCGACCTCACCCACCAACTGCTGGCCTTCGCCCGCCGCCAGGCGCTCGCGCCCCAGCCGACCGACCTCCGCGCCCTGCTCGACGGCATGAAACGCCTGTTGCAGCGCGCCCTCGGCGGGCACATCGACATCAAGTTCGACGTGAAGGACGATCTGTGGGCGGCGATGGTCGATGCCGCCCAGCTCGAAAGTGCCGTCATGAACCTGTGCATCAATGCCCGCGACGCGATGCCAGCTGGCGGACGCATCACCATCGAGGCCACCAATCTGGACGTCGATAGCCGCACGCTGCGGCCGGAAGACCTGGCGCCCGGCCCCTACGTGATGCTGGCCGTGACGGACAGCGGCAGCGGAATGGACGCCGCCACGCTCGCCCGCGCCTTCGAGCCCTTCTTCACGACCAAGGACGCAGGCAAGGGCACCGGCCTCGGGCTAAGCACGGTCTACGGCTTCGTCAAGCAGTCGCAGGGCCATATCACCCTTCAGTCCGCCCACGGTCGCGGCACCGTCGTGCGCCTCTACCTGCCACGCGCCGACGCCCCGCCTGCTCAGGATACGGCTACGGCAGGCGCGGTGGCGCTCGCCCGCGGCGGTGAATCCATTCTTGTCGTCGAGGACGACGAGCTCGTGCTCGAACATGTGCGCAGCCTGCTGGAGCGCCTCGGTTACCGGGTCGTGACCGCGCGCAACGGCGAGCAAGCCCTCCAGACCCTAGGCTGCGGGCGCTTCGATCTGTTGTTCACCGACCTGATGATGCCGGGCGGCATGAACGGAAAGGACCTTGCCGACGCTGCCCAGCAGCTGCAGCCCGGGCTGCCGGTGCTGTTCACCTCGGGCTATGCCGACAGCACGCTGGTGCACGGCGGGCGCATCGACGCCGGCCTGGAACTGATCAACAAGCCCTATCGGCAGCGGGAACTGGCAGCACGACTGCGAAACATGCTCGACCTTGCGAACGGCACATGCAGCCACTAGATTCGAAGCAGACAAGTCTGCCTGCCAGTGGAGGGTCCTGCATGACAGCCCAGACGGACCGCAGGCCGCGACTGCTGATCCTGGACGACGATCCCCTGGTCGGCTGCACCATGCAGTTCATTGCCGAGGACCTGGGCCTGGAAACCTGCTTCGTGTCCACCGCGATGGCGTTCTTTGCCCAGCTCGAAGCCTGGCAGCCCACCCACATCGCGCTCGACCTGATCATGCCCGACATGGATGGTGTGCAGGTCATGAAGCGCCTCGCCGGGGACCGCTGTCGGGCGCGCATCATCATCACCAGCGGCGTCGGCTCGCGCGTCCTTGACGCCGCCGGGCGCTCAGCTGCCGAACATGGCCTGAACATCGCCGGCGTGCTGTCCAAGCCCTTCTCCACCGGCGACCTGCGCCAGCTGCTCGCCGGCGCGCCCTTGGGGCCGCCGCATGCGGCACCGGCGACGTCCCCGGCCCGGCCCAGCGCCGCCCCACCGCACCCGGAACTCGGCATGGCCGAACTGCGCCGTGGGCTCGACGCGGATGAGTTGCTCGTCGTGTACCAGCCCAAAATCGATTGCACCGACGCTCGACTGACAGGCTTCGAGGCCCTGGTGCGCTGGCTGCATCCGGACTACGGCCCCATCGCGCCCGACCGCTTCGTCCCGCTCGCCGAAGCCAGCGGACTCATCGCCGCGCTCACCGAGCGGGTGCTCGAGCTGGCGCTGCAGTGGTTCGCGCCGATCTGTGGCGAGGGCACCGGCCTGGCCGGCGGCCGACCGCTGTCGCTGTCGGTCAACCTGTCGGCGAAGGCCTTCAACGATCTGGATTTCGTCGACCGCCTCGCCCAGCGCTGCCTGCAGCTGCAACTCGCGCCGGAGCGCCTGATCCTCGAACTCACCGAGACCAGCGCGATGGATGACCCCGTCGCTTCGCTCGGCCTGATTACCCGGCTGCGGATGAAGGGCTTCCATCTTTCGATCGACGACTTCGGCACCGGTTTCTCGTCGATGCTACAGCTGGTGCGGCTGCCCTTTTCCGAGCTCAAGGTGGACAAGTCCTTCGTGATGACGGCCCTGCAGTCGGAGGAGTCGCGCACGGTGGTGAAGTCAATCGTGGACCTGGGCCGCAGCCTGGGCCTACGCACCGTGGCCGAAGGCGTCGAGACAGCGGAGGTGTTCGATTTCCTCCGCAAGATCGGCTGCGATCAGGCGCAGGGCTACCACATCGCCCGCCCCATGACCGGCGATGCGACGCTACGGTGGATGCGCGAACACGCCGCCGCCCGATGAGACCGCGACCCGTCGGCCGGCTCGCCCGCGGGGGCAGCGGGCTCGAATCGCGGAACCCTGGAGCCAGCCATGCAGCACGGCTTCGACGAATACGCCCTTGAGCGCCTGGTAGGCCCTGACCCGGACAGGCAGCGCAGCATCTATGCGCTGTTCGTCGACACCAGCACCGAGGGCCTGGTGACCATGCGTGCAGCGCTCGAGGACGCGAACCTGGCCGCCCTCGGCGTTGCCGCTCACCGGCTCAAGTCCGCCGCTCGACTGGTGGGCGCCCCCCCTCTGGGCGCACTGGCCGCGCAGATCGAGGCCGCCGCCGACCGGGGCGATGGCCGCGCCATCGAACCCCTGCTCGTCGAGGTGGAGCTGGAGGCGGCCCGCACGCTCGCCTGGGTCAGGGGGCGTCTCGACCTGCTGGCGGCGCATTGAGGTTTGCGCTGCGGCTCCGGCTTGCCGACTCCCCCGCACCCGCGTGCCGGCTGAGGCGCCGGCGCAGCCGCCGCTTGCTGCACGCGGGCAGGCCGCCACAGGCCACGCGGGGTCTCAAGTCAGCGAAGCGCCCGAACCCGGCGCCGTGCGCCGCGCGTTCCACAGCGACCACAGGCTGGTCAGCGCCAGCGCCGCCCCAATCAGCAGCATGCCGGTGAACTCGGCGCCGCTCGGCCGCTCGCCGAGCTCGATCCAGCCGGCGAGCACGCCGATCATCGGGATGCCCAGCGCCGACAGCCCGGCCATGCCGGCCGACAGGTGCTGCAGGATGTACAGCCACAACAGCCAGGCCAGCCCGGTGGCGAACAGCGCGTTGAAGGCGAGCGCACCGAAGAAGTACGGCGTCGGATCGATCGGTCGCGAGGGCAGGACCAGCGCGACAATGCACAGCGCCAGCGCCCCGAACAGCATCTGCCAGGCCGTCAGCGCCAGCAGGTCGAACTCGCGCGCCAGGCGCATGCGCTTGGCCACCACCGCCGAGGCCGCCCAGGTGAGTCCGCCGCCGACAGCGAGCAGGTTGCTGAAGGCGCTGCCGCGCACCGCCCAGGGCTCGAGGATCAGCACCAGGCCGAACGCCGCAACCGCGATCGCCGCCCATTGCATGCCGCGCACGCGCTCGCCCAGCACCCACCAGGCGATCGGGATGACCCAGAACGGCATGGTGTAGACCAGCACCGCGGTCTTGCCCGCGCCGCCGGCCACCAGCGCCCACTGGATCAGCGCGGTGAAGGCCGCGGTCTGCAGTACGCCGAGCAGCATCACCTGGCGCGCTGCCACCAACGTCATCGGCTTGCGCAGCACGACCAGCACGACGAACAGCGTGGCCGCGCCGAGTACGGTGCGGATCGCGGAGAAGTCGAAGGGATCGACGTACTGGATGACCTGCTTCATCACCACCCAGTTGTAGCCCCAGATCAGGGACAGCACGACGAGCGCCAGCAGCGCGAGCCTGGAGGGGGTGGAGGGAGACGAAGCGGGGCGAGCCGAGCCGGGGGCAGACATTGCAACTCCAAAAGGAAAATGCCGCGGCGCCCCTGTCGGGGAACCGCGGCGAAGGTGTCCACCGGGGAGGACGGTGGCGAGTAACAGTGTGGGGCGGATTATCCGCCCTCTGTGCCTGACCGACATACGGGCAGGCTGATGGACGACATCAGGTCAGACCGATGAGGCTCACGCCGCCTCGGCCGCCGGCGTCGGCGCGCGCAGGCGCAGGCGCATCAGGCCGAGGTGCAGCACCGCGCCCAGCAGCGCACCGAACAGCCAGGCAAAGCCCGCCCAGGCCGCAAGCGCGGGCGTCCACACGGAGGCGACCGAGAACAACGAGGCCACCGAGAAGGCAAACAGCGCGCGCTTGTTCCAGCCCTTGTCGAAGTAGTAGGTCGAGCCCGGCTCGGCCGAGAACAGGTCCTGCACGTTGAGCCTCTGCTTGCGCACCAGGTAATAGTCGGCCACCACGATGCCGTACAGCGGGGCCAGCACCGCGCCCAGCGTGTCGACGAAGCCGGCGATGCCGATGTGGCTGATCAGCGCCACCCACAGACCGCCGATGAAGAAGGCGATCGCGGCGGTGATGATGCCGCCGGTGCGCGCGCTGATTTTGGCCGGCGCGAGGTTGGCGAGGCCGAAGGCGGCCGGGATGAAGTTGGCCACCAGGTTGATGCCGACGGTAGCGGCGAAGAAGGTCAGCGCGGCGATGATGGTCAGCGCCAGGTTGTCGACCTTACCCACCATCTCGGCCGGGTTGGTGATCATCTCGCCGAACAGCACGGCGGTGCCGGCGGTGATGAAGAGCGCGAGGAAGGAGAAGAAGGCGAGGCTCACCGGCAGGCCGACGAAGTTGCCCCACTTCATCTGCGACTCGTTCTTGACGAAGCGCGAGAAGTCGCCGTAGTTGATCACTACCGCGGCGAAGTAGGCCACCATGGTGCCGACCACCGCGACGAAGGCCGCGACCGGGCCGCCCGGGTGCTCGCCCTTGCCGTCGAAGATGGTGCCGAGTTCATTGAGCAGGCCGCCGCCGGCCTTGTACCAGATGACGCCCAGCAGCGCGATCATCACCAGATAGACCAGCGGGCCGGCCCAGTTCAGGAAGGTGGTGATCCAGTCGAAGCCGCGCAGGAAGAGCGCGAGCTGGAACACGCACACCACCGCGTAGGAGAACCAGTCGACCGCCGTCATGCCGAGGAAGGTCGCGCCACCGGAGTTGCCGAGCAAGGCGTTGAACAGCAGCGCCAGCGCGGTCGAGGCGAAGTAGGTCTGCACGCCGTACCAGAAGATGGCGACGATGCCGCGGATGAGCGCCGGGAAGTTGGCGCCATGCACCCCCATCGAGGCGCGCGCGATGACCGGGTAAGGAATGCCGTACTTCACCCCCGGCTTGCCGGTGAGATTGACCAGCACGTTGACGATGATGCCCGCCAGGATGATGCCGGCGAACACCGCCCAGCCGTTGAGGCCGTAGGAGATGAACAGCGTCGCCGCCAGGGTGTAGCCGAACAGGCTCTGGATGTCGTTGGACCAGACGTTGAAGATCTCGAACCAGCCCCATTTGCGCTTGTCGGGCGGCAGCGGCGCGAGGTCCGAGTTGTACAGGCTGGGATCCATGTGGTGGATCTGCAGGTCGATCTTTTCGCTTTCCATGGCTGTCTCCATCGCCGCCGCGCGGCTTCTGGTTATGAGGGTCGGGAATGCTTGCGGACGCAGAAGCCCCTCGCCCGCTCCGCAACGGGCGATTCGTTGATAGGCCGGGCCGCCCTGCGGCGGCTGCGGCGTGCTTACCGGATCTGGTAGGGGTGGTGTTCGACCCAGTGGCGGGCGACGTCGACGCGACGGCAGACCCACACCCGGTCGTGCTTCTCGATGTGGTCGAGGAAGCGCTGCAAGGCCTTGAAGCGTCCCGGGCGGCCGAGCAGGCGGCAGTGCATGCCGATCGACATCATCGCTGGGCGCTCCTCGCCTTCGGCGTACATGACGTCGAAGGCGTCACGCAGGTACTCGAAGAACTCGTCGCCGTGCGAGAAGCCCTGCGGCAGCGCGAAGCGCATGTCGTTGGTGTCGAGCGTGTAGGGCACGATCAGGTGCGGCACGGTCTCGCCGTCGGTCTTCTGCACCTCGGTCCAGAACGGCAGGTCGTCGCCGTAGTAGTCCGAGTCGTACAGGAAGCCGCCGTAGTCGGCGACGAGCCGCCGGGTGTTGGGCGAGTCGCGCCCGGTGTACCAGCCCAGCGCACGCTCGCCGGTCAGGCGCTCGATGATCTCCATGCCGATCCGCATGTGCTCGCGCTCGATCTCCTCGGGCACGTTCTGGTAGTGGATCCAGCGCCAGCCGTGGCAGGCGATCTCGTGGCCGAGTTCCCTGAACGCGGCGGTGAGTTCCGGGTGGCGCTCGAGCGCCATCGACACGCCGAAGATCGTCATCGGCAGGCCGCGGCGTTCGAACTCGCGCAGGAAGCGCCACACGCCCACGCGCGAGCCGTACTCGTAGATGCCTTCCATCGACAGGTGGCGCTCGGGGTAGCTGGCGGCGTTGAACAGTTCGGACAGGAACTGCTCGCTGCCGGCATCACCGTGCAGCACGCAGTTCTCGCCGCCTTCCTCGTAGTTGAGGACGAACTGCACCGCGATGCGGGCGCGGCCGGGCCAGTTGGCGTAGGGCGGATTCTTGCCGTAGCCGACGAGGTCGCGCGGGTAGGCCTTGTTCGAAGTCATGATGTCATTCCGGGTAAGGCGATGAGGAAAGCCTCGGCGGCCGCGGTGGGCGAGACGCGAGCGCCCCGCCCGCGCCGTGGGTCAGTTCTCGAGGAAGCGCTTGCAGGCGCCCCAGTTGTTCATCAGCAGCCAGTAGGTCAGGCCGGCCGGGATCAGGCTGGCGTACCAGGACACCGCCGAGAAGCTCAGCGCCACCGCCGCGCCCACCAGCGAGGCCACGATGCCGGCCCAGTTCACCCCGCGGTAGGGGCCGTTCTCGTCATAGAGCTTGCCCAGGTTCAGGCTGCGCCCGCGGATGAAGTAGTAGTCGACCACCAGCACCGCGAAGATCGGACCGAGGAAGGCCGAGTAGGTCTGCACGAAGATCTGCAGGCCCGAGGCCGACTCGTCCTTGACCAGTTCCCACGGGAAGGTGCCGAAGGCGAGGAAGCCGACGATCACCGCCGCGGAGCGGAAGGACAGCTTGAACACGTCCATCAGCACGTAGGTGGGCGGCACCACGTTGTTGAGCACGTTGGTGGTGACCTGGGCGAAGGCGATGAAGAGCAGCGTGGTGATCAGCAGCGGCTTGTTGTCCACCGCGCTCGAAAACACCTGGATCGGGTCGGCGACGCCGGTGGCGCCCGACACCATCAGCCCGATCAGGCCCATGAACAGCGTGCAGGGCAGGATGGACATGGCGTAGAGGGTGGTCAGCGGACCGCGCTTGACCCCACGTTCGAGCTCGCGGGAGTAGTCGCTGACGTTGAGCATCATGGTGCTGTAGATGCCCAGGAAGAGCATCGTCGCGCCCCAGAACGGCAGGCCCCAGGTGCCTTCGATTTTGACCAGGTTGGTGCTGATCTCGTCGCCGTACTTGTCGATGACGCTGAAGAACATGTAGGTCAGCGACACCAGGATGAAGCCGCTGCCGATGTTCTCCAGCCACTTGATGCCCTGGAAGCCGAGCACCGACAGGGCGATCTGCAGCAGCTGGAAGACGATGAACCACACCACGAGGTTGTCGAAGCCGAACAGCGAGGCCGACACCAGGTTGAGCGCGCCGGCGCCGACCCAGCTCTGGAAGCCGAACCAGACGATGGCCGGCACCGCCCGTACCAGCCCCGGGAAACGCGTGCCACCGAAGCCGAAGGCGGTGCGCGCCTGCACCATGAAGGGGATGCCGTACTTGTGGCCGGCGGCGCCGTTCAGGCACAACGCGACGCCGATCACGAAGCAGCCGATCGCAATCGCCATCGTCGCCTGCAGCAGGTTGAGTGTGCCGACGATGCTCGAACCCATGGCGAAGGTGCCGATCGAGACGCAGCCGCCGAACCAGGCCAGCAGATACGACCACTTGCCCATGATGCGCGTCTCTTGCGGGGCCAGGGACTCCTCGCCGACCGCCTTCGAGTGCGGATGAGGGCCGGCGTGTGCCGTGCTTGCGGCCGCGAGGCCGGACACGGGAATGGGGTGTGCCTTGCTTGTCATTTTGCGTGCTCCTCCAGTGGTGCTGGACAGGCGGTTCGTGGACCGCGCTTTCTGAGGGTCAGGGGGCGGGACGCCCCCGGGGAACGGCTGCGGGGTGAAGCTCAAGGGGGGTCGGAGGTGGATCGGAGGTGGGTGGGGTGAGTGGAGTGGGTTGGGGTGGAATCGCTCAGTTGCCGAGGTAGTCGAAGCGCCCGCTGAAGGGCTTGGGCCGCGGGAAGGCCAGATCGCCGTGCTTGCTGGTGCCCAGGCGCAGGCTCACCAGCGACTCGGCCAGCTTCACCGCCGCGGTCACGCCTTCGACGATCGGCAGGCCGACCGCCTCGCGGATCTCGTCGGTGAGGTCGGCCATGCCGCCGCAGCCGAGCACGATCGCGCCGATACCGTCCTCGGCCTTGGAGCGACGGCACTCGTCGATGATGCGGTCGCGCGCGCAGGCGCCGTCGTCCTCGAGGTCGAGCACCGGGATCTCGGCCGCGCGCACCCTGCGGCAGTGGTGGGCGAAGCCGTAGTTCTGCAGCAGATGCTCGGCGATGATGCAGGTGCGCCCCAGCGTGGTGACCACCG
Organism: Thauera sp. WH-1; assembly: GCF_047806685.1. Lineage (NCBI taxonomy): Bacteria > Pseudomonadati > Pseudomonadota > Betaproteobacteria > Rhodocyclales > Zoogloeaceae > Thauera > Thauera sp. WH-1. The sequence continues at coordinate 35,976 of NZ_JBLQGP010000027.1, forward strand.
AGAAGCGGGTGCTGATCAGCGTCGCCAGGTGGAAGGCGGCCTCGGCGATGCCGATCACCGGCGCGGCGGTGAGCTCGCGCGCGGCGAGCAGGCCGGGATCGCCGAAGCAGGCGATGACGTAGGCGTCGACGCCCTCCTTGTCGCCGCGGCGGATCTCCTCGAGCACGCCGACGGCGCTGATCGCCTCGTCGAAGTGGCTCTCGATCGAGACCGGGCCGGCCTCGGGGTTGGTCGCCGAGATGCGGGTCCCGGCGGCAGCGACGAGGCGGCCGGCGGCGCCGATCTTGTCGGTCATCGAGGCGGTGGTGTTGGGGTTGATCAGGCGGATGTGCATGCTGCTCTCCTGGGTACCGCGACGGCGTCGGCCGCGTGTGTGTGCAAATGGGTTTCAGCGCTCGCCGCGGTGACGGCGTGCGACTTCGTCGAGGACCTTGCGCAGGTCGAGCACTGAGGGCTCCTCGTCGACCAGCACGACCGTGCGCTCGATGTCCTTGAGGTGGCGCTCCATCCAGTTGCGCGCGCCTTCGGCATCGCCCTCGGCGATCAGCTCGAGCACGTCATCATGCTCGGAGTGGCGGCAGCTACCCGCCATCGGTGCGCCATAGGTCGCAATCACCAGCGAGGAGCGGGACACCAGCCCGGCGAGGTAGTCCGACAGGGTCTCGTTCTCGGACACCCGCGCCAGCGCGACATGGAACTCGCCCGACAGGTAGATGGCTTCGCGGCGGTCGCCGCGCGCCTCGGCCTCGTGCTCGCGGCGAACGATGTCACGCAGTTCATCGAGCCTGGCCGGCGTGGCCTTGGCGACCACCTGCGCGAGCACGCCGCACTCCACGATGCGGCGGGCGGCGAAGATGTCGCGCGCTTCCTTCACGGTCGGTTGCGCGACGGTGGCGCCCCGGTTGAGGCGGATATCGACCAGACGCTCGTAGGCCAGGCGCTGCAGCACCTTGCGGATGCTGGTCCGGCTGACGCCGAAGGCCTCGGCCAGCGTGTCCTCGGGCAGCTTGGTGCCGGGCTCGAGGTGGTTCTCGACGATGGCGGCGTAAAGATTGCGATAAATCGCCTCGTCGCGGCCGGTGCCCGACATGCCCTCTTCGGCCTGCATGGAACCCAGATCGATGGATGACCGCCTCTTACTCATGACCCGATCCTTCGTATTCATCGCCGCGAACGTTTCGCGAATCTCTTGAAAACAAGATAGCTAGATTTTGTACACAAAACAATTGATTTTCTGTCCTCATTTAAACATTTGATCAGTCGACCCGCAGAACGCCACGAAGGCTGCGCTGCCGCCACAGCGCGGCAGTTGATGCCCGGTGCATTGCCCATGGGCGAAAGGGTGCGCGCCTGCTGTGCTTGGCGCCGGTGCACGGCACTATCTGCCCGCGCTTATGCGCGCCATCAGCAGGCCAAGATGATGGAAAGCCGGGCTGCAAAACGATTCAAAAGCTTTTGTATACGATTTTTTATTTTCTCGCATACACTTTAGCCACACCAACCCTCAGGAGAGCTCCCATGGCCAGCCACACCCCCGGCGCCCCCGTCTTCGCCCCCGCAGCCGAGCTGCCCGACTGGGCCCTGCGCTCGGTCGACCTCGCCAACCCGCGCCTGGGCGCGAAGGCGCTCGCCGCCTCGGACGACTTCTTCGCCGAGGTGTCGCGCATGCTCAA
>NZ_JBLQGP010000028.1:0-31944 GCF_047806685.1 Thauera sp. WH-1
GGGCAGCGGGCCCTTTACGTCTGCTTCAACCGCACCCTGGCGGATCACATCGGCCGCATCGCGCCGGCGCGTGCGCGGGTGTCGAGTTTTCACGAGCTCTGCGTGGAGCACTGGCGGCGCACGCAGGGTGAGCCGGATTTTACCGCCGAGGGCATCTTCCAGGCGGTCGTCGAGCGCTACGGCAGCGACGCGCAGGACTTCGAGGCGCTGTACGACCTCGTGATCATCGACGAAGGGCAGGACTTCGACCCCGACTGGGTCGCGAGCCTGCTGCCGCAGTTGAGGGAAGACGGGCGGCTCTATCTGCTCGAGGACGAGGCGCAGCGTCTCTACGAGCGCGACGGTTTCGATCTCGACGGCGCGGTCAGCGTGCGCTGCAACGACAACTTCCGTTCGCCGCGCGCCATCGTCGATGTGATCAACGCCTTGGGCCTGGCGGAAGCAGCGGTCGAGGCGCGCAGCCCCTACGTGGGCGAGCTCCCGACGTTTCGCGCTTACGACGACGAGCGTGGACTGCGCCGCGAGACGCTGGCGGCGGTGGAGGTCTTGCGCGAGCGCGGGATCCCGCTTGCCGACATCGTCGTCCTGAGCGCGCGTGGACACGGGCGCTCGCTACTGCTCAAGGCGGCGAAGCTGGGGGTGTTCGGGCTGCGGAGGTTTCTGGGGCGATATACCGCCGACGGCGACCCTGTGTGGTCAGAGGGCGAGCTCCTGATCGAGTCCGTGCATCGGTTCAAAGGGCAGAGCGCCATGGGGGTCGTGCTGACGGAGGTGGATTTCGAGCGGCTCGACGTAGGAACCCGCAGGCGCTTGTTCGTGGGCATGACGCGGGCGCAACTGGCGCTCGAGGTTGTTGTGTCGCGGGCGGCGGAGGCAGCGCTGAGCCGCGTGCTTGAGTAATTGTGCCCATTCAACCGCTTGTGACAGACGCATGACGTCCCCCACTTGCGGTATGCTCGTTAGAAATTGAATCGAGCTTGATCTTCGCAGTGGCTAAGGAACCCCTGATCAATTGACCTTTTGGGCGCGCTCACCCAAGCCAGCCGATTGAAGCGACTCCGATGATCGATTTTTCCGCTTCTACCGCTATTTTTCGAGGCCTTTCGGGCTCCGAGCGCCCATTTTCGGGCGCAGCGGGTGGATTTCGCCCATCAATTCATCAAGGCGCGCCTCGCAAGATAGAGATTGGTCAAACCGATCAGCGAGAACACCTATGCGGCGTTCTTCGCGATCCCCTTGTAGCGCACCTTCGTGTAGCCGAACTGGCGCTTGATGACACGAAACACGTGTTCGACGCGCGCGCAGATCGAGGACATCTTGTGGTTGAAGCGCTTGTTCGCCTCGGTCAGCGGGTGCTGCTTGGTGGCCTTGAGCGACACCCCCCAGAACAGTCCTGTCTTGCGCGCCAGACGCTTGAGCTCTTTGTTCACGTAGCCCTTGTCGCCGAACACCGCCCAGTCATCCTCACGCACCAGGTGCTGCAATTGGATGATGTCCGAGACATTGGCAGGCGTCACCGAAACGGTATGCACAAGCCCCGAATTGACGTCGGCGCCCACGTGGACCTTCATGCCGAAGTACCACTGGTTGCCCTTCTTGGTCTGATGCATCTCTGGGTCGCGCTTGCGTTCTTGGTTCTTCGTCGAGGGCGGCGCATGGATGATCGTGGCGTCGACCATCGTGCCGCCCTTGAGCAAGAGACCACGCTGCTCGAGCGTGTCGTTGATGATGTTTATCATCTGGGAGGTCAGTGCGTGCTTCTCGTGCAAGTGGCGGAACTTGAGGATCGTCGTCTCGTCGGGCATCGCGTCGTCGGTCAGGTCCAGCCCCGCAGGGCGGCGCATCGACTCGACATCGTAGAGCGCGTCTTCCATCGCCGGATCCGACAGCGCACACCACTGCTACATGAAGTAGATCCGCAACATCGTCGCCAGCGGCATCGGCGGACGACCGCGCCGATCAGTCGTCGGGTAGTGCGGCTCGATGACTGCCAGCAGTGCGGCCCAAGGCACGACCTTTTCCATCTCGGCCAGGAAACGCTCCCGGCGCGTCTGTTTATTTTTCCGTTCGAAAGCCAGCGAGGCGAAAGTCGTTTGCTTTATGGTGGCAGCGCGGTTTATGACTTCAGTATTTTACCGGCTCTGAATAGATCAGAGCTTCCCTTTAAGCTCTTGTGCCGCACCACGCGCGGCGATCTTGTCCGCGACCTCTTCGTACCGTGCCTGGAGCATTCCATCCTGTATCGGCGGGCTGAAGGCTATTTCACCAGCGCCGGCCTCGCGCTGGCTTCTCGTGGCGTTGCGGGTCTCTACTCGCGCAGTGGGAAGTTGCGACTCGTAGTGTCGCCGTACCTTGAGCCGGATGACGTACCCGCTCTGCAACCAGCAGCAGATAAGCCCATCAGTGTTCATCGGGCAATCGCTTCGCGAAGCCTCGCCGAAATCGAAGACGCGCGGATTAATGATCGGCTCAGTGCCTTGGTTTTGTAGGGTAGTTGTATCTGATATAGATTCTATAGCCTGAAATCTTGGTTGCCTCCATTACATCGTGAGAGCTCAATTGCAATGCACATAAATTGTGCGGCTTCCTAATCTTTGGGCATCCTATGCATGCGGGAGCGTCATGCCGCTAATGCAGATTTAATTTTCTATTTTGGCATGCGCCACGCTTGATGAATTTCGGGCTAAACTAGCCTGCGTTATGACTTCAAGGTTCGATTGTCCCAAGGTAGATAGCACTGCAATCCTAAATTTTGAACGATTTTCGCGCTGATCTCTGCTAGAGACCTCAGCGTCAGAAATTAAGAGAAAATGAAACCCTACGATCATTGCGAGTTCGAGCACGAGCGCCAGGCGTTCGCTCAGTTGAATGCGAGGTTACCTGAGTCGGACGACCTTGAAATCTATCCGAGCGTCTACATTGCAGATGAGAGCCGGAAGGTCTATCACGAGTGCGACATGCTCGTCATCGCGAAAAGCTTTGCGGCGGTGGTCGAGCTTAAGCATTGGGTTGGGGACATCGACATCGAGCAGAGCCACTGGACACGGCATGGAGAGCCGGTTCGTGATCCGCATGAGATCAACCTTCCAAAGGCAAAGGTTTTCAAATCACTGCTCGAACGCTGCTTGCCCGCGGCGAATGTGCCGTTTGTTCAGTCGGTCGTCGTATTAACTCATGAAGAGGCGGACGTTCGTGGTGCGGATACCGCGTTCGACATTATCGGCCGCCTCGACGCTCAGAACGGCAGGATCGGCGATCATTTGACGTTCAATGGCGTCGATGAGCTGGCGAAATACTTTCGGGAGCGAGTGAGACGTGATCTGGATGCACACCGTGCCGCGTTAAGGCCTACCGACTTTCAGAGGCTTCGTAAGGCCCTCGACGAGCGATTTAGTGGCATTAATCGGTCGGACTTTGCCGACCAAATCTCCGGCTACAAAATCCAGCGGGAGATCGAAAATACATCGCGATTCGTTAGTTATTTGGCCGAGGCAAATCCTCCACATGGCGATGTTGTCTATCGTCTGCGCGTTTTCGGTGCTGCCAGCAAGGACGCGGCGGTGCAGGCGCGGCAGTTTCGGAGTCTCGACGCCTTGGCACGGCTACCGTTCCATCCAAATATCCGGCCCGCCCATCGCCATCCAAACGAACGCGGCCTAGTGGTGGAGGTTTGCCAGTGGAGCGACGTGCAGACCCTCGACCAGGTGATGGCGAGCGCGACGGCACTGACGCCCACCTTTGCAGCCCGTACCGTTCGTGACGTTGCGCGGGCGCTTGCTCACGTCCATGAGTCCGAAGCTAGTCTAATTCACCGCAATGTAACCCCGCGTAGCATCATTGTGGGACGTGATCACCACGTCGAGCTCACTGACTTCGACCTCGCCTACGACCCCGACTCCCAATACACCGTTATGGTCGGGGACGAACCAGCGCGCGGACAGCGCTACTTTGCCCCTGAGGCGCTTGTTGGCACTCCGGACTATGCGTCGGACCTATACAGCCTCGGGCAGATACTCTCCGAGCTGCTCGGCATGTCCGGCGCCAAAGACGGCGAGGCGGGTGACGCTGACCTGCGCTCGCTCGTATCCGAGATGACGCAGGCTGACCCGAAAGGGCGGCCGACGGCGCAGCAAGTCGTCGGCCGGCTAAGCGCGTTCTTGAAGGATGAAAGTTCGGTTTCGTTACGAGGCGTCTCGGCGCCGCTGCCGAAGCAACCCGAGATTGGCGATTCCTACGATACTTGGACCCTTGTTGAGCAACTCGGGCAGGGCGCAACTAGCCGAGTCTTCCTCGGAGAGAATCTCGGCGATCGCGCTACCTTAAAAATCTTTAATCCCGAAGTTCCCCGCGAGCGCTGCCTTGCCGAGCGAGACTTCCTCCGCATGGCTCACAGCAGCTTTGTGGTGAGATATCGCAGCTTCATGCAGTGGGGCGGGGCCTACTGGTGCATCATCCAAGAGTACGTGCAGGGCGAAAGCCTGCGGCACCTCATCGAGAAAGGAGCGCGTCCGACCGCTGGGCTCGTGATTGACGTCACGGCACAAATGCTTCGCGCGCTCGATGCTTTGCACAGCCCGCCCGTCGATACCGAAGGCGAGCCGATGCAGGGGCCGGTCATTCACAACGACGTGACTCCTGCAAATATCGTTTTGGACGTGGAGCGCGGCATCGCCAAGTTGATCGACTTTGGACTTGCCTGTCCAAGCGGGCTGACTGTCCTAGGTGGAACACCGGGCTACGTAGCGGCTGATCTTCAGACGAAGGACGGCAGCCTCGCGATCGCTGTCGGCGACCTATACGCCCTAGCAGTGAGCATGGTGGAGTGGGCCACGGGAACGCGTCCGTCTTCTCAGGAAGCCGCGCGGCGGCTGCTTACCGAGGTGTATGCCGAGACCGGAGAGCGGCTGGCGAACGTCCTCGGGCGGGCGATCGGTCCGCGCGAGCAACGGTTTGAGTCGGCTGCGGCGATGTGCGACGCATTGCAGTCGCCAGTTCCAAGTGCAGTGGAGGTTCCTCCCAGCCCAACGCAGGCGTCCCTTCGAACTGTCGAAGCACCGTCAAAAGCGCTTAAGCAGACTCCTCTCACATTCGTCAGCAGCCGCCCCTCGGCTGCTGGAGCAGAAGCCTTCGTTGACTACCTAAACACCATCCACAATCTGTCGGCGGACAACCGGCATGCGTTGGCCGAAGCGCAATCGGTTAGCCCGTTTTTCGCCAACCTCCACGTCGAGATGAAGCTCACGCGCAGCATCGAGGATGCCTTAAGCCAGGAGGCTCCGGCGGTTGTCATGCTGACTGGACATGCTGGGGATGGTAAATCAACGGTCGCCATCGAGCTATTGAAGAGTGCGCGAGGGTTGCCGCGAGGCGCAGCGCTGAATGCCCCGCCCAAAGATGTGGAGCTTGAAGAGTATTTCGGGCGCCCGCTTTCGATCGTCAAGGATATGAGCGAACTCGCGGCCGACGAGCGAATGAGGCGCCTCGAGGAGGCTATGGCAGGAGGAGGAAGCGCTCTCATCGTGAGCAACACCGGTCCTTTGCTTAGCACCTTCCGGCAATACTTCAGTCGGCAGCACTCGGCTCAAGAGATTGAGCAGGAGGTGCTCGGCAGGCTCGATCAGCCGATGCAGGGTGACCGACTGACGTCCGACAACTGTTTTGCGATGAATGACGGTAAGAAAGTCTTCATCGCCAATCTTACGATGCTCGGCAATGTGGACACGGCTGTCCAACTGCTGGACAAACTCGTATCGCACCCCGCCTGGCAAGGCTGCGACGCTTGCGCAGCAACGACAACGTGTCCGATCAGGAAGAACGTTGAGCTCGTGCGCTCCTCCCAGATTGTTACTCGCGAGCGTGTGCGCTTCGTGTACGAGCGCTTAGCAGCATATGGCCGACGCATGACCATGCGCCAGCTTGCAGCTCACCTCAGTTTCAGTCTCACCGGAGGGCTCTCATGTGAGACGGCCAAGGTCGCTCCCGAAAAAGAGCTGATCTTCAGCGAAACGTTTTTTGGACACGTCGGAGCGACGAGCGAGCAAGCAGCGGATGCGCTTTTCTGCCTGAAGCAAATGGTCGACCTGCACTTCGGTGCTGCCACAGGTCTCGAGTTCGACCGGCTGATTCACGAGGGCAAGCTGGCGGAAGCGGTCGAATTGCCGGAGGCGGCCGCCAAAGCGATGGTCCGTTGGCAAGTCGAGGCTCGTACCGAGCAGGGCGGCGAGGCGCGCGCGCGACTGCGCCGCCTGCTCTACATGTTCGGCCAAACGCGCAGCGCAACCAAGAACTTCGAAAAGACAATGATTGACGAGTTCCTGCAGTCGCCGATGCTGCGTTCGCTTCATACCTGGCTCAAGCAGGGTACCGCCGGCGGCGGGCTCGAGAAGCAGAAGTTCATCCAGAAGACAGTCGGCGTACTCATCGAGGAATACACGGGCTGCATGGTGCCGGAACAGGCTCGCGACCGGCTGTTTATCACGCTACGGCGTCCTGATGAACGCATTTTGCAGTCGGTTCAAATCGTACTGAAAACCGTCCCGATCTCCGATTTGGACCTGATCGTCGACACAGTCCGCCGAGTTCCCGCGGTTGTCTACAAGCCAACTGGCGTTCGGTTATCGCTGACCTTGCCGCTACTCGATTACATTATTTCCCGCAGCCGCGGGGAGCTCACGGGTGAGCTCGACGCTATTCATCGTGCAAGCCTCGAGCAATTCCGCGGTGCCTTGCTCGCAGAACATTCACTTGACGATGAAGTGGTGACGGTGCTCGAGTTAGATGCTCAAGGCGAGTTGCACACTCATAGATTCTGCCCTCTCGATGATGGGCGAAGACTGGTATATCAGAAATGATTGATAATTTTCCCGCAGTCGGTCTAGAGCGCGAGGATATTAATCCGGCGATTCGCGCCTTTGGACGCCGCTTCTACAAAGATCAAACTCCACTCGAGTACCTTGCCGAGTTTCTGCTGTGCTTCAACGCTGAAAAATTCTACGATGAGGCGAACATGGGAGCGGGTATTCCCGAGCTCGCTAGTGTTCCACAAAAGAGTCTGTCCTATCGTCCTGAAAGCCGAATTGCGCTGAAGCTTTTCTCGTTCTTCCCGTCATCAAAGCTCGAAACACGCCATCCGGTTCACGTGAAACGGTTCAAACAGCTTATCGAGGACATGTCCGCAGCGGTCGAGACGGATTTCGATGGCGACAAGAAGCGTGCCGTTCGTGTGCTGCAACAGCTTTTCTCCGGCTTTGTGGGTGTGGCTGGTCAGCGGACATGGGTAACGCATAGCTTTATCCCTGCCTCTCGCCACCTTCTGTCGCGCGAAGTCGACTGGCGCCACACAGACGCGATCAACGCAAACGTCGACGAATGGGATACAGCGCAAAGCCATTTCACCACCGGCTCCCATAACTTCATGGCACGCGGCGGGGAGATGCTATTCCTGCAACTATGGCATGCGCTTCGCGCGAAAGACTCCGTCGAAATTGCGCAGTGGTTAGAGTCGGAGTACGCGTATATTGACTGGCCAGAAGTTTCCCAGAGCGCAATAGAGGGCCTTGACAGCCTCGTGATCGAAATCGACGCGCCATTGGCCCGGCTCGGATCGGTCATCGAGTGGGCAGGACGTGAGGCTCCTGCCATTGAGGAAATGCGCGAAAAGCAAAAGTTTGGTTGGATCCATCGCGAATCCTGGCGTGAGGCAGCACTGTTTGCCTGGGAAATCGCTAACATTACGGCATCCGGGCAGGACCCGCTCCGCAAAGTGCGAGTATTGCAGAACCTTTGCTGCATGCATGTGCTGAGAAGCTTATGCTTTCAGGCAGTGCGTTGGGTGCGAGCGATGGGCGAACTCGGCGCGGCTGGCGACGGGTTTGCTGGTGGTTACGCGTGGATCACTGCGGGGCCTCACGGGGGCACAAGCTCGGATTTGGGCAAGGTCTCAAATGCGTCAGTGAGCGCGATTGAGGAGCTCTTGTTCAAGGCCGTTCGATCGACAGCGTTACCGAAGCACTCAGCACCGAACGGTGGGGAAGACCGAGCAGATCTTGCGGATGCTCATGGCTATAAGCTCTTCCGCAGCTTGGGTAAGCACATCGGCCTAATTATTCCGCGCCAAGGGCCGATGCGCTTTTCTCTCTCGAGCTCGCTCGTCGAGACCGCTGTTGCTGCACTGATTCCTCCCGGCGAGCGTCTGCCGTTCGATGAGTTCTTGTGGCGCCTGTATCGGCACTTTGGGATTGCCGTTGGGCCAGCGCAGATCGAAGCGGCTGCGGGGATGCAATCCGCAGGTTTTCACCTCGCACCGCGCAACGACTGCGCGGCTTGGCTTGAAGACGAACTCAAGCGTGGCGGCCTCCTCATCGCGCTCTCCGACGCAACGCCTCTCGTTGCAAACCCTGCATAAGCATCGCTATGAAATTCTTTACGGATACCGTTGTTCAGCATCTGGCTGGGCTGATTGACCGAGCGCTAGTCACGGGGCAGGGCGGTGAAGCGGCTCAACTCCGCATATTTACCCAGTCCATGCCGCCGGACGTTGTTTACCAGATCTTTCAAGGCGTGGAGGAGCACCTTCAGTCGAAAGCAAACCAGATTCGATGGGTAATGCGGGTGGCCGATGGCCTCGGCAGGCACTGGCTCAATGGAGACGTGCAGGTCCGTCATGAGCGCACGCGCCTTGAGGAACGGACCTGGATTGATGATAAGGATCAGCTTACCCACTACCGCAATCTGCAGCCTCAAGCAGGCGATGAGCTGTTGCTCGTTCTACTCGCTGGGGTCGATCACGCGACCGACCGCGGGGGGCTAGCCGACTTTCACATCCTTACCGATGAAGCGATTTTTAGAGATTGCATGGGAGGCAGCTTCCGTGGATGGATCGAGGAGGCGCTGCGCCAAGCAGGACTGTCGGATGCTAATGGCGGAGCGGTGCGCGAATTTGAGGCCTTCCTCCACAAGCTCTTTCAACTGCGGCCGAGCAATCTTGTCTCGCTATCGCGATTCTTGACAGACGAACTGATGCCTGCGGCGAACGCGTGCACCAGTGCGGCCGACTTCCTGGGCCTAGCATTTGAGCATCTGCCCTACTGGGACGTACCCTCAATTCTGTCGCCCGCTAACCCTACCAAACGCACGATCCTGCTTCAACCCGCAGCACGCTTTATAGCTCGCGACGCGTATCGAGAAAAGCGCGAACGTGACAAGGCCTTGAGGCAAATAGACGCTGTTCGAACCGAGCTGCTCACGCCGCCTCTCACGCACAGGCAGGCCCCATATGGCACCTTCGATGAATTCCTTGACACCTTGTCGGATTTCATCAATCTGGGAAGCGTCGCTTCCCGAACACGATTGATGCACACAGACTTCGCTGCTGTCGTCAGGATCCTGGGAAGGAAAGAGAAGAAGGACTCTGGCCGCCCGCGCTCGGATACGCGTCTGCGGGGACCAAGCCTACAAGTGTTTCTAACGGCGATCTTTGATTGTCTTCTTGAGTTTAAGCAGGGCTGCCGCCAAAACTGGGCGCCTGCCCTACTCGAATCCCTTAAGATCACGGTCGAGTCTTTTGAGTTCGACGGCAGTGAGGAGGGATCGCAGGGAAATAATACAACAGCAGGAGAAGTACTCAAGGGGCTGCTTGGCGGACTCGAAGGCTTTCTTCGCGCGCTCCCTTTACAGTTGCGCAAAGATGAGGCTGACCAAAGACTACCAGACCCCGAAGACATTCTTGAGGTATTTTGGGGGAAGGGCGGCCACGATGTCATCATCACTCAGAGGCGAGTCAAGGAAAGCCGCCTGCGCTTCAGCGTCGAAGCGCAGGACGAAACCGGGGCGCTTCAGGTTGCCCGTAGCTTTATTTGGATCGTCCCGCCCCATCATGAGGAGCGCGTTCGCCTCAGTTCCGCGCGCTTGATGAAATCCCGCCTCGACGAGGCGCGGTTTCTACCTTCGATACGTTTTGGCCAAACCCTCGATGAGTTGTACTTTGCTATCGATGACGGGGAAGCGCAGCGTCTCTTTGCGTCCGGTTTAGCCGAAGCCGAGATAGTTAACGTCCTCGACGGGCTTGAGACGAGCGAACTAAGCCGCGACGTTTATACCGCCCTTGAGGACCTCGCAGGGTCGTACCAAGCATTTATTCGCGAGCTGGTAGACAAGGGCTACTACGCCGCAATCGAGACGCCGCTTCACAGCTTAGTCCAAACCTATTCCCGCACCGTTGGCCTGATATTAGAAAGAGATGCAAAGCGCGAAGCACGCGCTGAAGAGCTTTTGCGCCGAATCTACCAAGCCTTCCTGTGCGTTCCCCTGGGTGTCTCGCTAACAGGTGGCTTTGTCCCAGCGATCGTCGCGACTGGGATCACCCCCGCGATTGCCGAAACGGTCGCAGCTCGCGAGGTCTTCCTCAGAAACGGATTCGCGCAGGTTTGCGCACTTCTATTGGAGCAGGGGCCACGACAGGGCAAGGCTGCTCTAGCTCGATTGTTCGGGCTAGTTGAGCTGCGTCGTCCGCTGTACGGTCTCGTCTTTGATTCATCGCGGAGGCTGACAACCAACGCTCGCGCATTCGGTCTGATCCATAGGCTTGGCGAGCGGCCTGCCGTGGCTCCGACGCTCGCAGCGCAGGCCGAGATGCGCAGTGACGATATTGTGGAGACTGAGTCGTTATCTGACTACATGCGATCTACGCCGGAGTCTCGGATAATTGCGCACACGTTGGCGGGCTACAGGCAGATCCACGCCTTTGCCGCAGACCGAATGGCAGTCCTGGCTGCAAACGTTTCTGATCTGCGGCCAGTAATCGGTGGCGTACATGCATTTCTAGAGGGGGAACTTAGCAATCAGGCGGAGGGCACCAAGAGGCCCTATATCCTGACACTGCGCGTCATCGGTCGCGGCCCCTCAGTCACGGCCGCTCAGGAGATCTTGCGGCAATGGCAAGAGCGGTGGATGGAGGAGGAGGACTCGGAAAGGAGGCCGTGCCGCATTACGGTCGCCTATCGTCCGGCGCGAAGCAGGGACGAGGTGCTCACGTTACTGAATCAAGTGGAGGCCTTGCATGACGTCGGCTTTTTGTCGAACTTCCTGAATGACCAAAGCGGCGGCGATAGCGTCGTCCCCGCGGCGCCGTTTGATTGGCGTGTCGTCCACAGCGGCAAGTTCCCGATTTGTGAGCACCCGCGCCCCGCCCGCCCGAGCGATCCAAACCTCCGTCAGGGCCTCGTGAGTAACCGTCGCTTTAAGACGGCAGCGTTTCACGCGGAAATCACGGCGCGTCTCAAGGATCCCGAACATCCGGGCGAGCGCCACCTGATCTTCAACCAAGTGGGCTATGGCGAGCTTGAGCGCGGGATGACCCGTCGTATGCATCAGCTCAGCCGTTGGGTTGCCTGCGTCGATAGGTTCGTCGATAAGCCACTTATCCTCGATGAAGACGCGGCGGCTAACGACCGTAAGTTGGTCGGGTTCACCTCGGGCGTGGGCGCCTACGGCGAGCTGAATCTGACTCTGTCAACTGAGAGCAATACGGCTGGAGAGCTCCTGCAAGGGACAGCGGCAAGACTCGCTCAAATTTATCGGCAATGGACCGAGTACGAGTGCGTCCAAGCCGCTCATCGGCTCGTCGAGGAGGCACAGAGTGTCACGGGCCTGTCGCTCGTGCGGGCGCTTGGGGACGAAGGCGTGCTGCGCGACGTGATCGGCTACGCGATCGCCAACAGGCTCTATCTGGCCCACTCGTCCGCGACGCTTCGCGCCACGATTCCGCTTGACTCATTCGCTCACTGGTTCGATGGCGCTGATGAGGGCTTAATTCCTGATCTCTTGCTCCTCGAAGCGCACTTGGACGGGACGCGCTTTGTCGTGGATGCGACGATCGTCGAATGCAAGGTTGGGCAATATTCGGCTGACCATGTCGAGGAGGCGGTCACACAGGCCGGAGCCGGCGTGTCGCATCTGAGCAAACTCTTCGTACCAAACAACGACGTTGAGCTCGCAAGCGTCTTCGACCGGCGCTACTGGTGGGCGCAGTTGCACCGAGCGATTGTGGTACGCAACGCAACACCGATCCAAGCAAGTCAAGAGCGGCTCGTAGATCAGGCGCTGGAGCGGCTAGCGGAAGGGGACTTCGACATCCGCTGGCGTGCGATCGGGGCCACTTTTTGGACCAACGACACGGCCGGCGGCAACAACAATGTTTCACTCCGCCCCGTCTGCACGGTGGGCTCCCTCCTCGGCGCCGATACCGAGTTGCTTACGGTTTTCCACGCCGAAGTGGGGCAACGGACGGTGTTGGAGACCCTTAAGGATCCGAGCCGCGATCTGTCTTCGCAACTCCTCCCGCAGAAAGCTGCGGTGGCTCTCGCCGCCCGCGAGACCGAGAACAGCAATGGTAGAGGTGGGGCGTCGGTGGTGGAAGCTCCTGAGTGCGCGCAAGATATGGAGCGAGAGAAGGAGGTTATCCACCGGCTCAGCCCAATTGAAACTGCTCTTCCGACGGAGCCGCAATCGGAGTCGCCTGTAGACGAGACGGACGTCGGCACCCGGCTGGTCCCTCCGGTCGAGCCCGCAACGAAGTGCGGACTGCGTCTGCAAGTGCCAGAACGTATTCTGTTGGGCAGAGAGCTCACGAACCAAGGGGCGGTAGGTGACCCGGTGTATTGGGAATATGGGAGCTCCTCTCTCCCCAATCGCCACCTGCTCGTGTTTGGCACATCTGGCATGGGCAAGACCTACGCGATTCAAGCTTTGTTGCTCGAAATGACAAATGCCGGACTGCCATCGATGGTCATCGATTACACCGATGGTTTCTTGCCCAGCCATCTGGAGGCGGAGCTAAAAGCTGTTGCTGCGCCAGACACCTTTGCCCTAAAAATGGGTAAAAAGCTTCCGCTCGATCCGTTCCGGCCTCAACGCAGTGAGATTGAAGGGCTCGGTGTTGCCGAAGACTCTCCATTTGATGTCGCGAAGCGCGTAGCAAGCATTTTCACCGCCGTCTACGCCACGCTAGGCGAGCAACAGCGCTCAACGCTGATTGACACGATCGAACGTGGTGTTGAGTCGGGTAGCTTTTCCCTGCAAGCGCTGTACGAGCAGCTCCAAGCTGATGGCCAGGAGTTGCTGGCGAACAAAATTATGCCGCTTGCGCGTTCTGAGCCGTTCTCCACGGTAGCCGAAGACGCGTGGGATGCAGTCTTCTCTGGCCTGACGAGCCGCTTAACTATACTGCAGCTGGCTAGAATTCCCAGAGAAGTGCAGCGGCTCATCATCGAGTTTGTGCTGTGGGATCTGTGGGACTTTTTGAGCCGTACCGGAAGTAAAGATCGTCCCCACCCGGTGGTGCTCGATGAGGTGCAGAACTTGGACCACAGCCCAGGCTCTCCACTAGAAAAGTATTTGCGCGAGGGACGTAAATTCGGCGCCTCGATGATTCTTGCGACACAGACGCTAAGTAATTTCAATCGAGAGGAGCGGGACCAGCTGTTCCAAGCTGCCCACAAGCTGTTCTTCTGTCCGGCCGCGACCGAAATGAGAAGCTTCGCCACGATCTTGAAGGAAATGATGCCGCATACGGAAGTGGACGATTGGGCGCATGCGCTCTCAACACTTAGAAAGGGCGAGTGCTTGTCGGCGGGGCCTGAGCTTCGGCCGGATGGCAGCCTTCGCCAAAGCATCCGCCGTGTCGCGATTACAGCTTTGAGTGAACGGGTAAGGGTCACGGAATGACTCGGTCAGATACACGCTTGCCGCTCAGTTTTCACATGACGTTCCAACCAGAGCGTCACTATCTGACTGCATTGCTAAAGTTCGCGCAGACGCAGACCAGCGGCACGATCGACGGCATTTCGCAGGTAACCGGAATACCAACCGGGAAGAGCACAGGTAAGGTCAAGCCACTCCTGCAGTACGCTCAAGGTATGGGCCTGCTTGAGATCGGTCCAACGAGCGATGGCCTTCAAAAGTTCGCGCTTACCTCTCTCGCCCACGCGATCCTTCGCGAAGACCCGCATTTGCTTGAAGAGAACACGCAGTGGGCGCTGCATCTGATGCTGTGTGGTCGTCGCGGCGGTGCCGAGGTCTGGTATGCCGTATTTGTCGAGGCGGCAAACATCCTCGGTCGGGCCTTCCCGGAGGCACAGTTCGAGCAATTCCTCGTTAATCGCTATGGGTCAAGTCGAGATGCAGTGGGGCCGCTGTTTCGCACCTATGCGGACCCCGCCGCATTTGCAAATGCGGGTGCCATCGCATGCGACAACGGCCGAATCACTCTACGGCGTGTTCCCACTCAGCCTGCGCTCATTGACACGGTTGCGGCGTTGCTCCTTCTCGCTTGGGATGAGGCTGCGCCAAATGACACGCAAGTAGCCCTGTCCGCCCTCGAGGCAAGTTCAGGCTTGCTTGCCGCAACAGGATGGGGTCTCGAAGAGCAATCACAGCTCCTTACTGAAATGGAAAGCCGAGGCTTACTTCACGTTGATCGTCAGACGGGGAATCCCATTCTCACCCGGTTGATATCAACCGATCAAGTGTTAAGGACAATGTATGAACGACTCGTCTAGCTCTGCCATGCAACCCAAGGTTAGTGACGTCGTTGCGTTCCGTGGCGACCTTTTTTTCGAGGGTGCAGTCCAGCTGCGTTGGGTATCAAGCGACCGAGCGCGCGCGAAAAAGGCAGCAGAGCACTTCGTGTTCCATGGCCCTCGCTATCACGCGGTTAGTCGAGACGACGCAAGCGCCGGGTACATACTGCGGGACACCGCCACCTTCGCTGCGGATCTTGTTGATGCACTTGCTCAAGGAGAGCAGAGGCAGGGTAATCCTTTCTCACTCGCTATCGCTGGCTATGGCTCGGGTAAATCTCATCTCGCAGTCACGCTGGCTGAGCTTCTCAGCCAGCATTCGCGCGCAGTTACCAACAAGATCATCGGCAATGTCACTGCGGCAGACGAGAGTGCCGGAAGGCGCATAAATGCGGCGCTTGACCTCCTCGGTAAACCGGTTTTGACTGTGCCGCTCGATGGTATGGCCAACTTCAACCTCGGAGCCGAGCTCACGCGCACTATCATCGCCAAGCTGCGAGAGGCTCGTTGTGACCTTACAGCTATCGAGGAACTCTCGCCGCGGTTTAAGGCTGCCGAGCATTTTGTCGAGCGCAACTTCAACATGCGCGCGACAGACTTCGCGGAGTTGCTGCCGAAGCTTGGCGTTGATGCAATCATTGCATGCCTTCGCGAGCACGACGAGGGGGTCTATGGCGGGGTCGATGCAGTCTTCGAGCGTGCAAACGGCACCCATATTCCCGTCGAAGGCCGCGAGTCCGTCCAGGACCTCATCTCAACAGTTACGTCTACGTACTGTGGGCCCGACGGTCCATTTAGCGGGCTACTCATTCTTTTCGACGAGTTCGGTCGCTTCCTTGAGTACGCCGCCGAGCACCCTCAACTCGCAGGCGACTCGGCGTTGCAGCAGCTTTTCCAAGGAGTTCAGGATAGCTATGGGCGCGCGCGCTTTGTCGGCTTCATCCAATACGATCTAAAAGCCTACGTTAGTCGCCTCGACCGCCGTGACCTGATGCACCTTCAGCGATACATCACACGATTCGAGGCTGCACAGAAATACTACCTTTCGACGAACCTCGAGACGCTGTTTGCTCACCTGATCGAAAAACGGGACCTCGAATTCGTCGCCAGGAACATTGCGAACAACCCGGATTTACCGGTGCTACATCATCATCTGCGAGAAGCTTTGCCTGAAGCGGACCGCTTTCCGGTGTGGCGAGAACTCGAACAGTTTAGACAAGTTATCTGTGGAGGCTGTTGGCCGCTAGACCCGCTAGCTGTTTGGTTCCTTACTCGCCAGCAGGACGTTGTTCAGTCCCGCTCCGCGCTCAACATTGTCAAGGAGTCGATCGACGCTGTTTCGGGCCAAGGGGCGCTCAACGATGCCAAGCGTCCGGTCTTGATCTCGGCGGCCGACCTGCTGCTCCACGGGATGCTGTCTGAGTTTGTGGCTGCCGAGCAGGCACGCGGCGGTACGGTCGCTGAGACCCTTCAGGTGATTCTCGAGGAACGAGCAGCGCACCTCGACTTAAACGACCGGCGCTTGGTTGCGGGCGCCGCCGTGCTCCTAAAACTTCGGGTCCGTCTGCCCGAAAGGGAGCGTTACGAGCGCTTTTTGGCGGCTGCAGCAGGACTTGCAGATGCCGCGTTTAAACGCTCTCTCCATCGTCTTACGGATGATCTAGGACTGCTCGAGTGGAACGAAGATTACGGTCAGTACGAACTCATTCAAGACGCGGCAACCCGTGGACAGTTCGCTCGGCTCGTACGGTCGCGGATCGCCGATCTAGCCGCCCAAGCCGTAGGTCCGTTATTCACTAGTTACGCGCGCACCCTCTGCAAGCTCGCAGCTGTCGACCCGGGCTTTGCCAACGCACGTCGTATCACGACTCAGGACTGGCTGTACGAGCCAGTTTTTTCCTCCTCAGCGACTGTCGTCGACAGCATTGCAGCTGCCTTCAAGGACTGGCAGCAGGCCTCGGACATTAACGAGGCGAAAGGCCGCATCATTTACACCTATGTGAGCCAAGCTGAGGACCCCGCTCAAGTTCGTGAGTTAGTGCGGCAAGCCTTCGCTAGCGTCCTGAAGAAGCACGGGCACAAGCAGGCGCCGATTTGGGTCGCTCTTCTGCATGATTCAGACGAACGGCTCGGGGACAGCCTTCAGCGCTGGTGGGTGCTGGAGCGTGGCTTAACAGAAGCAGACAAGGAACGCTATCGGCGTTTCGTCACGGTCGAAGCGGAGCGCATCGAAGGTCTTGCTAACGAGGCAAAGACCCAGGCGCTTAGCGAACGACTCTATGAGGTTGCTGGCTTTGACGAGCCGCCGCCTGGCCGATTGACACAAGTAGGCGCCGCGATCTTCGCGCAAGTCTATCCGCAAGTCGTCACGTTCCCGTTCGACGGGTTCACGACTAGCAACAGCGGTGCAGCTAAGAAAAATTGCCTTGAAATCACTCGAGCACTTATCGGCGGTGAAGTTAGCGACGAGTGGATTCAGTCCCGGGTTACGCAGCTTCGCAATCGTGCGACGCAGGTTCTGGTGCAGGCATGGGGTGCCCTTAATCGGGATGGAACCCTTTCGTACGAGCCCGAGAACGACGACGTTTCGGCCGTGCTCAAGGAGGTGGACCAATGGCACCTCGACGATCCGAGCCGGTCTTTGGAGATGAGTCGACGGGCGCTGATAGCGGCGCCGTTTGGTTTCAATGTTGCGTCGGCTGCGCTGATTCTAGGCCTCTTCCTCGCTCGTCGTCGTCCGCGTAGGCGCCTGCTGCTTGACGGAAAACCATGTCCGAACGCCGCTTGGATTGGTGAGGCGATCAAGGTGTCCGACTTTGACGCACGAGTCCTCTCCCGAACTACGATCGCTTTCATCGCGGAGGATGCCCATGCCCGCTGGGAGCATCTGCTTGAGGATTGGCGACGAGCCGAGCGTCACCTACAACGAATCGAGTACTGGCGGCAGGCTGAACTACTCGCGGGCGACGGTGGCGTGCCGGACGAGTTCCTTTATCAGTACGAAAGCCTAGCCCGCGATGCTCAAGAGTCGTCGCGCCAGCGGATATTTTTTGACAATAGACTCGAGCAGCTACAGCGTGATCTTGAGGGACAAATTCGAAAGCCGAATGGACTCCATGGACTTGCTGTCGCCGACCGCCTGATTACGCTTCATGATGAAGTGACGAGTGGGCCTTGGGAGCGCGAGCAGATAGTTGAGGTTGATCAACTCGTCAGTATCGTGAAGGGGTGGGTTGGCAAGGAAGCCGGGTACTGGCTTGAGCGGATGCACTGCCGAACGCCGCAGCAAGTAAGCGAATATCGCCAAAAGATGGACCGAGCAGTGGCCACGCTCAGGAAGCTTGGCCTTGTGGAACTCGCCGCAAGCGCCGAGCAGCAGAGAGATCACTCGATTGCGACGGTTGAGTTGCGGTTCAAGTTCTTTACCGCTCTGCTCGAGGCTCAACAGTACGTGCGCATTACAACGATACAGCCAACACAGACGATTGCCGAGCTTGAAGCTCTCAGAGCGAAGGGTGATGCCTTTTCACAGGTGCTCAGAGAAGCGGGGGAGCAGCTCAAGGATGCCGAAGTTGCTGAGGTGCTCGAGCAACTCAATCGGCACAGACAGTCCATTGCTGCGGCAATCGGGGCGCACCGAGAAGAACTTAATAAAATTTACAGCAGCCAGATCGATTCTTTAGCCGCAGCGCAAGAGCTACAAGGGCAAGTCACGCGCCTTGGTGAGATCTTCGCGGGGCAGCGTGACCTCAGGGACATCGAGGATATGCGCCAACAGCTCGATAGGATTATTCCGGACCTCTTAACGTGGGAATCACTGACTGGAAGACCGGAGGATGTCGCTCAACAGCTAGAACGTGCAATTGACGCGCGCTGTGTCGAGCTCGAGCGCTGGTGCGATGACGAGGAAATCGAGCCGCTTTGGCCGTTCCGCGACGTATACAAACGCTTCAGCTTGCGCCATGTAGAAGCACTAAACGAACGATCGAGGCTTTGGGCTCGCACTTTCATCCCGAGCGCCGAAGAGATGTCCTCTTGGCCCCTCGAGCGCTGCCGTCAGAAGCTAGCCAGCCTCGACCAGGAGCCGCCTGCTTATCTTGCCGATGCCGAGCTAGCGGCGTTGGCGAAAACAAGAGAGGTGCTCGACTGCCGAATCGCAATTGTGACTGAGCAGGTGAACCGCTCGGATGCGAAGCGCTGGCTCGCCCGGTTTTCCGGCCTATTCGAGCGGCTCGACGAGCTCTCGCGCGCCGAATGTGAACGCACGCTGTCCGATCTTCGTGCCCGGCCTTCATACCTTAATGAGGTGGAGGTTGCGATGGCCGACGAAGCAACCACTAAGGTCGAGGGGCGCCTAGATGAAATTGATGTGTCCGACATACTTGCGCGCATACGACGTCTCAAGTCCCCAGCTTTGCGCCGCGTCTTGAATGAACTCACCAACCTAGCCGAAAACGGCTAGGGCGTGTCATAAATCAAAACCCGAAAGAGTCAAGTGGTTCCCCAGCAGCCAAAGCCCATACCAGCCACACCATCGTTTCGACTAGCTGGATAGCTTCCAGTAATTTACGAGCGGTCCTTTGCTAGTGTGTGGCAATCGCACGGTATTGTTTTAGCCGAACGAAGAATTTCTCCATCGGATTCCATGTCTGATGATTACTTGTGGCAAACCACACATGCACCGCCGCCTTCATCCTCCCCAAATAGATCGTCGATATCGATGATGCTCTCGATGGGGCGCAACGGATTGATCGGCCTGCGGCTCAGCTCTCGCTCTTTCCGGCGCTCGAAGTCTTCGACGATCTGTTGAACCCGCTCAGGCTTGGCGAGGTCGTCGAGTGATTCGCCCTTCGTCCATGTAAATGGAGAGCCATGCTCTAAGGCGTTTTTTTCGTAGGCCTTGGCGTCCTCATAGGCCTCCGGATGCTGCTCGCGCAGACGAACCCACTCAATTTTCTGCTGGAAGAAACAGAAGGTGCAGCCGCTTCGAGATCGCCAATCGTAATACTTGGGAATCCCTACGCCAGAGGACTCTAAAATATCCATCACGCCACGCTTGTCGATCCCTGACTCGCGGAAGGGCAAGCGCACTTTGAGGTTCTTGTGCTTGGAGGTGTAGCCTTCGCGATAGTCCTCATCGGCCCTAATTGCCACATAGGAGACGACAGTGTCACCAGCCGCAAGCATCGGGCGCACCCACTGCTCGAACGGGGCAAGCTTCAACTGTCGAGTGCACCAACGGGTTTGAGCAGACGGCAGGAAGTGGTTGTACTCGCGTAGCCAGAAGTCGAAGTCTCGCTGGGGGTTGAGCCGCAGGATCGGCTTTCCGAGGAAGCCTTCCAGTCGCCCCAGAAATTCATAAACTTCGGGGAGTTCCTTGCCAGTGTCGGTAAAGAAATACTCAACCTCAACTTCAGGATAGTGGTGCCGGACGAACACTGCCAGAGCAGCACTGTCCTTTCCACCGGAGATCCCCAGAACGTGCCGTTCAGCCATGCTCGATCTCCTCGGAATCGTCAGTCGTTAGCTGCAAGCCAACCCGGGCGAGGGCGGCCAGCAAGATTTCCGTGTCCAAACCCTTCGACTTAAGGCTTGCTGCCAATTCGTCGGCCAGAGAGTCAACCGTCGCACGGTGCCGTTCGGAAAGGTCGAATTGACGGGAGATCGTCTTCGCCGAAGCGCCCGCTCCGATCACGACGGCGAACGCGTCGGTCATCGGCTTTCTGCCGCGGACGGCCACCAAGGCTTCCGACTGACGGAAGCGCAAAGAGAGCCTCGCAACTTCAAGCAGGGCCTGATCAAAATCTCGATCCGTCCAGTCGCGAGCCGGCTTGTTGACCGCCAAGCCGACGATCCGCTCGATGCTAGCTAGACTGCCGTCGTGCTTCGCCAGGTGGCCGGCGAAAGCGTTTTGGCGCAGCTCGCCGTCTAAATCTTTTAGCAGCTCCGCTCGCGCGCGCAGCCGTTCCAATGCGTTTGCTGGCGCGTCGAGGGCGTCCAGCATCCCGGACTCGATCTTGCGCAACATCGCTTCGTAGGCCCCGGCTAGCTCGATGATCGGAGCCCGCAAGGCGTCGACGTAGTCGGAACCGTTCGCTGCACCGAACACAGCCGCCAAATCCATGAACAGAACACGGTGCGGATCGCTGGCCTTGGCGAGAATGTCGCGCACTTCACGAGCTTCTGGCGATAGGGTCGCGGTTCTTTTGGTCCAGTTCGGCAAGCGAAACACCAGAGCGACCAGGCCTTTGGCCGCTTCCAAGGGATCACTGGCCGGAGCTGCAGCGCCGATTGATGCCAGAAGACTCGAAATGCCTGAGAGAATCCGAGTTTTTTCGTCATCGACGACGACCCAACGGAACGAAAAACGCCTCTCGTCCTGCAAATATTCGTCGAGATCGGCGTCGTTCAAGCTGGGGACGAACATACCGTCCTTGTAGACCGCCAAGTTTCCCTTATGCGCCAACAGGAACGCGGTCATCAAGATAGGCCTGACCCCGGAGCGAATTCCGAAGGGTTCGCTAGCCCAAAGACTGTCCATTTGAACAGCCTCAACGCGTTTCGATACGTCGGAGAACAACTTGCGCGTGTCTTCCCACAGGCGGATTAGGCTTGCCCCACGCCTATGGTCCGGGGGCTGGAAGCGCCAAACGTCAGAATTTTCATCTTTCCGATGTAGGCTGGTTCCTTTCAACAGCGACTCGTAGAGCCCGCGTTCCGCCGGGAATGCCTCGAATCCGAGGTTTTCCAGGTGCTCGTTTTCCAGCATCGCATGGATCAGATCGCGCCGCGCTTTGACGCTCGCGCTCGACGGGGCGTCGCGGTTGATCAGCTCGCTCCAAAGGCGAGGCGAGTCCCGGTAAAGATCGTCGGCCAGATCCGATGCGCAACGTGCGATCGGTGTTCCGGGCTGATAGGTACGTCCTGCTACAGTCCAAATCGCTGTCGTCACGGCAGAGCGCAGCTGTTCTTCAAGAGCTGACCGTGCCGCTGAAATTCGCGCGGTGACTTCGCGCTTGCCGACTTGGTCGCCTTCGAGCTCCGGGCGGCCTTGCACGGACTGCAGGCAAACCAGCTCCAAACCTAGCTCTTCGATCCTGCCGTAGTTTGGCGGGATACCGACAGCGACCGGCCAAGGGCGGCTTCGAACAATCCTTTCGCAAGCACCGATAGCGGCCTCCATCCGAACTTCTTTGGACGGAAGGGCCAACAAGAAAAGGCCGAATTCGCCCTTTTTGGGTGCGAATTTGGAGGCGATCCCTTCGATGTCCTCAAGACGGCAAAGAGCCACTTCCATCCAACGAAGGGTTCCCGTATTGTGATAGTGGCGCTTGGCGACGGCTGGGTAGAGGTTGGCGAGGTTCGTCAGTGTCGAAAAGTCGATGCCGGGAAGGGTCGACTTGGCTTGGGTCAAGGCTTTTTCGATATCGAAGTCGCTACCTTCGAAAACGGACCAAGAGCCGAGGTGCTTCTTATAGATTGCGACGCGCCACTTTGAAAGCTGCTCTAAAGCCGCGTCTACTTCCTCTACTAACGTCTCTGGAAAGAGTGAGCGCAAAACATCGAAATCGGCGGCCAAGCCGGAGGCACTGCGAAGCAGGTCAATGACGGCGATGCTCTTGATCAGTGCTGAATGGAGAGGGCTGTGGTGCGCCTCGGTCCGCTCGACGGCATCAGCGGCCTGCGCCCAACGATGGCCGTCAGGCGAGGACAAGATCGCCGGTTCAAGATTGATTCGAAGATAGTCCCAGTAATGGTCCGGCCGGTATCGGCATTCGTCGGTGGAATCCTGCTCTTTGAGAAAAGAACGAAAACCGTGAGGCTCAACCGATCCTAGAAAGCCAAATGTGCTACGCTCATTTTGACCAAATTGACGGCGGGAGACCGGGCCGAGGAGGGCCGCCATGGCGGGGTGCAACGGCCAACAGGCATCCAAACTTGCTGCAAAGGCTTCCACGCTGATGGCAGGGCGCCGTGCCGCCATTGAGGATGCGATGATTCTAGCGTCAGCTTGATTGGATTGAGGTCGTGCGCTCGTTTCGAACGCACGGCCAATCAGTTCCACCACCTCATCGCTTGCGGCGACCAAGGGGATGTCAGCGAAGCGGCCTTGGACCTTGGCCCAGTCGTCGCGGGATTCGCTACCTAAACGGGATGCATATTGCCGGAAGGATTGGTGTAGGACGCCAATCACGACGATTTTGCCTTGGGCTCGCGCCGCAGACTCCGCCAGATCCTGAAAGAAATAGACGTCGTCGCCCAGGCCGAGGGCCGCGGCTTCGAGGAACTTACCCATTTCGTCGATGACGAGAAGGACTCCGTCGTATCGCTCGTCGGCCGCTGCCGAGCAGAGATGTGCGACCACTTCGTTGGCTGATGCGGGTAGCGCCTTCGATCCGAGCGCATGATTGAGCGCTTTTGAGATCTCTTCGGAGACAAACCCTCTTCTGCCGACGACAGGAAGAACGAGCCAGCCGCGGCTTACAGGGAGAGCTTCGTCGAAATTCGGATGGGAGTCCAAGCGCAAAACGTCGCGAGCTTTGGCCCGTAGGTTACCGTCGGGGGCGAGTGCTGACGCCAGAGCAATGGCCAGCGAAGATTTGCCGCCTCCAAACGGGCCCGTCCAAGTGAAGGCCCGTTGATTGCTCCCGGAGATTTGCTTGGCCATGGCGTCGAGCACATCAGCGGCTGTCTTATGGCACACGTAACCATCGAGCGCGTCCATGCGCCCGAGATCCGCGTCCAGACGGATGGAGCGTTGGTACTGCTGGCGAATCCGAACAAGTTCGGCAAGTTTCTTGGTCTTTTGAGCGTTCATTCGTAGGCCTTTGTCAGCATCCGATTTCGAAACGCCGAACTATCCCAACTTTTCCGAAGCACTTGCCGAAGACCGGAGGTGTCGGTCCAAGAAAAGGCGCCCGATGTATCCTCTTCCAGAGAGAAGAGGCGCTCGGCGACCGACTCTTCGTCGAGTTTAAAAACCCGCCCCGGAGACCCTTCACCATAAACGATTGATTCGAATGCCATCGAGCTAGCGGCGGGGTCAATCAACTCCCAATAATCGATCAATGCGTAGTTGAAAAGCCCGCTGCTGAGCGTGTGCTTCGGACCGCGCCGAAAGGCGAAAGTCCCCTTTGTCTCTTCAGCGATCAGGCCTAATTCCCCGAGCATGGGCTCCGCGAAATCTTCCGGCGAGCCGCTGCCTGACCTCGGAGCGTAGCTGCGGACGCAAGTGTCGATGTCACGGTTGAGGGTCGAGACGGAGATGCGACGCTTAGTGTTGAATTTGGCAGCAAAGTCGGCCAAAGGTTTTTCAAGGTCTGCTTTCGTAAACGTCGGCGCCGTGACCTTATTAAAGAGCCAAAACCAAGTCGTCGAGCGCGCCCCCAAACCGGCAAGCTGCCAATGAACGAACCAAGCGGTGTTCGGATTCTCCGAATAGGGATCAAAGCCGTCGTCGGCAAAAATGCTTTGGGCTCGTTGAGACACTACGTAATCGTTCGAGCTGCCTTCGCTGATTAGATTGGTCGCGAGGGCCCAATGCCGCATCGAGGCAACCATGTTCTTGCCGACGCCAAACCGAGCAATCGACTCGTCGTCAGTGAACACCGATTTCTTGATGCGGTTAGCCTTTGTCTTTTGATCGAAGACCTTCTTGAGCCACATTTGCCTCAGTGTGAAGGTCTCGTGTCCGGAGAAGTGAGGTATGTATCCGGGGGAGATGGCAGCGATCATCATGGCCGGATTCTACACTGGAGAACTCCTCCGGTCATGAAGAAGCCGACTGGAGGAGTTCTCCAGTTCGTGAACAGGGCTTTCCCGCAGGCCAAAGATCGACTCTTGCAGCGGCCTATGCAGAGAGACGAGCGGGAGGGGGTTTCTATCTATTAGGAATGAGTTGTTCTTTCTCTAGTTGCGCTGCTGGGTCTTTTGCGTCTATCCACAGAGACCGTTTTACCTCGCGTTGAGCCACTCGAAGGCCGCAAACTTCTCAGGAGTGAACGCTTTGGGTACAAGCCGCCCCTGACTTGATGTCTGGCTCATCACTACGACTTGGTGGGTACCCTCTGGGCCATAGCTGATATGGATGGGTCGATCTGGACCGTAGACGTATAGCCTATCGAATGGGATATTGGCCGTGATCCATTTGGCAACTTCCACCATGTCTTCGTCCTCGACCAGGAAGTCGACTGCAGCGCCGAGTCGCGGGCAGGTCGGCTTGCCAGCGCGGTTGAGTTCGTGTCCGGCGTGTTGGTCGAGGTGTGGGGCAATGCGGCCCGGGATCTCTTTGGCCAGCGCGGCCGAGGCGAAACCGTAGGTCAGCCTGATCATCCCGAAGTAGTCGATCACTGGGTCCAGAATGTTCGTCGCAAGCGCGTGAAGGGCGTTGAACGTGGCAGCCTGCTGGGGGATGTTGCGCAGTCTGGTCCTCTCCCAGGTTTCGCCGCACTCGATGAAGTGTCGAAAGGTGAAGTGCGCGCCGCAGGGTTCGTCGAGGCTGGGGATCGTTGAGGACGGGGCAACCGCATAGTTCGAGACCTCCAGCCGCCGCGATGCTAGTGCCTGCTGTAGTTGTTGCAGCGGAAGACCAAAACCATCGGGGTCGAAGAGGCTCAGTGCTTCCACGTCTTCGTCGAAGCGTGCCTGCTGCTCGAACATGCGATGGTCCTCGTTGAGGTAACGGGACTTAAAGTACAGGGGCGGGGGCTCATGGGGTGAGCCATAGACGAAGAAGTCGATGTCCTGATCGCGCAAGCGGATCTTGATCCGCTCGGTCATGAGGGGGATGGGCTGGCCGTCAAAATCGTCGAACTTCATCAGGCTCAATTTGCCCGAGCGGATGTGAATCTTGACGAGGTCGATCCCGTCGAGGTCGCCATAGAGGATCGAGCCACACCCCACGTACACTCGCAACACGGCGGGCAAGCGCTCGATAAGGGATGCGTGGAGTTGCAGGTAGTCGCTCTCGACGTAGTAGCCCAAACCCTTCGCTTGTGCGGCACGGCAGGCGTCATCAAGTGTGGATGGATCTGCGACGCTCAGCAGCAACGCCTGCGCCGTGGCGAGGGCCTTCTGATAGTCGCCGAAGTGCGCTTTGACGTCGCGCTGCAAGCTTTCATCGAGGTGGCTGTAGCGCTTCCGCTTCGAAAAGAGCTGGAGAGCGAGGTACACGAGAAGGTCGGCGCGACGTTCGGCCGCCGCGAGCTCGAACTCTGCGGTGTCCTTAACCTCGAGTACGAATCGAGTCGCGCGCCCCCACGAGCCGAAAGCCTCAACAGTTGCCGCGTAGTCTGCAAACTCGAATGGCTCGGGCGTGCGGCCGAGGTTAAGCATTGCGTGCCACAGCGCGTCGATTAGGTCGTGATGCTCGGCGAGTTGTTGTTCGCGTCTAGAAGGCCGTGGGACCCTCGGGATGCGAGTTGCCTGTGCGCGGCGGTAGCCCAGTAGCTTCAAGGCATGATGACTGCGTTGTCGGCCGTACAGGAATCGCTGCTCAGCACCCTTGTCCGCGAAAACGAGCATGATGCCCGGCCCGACTGCGATGGCCTCCGTGTCGAGAACCGACTCGACGAATTCCTTGAGTTCGCTCTGGGTGAAGTATTTCTGGAACGTTTGACGCCCGGTCAGGTAGCCATCCCGATAGGGTTGTCCGGGCGGTGGCGCGCTTCCATAAAGCATCGTCGAAACGACGAGCAGTTCTTCTGCAAGTTCGAATGCACCTCGCAGGGCGGCGATGCGCTCGTCGAAGTCCTCGATGACGTTGATGACGAAGCCGAGGTTGACGACCTTGGCGGGCCGCTTCTGCTGGTCGGGTGCGAAGTAGGGGTCCCAACCATTGGCCGTAATTCCGTTGCTGCGCAGTGCGGTCAGGTCGTCGCCACGACCGCAGCCATAGTCGAACAGGGTCGTTTCCTCGCCGAGCAGACCGTGTCGAGCCAGTGCTTGCATCGGGGCGGAGAGGCCCGCTCGACTTAGCGCGGTGCGGTGGCGCTGGATCTCGGCTGCCGTCGTGTCGAGCGTGTCGCCTTGGTCTGCCTCGGAGACGTCGTTACCTAACGGGAGCAGGGTGTGCCCATCGAGGTAATACCCGGCGGTGCGTATCTTGTCGTCCCACGTGCGCTTGAAGCCGATCAGGTGATTGTCACTAAACAGCCCGAGTTGCTCGGCTTGGGCAGTGAGCGTGGCGAAGGCTTCGCGGTCCGGGTGGTTGGGCGGAAGGAGGAGCTCCTTCCTGTGCAGGATAGGTGGGTTGAGTGACTCGAAATACGAGCGATAGCTGACTCGATCGCTATCGAGATGGATGCGCCAGCTCTCCGCCAAGGTGGGGAAGGGATCTTCGAAGAAGGACGGATAGCGAAGGAGTGAGACCGTGCGGTTGGAGGTTCCGATCTTGAAGACGTCTGCCACCTCGAAGGCTTCCGCCGCAGCATGGCGAGCTTGAGTGATCGTATCTCCCATCTCGTCTGGGAGGTACTCGAGGCATTGCCGGTGAATGTAGAGGTTGTCTCCGACGAGTTTTCCGATCGTTGGCCGCATCTGCGTTTTCCGGATGAGGGTTGGGTGCTGACTCGATCGATTGTGTCAGGGGCGGGGGATGACAGCTAGTTTCATGGCAAAGCTTGGGGCCTAGTCGGCGGCGCCTGCAACGGGGCATGCCAAAGCCTGACCGGTACCCGCCCGACCCTCCGGCCAATATCAGCGGGGCCCTATTGACGTGCGCGGCGAGAAAGCTTCCGCCTCCGCTCATCGTCCATCCTCTGTGTCGGCCGGGCTTGCGGTCGGTACCTCGAAGCTGAAGCCTCGCGCCATCAAGAAGCGCACGATTCCCTCGCCCTCGCGCGCGATCTCGCTCGGATCATCGCGCACGAGCCCCGCCTCCAGCCCCGCGAATTTCGCTGAGTTGCAGGAGCTGAAGACGATGTCCGGGTGGGACAGGAGGACCCCGCCGGTGCGGTCGGCCAGCGCTCCGTCACGGGTGAGCTCGATGTTTGCCACGGCCAACTCTGCCAACAATTCATCCATCTCCTGCCCCGACATGCTTGCGAGTCCGAAGAGATAACGATCCTCGGCCGCATACGGATAACGCACCCGGAAGGCCGCCTCGCCCCCGGCATAGTGGCGGAGCACTGCGCTTTTCTTGAGCACGATTGTCAGAAAGACGACGGGAAGGGTCATCGCGCACCGCCCGGAACGGAAGATGGGTCCTCGCTGATGGGTGAGAACGGGATGAACGACGACATGACACACTCCTCTTTAGCGGCTTTGCCGACGTGGCGGGGGCTGCAAGCTGGATCAAATCCCCCCTGGCTCGTGAGGGGAGCCAGACCGTGTGTTCGGTTGCTGGACCTTTAGCGCGACACGGGCCGCCGCAGAAAGCGCACGCAACTTGGTGCTGTGCCGCCCTGATCGAGCCGGGTGTCAGGTTTCCTCATCATCGTCGCCCCCAAGCGCCCACTCGGGCCACTCGAAGACCTCCTTCGGCCGCAGCGAACCGTCCGGCTCCAGGCTGCGCTCGAGCAGCTCATAGGTCGCGGCGTAGATACCGGGCCGCTTGCTCTCGCGGGGGCCCGCGATGTTGAGCGAGCCGAACCGGTTCGCTTCAACCCAGGTGCGCAGGCGCACGGCCGCGTCCTGGATGGGCGTCTCGTCAAGCTGCAGCACCAGGACCGGCTTCTGGTGCTGGCGGGCGATCCGCACGGTCTCCAGCGTGCCGCCGTCGAGTTCGCCAAGGTTGACGATCAAGGTGGCGTCGCTCTCAAGGACGTTGAGCTTGGTGCGCTGACGATAGCCTGCGGAGTCGGTTTCCCTGAGCTGATAGCGGCCGGCAAGCGGGCCGTCCTCGGCCTTCCGGCCCTTGGGACACCACCCCCCGTGAATGATCCGGTAGGCAATGGCCCAGTCGAGCGCAGCCCGGTCGGCGCCGGTCTGTCCGCCAGAGTGGATCCGCCGAGTGGGCCAGGGCTCCTGCTCGTCAGGCTCTTCGCTCTCCTCGGCGACGACCGAACCATCATCGAGCACGTACCGCAGCGGCTCGAGCTGCTGGTTGGGGTCTTCCATCGGCTTGCGGTACCTCACCTCGGCCGTCGGGCCGACCTCCGCCTTGAGCCGGCGCGCAAGCTCTAGCCCCTGCGCGTGGAAGTCGATCCAGTCGAGGTCGAGGTTGGTCATCAGCCCCGGGACTTCGGGAGCGCGACAGAATCGCCGGTACCATTCGACCAGGGCCTCGAAGAGTTCTTCCGAGATCGGGTGCGATCCGGTCCAGCTGCAGCAGTCCCCGCACAAGCTATAGCGCGAGTCACGCCCGAGAACCCGTTCCCAGCAGAATGGATCGCCCTCATCGGGGCTGAGGATGTACTGCGAGACAACGCCCTCGGGGGGCTGACTCGGCGCCTTGGTTTTGCCTGTCATTGCGGCACGTCCTCCATTCGTTTCCTTGTGCTCGTCATGTTGGATCACACGACCGGCTTGCGGTCGTAGCGCACGATGTCTTCGCCGTCATAGACGAAGCGGATCGTCCAGCCGCGCTCGGCGGCGATGCGGTTGGCGGCCTCGACCTCGGTATGTAGTTCGGCGGCGTAGTAGCTGCTGCCGGGGCAGTCGCCCTCGACCACGACGATCCCGAGCGCATCCATCAACTCAGGATCTTCGCGTAGGAAATGGTCGTACGCCGCCCCCTGGGCGTCGCCGGTCTTGTAGTAGTGCTCCCACTCCCGGCAGGGATCGGGCGCTTCGGAGAGCCAGTCGTCGATGATCCTGTCGATGCTGGTCCGAGCTGTGCCGCTGGCCTGCTGGCACCACTCGAGCCATTCCTCTTCGACCCGCTCCTCGAGCGTCGCCTCGTCAAGCGCGGGATCCTCCTCGAGCAGTTGGTCGCGGTAGAGCGTCTGGATGGGGTCGTAGAGGTCGTAATGACTCTCGAGCATCGAGGCATCGACGTCGCCCGTGTCGCTGAAGCCATAGGCGTCGTAGCGCGTGGTGGGCTCCTCGAAGTTGGCGTACGAGAGCGAGCGGAATTCGCTGACCTCGAACAGATCCCAAGTGCTGGCCGCTTCGGTCCAGGCGGTGTCGATCTCAGCATCGGACGCGGTGGCCAGATCCAGGGGCAGGGCGATCGAGGCGCCGAACGAGACCAGCGCCTTGAGTAAAGTACGGCGATCCATGACGGTCTCCTCGTTCAAGCTGCGGCGGTGCCGACCGAGGCGCGGATGAGCGCCTCGGCGGCAGCCAGGATGGCGGTGAGTTCATCGTCCGCCGGGGTTGCGGCAGCGCCGTCACGGCGCCACTGCCACTGCTGGCCGGACTGCTCGACGTGGTAGTCGTGCTTGGAGAGGTAGAGCCGGATCAGTCGCTGAACGGCCTTGATTGCTTTGTCGCGGGACATGTTCGCCTCCAGAACAGAAGCGCCCTCTTTAGCGGTATGCGTTTAACGTCCCCCGCAAGTGGGGCTAAATCAGGGACGGGATGCCGTTGCGGCATGGGTGAAAGACTACCGGGCCGGCCGAGCCTGCGGGAGAAATTCCCCGCAAACTGTGCTCGGCCGCGCTCGGGCGGGTGGCCTTGCGCTAGCGCTAGAGGACGATGTCGGACTCGTGCCGGGCCGCCTCGGCGTTGGCCTTGGCGAGCGCTGCCTGCCACTCGCGGAAGAAGCGTTCGCCGAGCAGGTGACGGGCGAGCACCGCGCGAAGGTAATCGGAGAGCGGTTGCTTTGCGGCGTCGGCCAGGTCCTGTGAGCATGGTCACTGCTGCTGATGGCTTTGGCCGGCGGGATGGTCACGCAGCGTGATGGCGGAGGGGTGATCCCCCTCAGGGAACTTGAACAAACGAACCCCTCGGGGGAGTCTCTGGTTACCAAGCCTAGAGACCGTTCAAGTGTGCCATGTTGACCTGCAGCGTTCGCAGTTTTTCCTGTTCCTGATTCGTCTCGATGAAGAACTCGCTGCCCAGGCGCAGTGCGCGGGGTGTTCATGTGGCGGTGTGCTCCATCGTGCCAACTATCCCCGTAAGCCCCGTGGTTGCCCGACCCTCGCGATCCGCGAGGCGTTCTCGTCCCGGCTGAGCTTTTGCTGCAGCCGTTGCCGCCGGCGCACGACCTCGATGTCGGTGCGCTTTCTGGGCCGGCGCGTGTATCTGGGTTTGGTGGTGGTGCTGTGTTCTGCCCGGCATGCCGGGCAGAACACAGCGGCGGCGAGGCTGTGCGAGGCGCTCGCGGTGCCGCTGCGCACGCTCACCCGCTGGCGACGGTGGTGGCGTGAGGACTTCATGCAGACGCCGCTGTGGCAGGCGATGTGCGCCCGCTTCATGCCCCCGGTGCCGCCCCAGGGGCTGCCGGGCGAGTTGCTCGCGCGCTTTGCCGGCGAGGCCACCGAGGCGCTGGCGCGGCTGCTGCGCTTTCTGGCGCCGCTCACGCTGCCCGAGGGCCGCTGAGTTCCCGCAGAGGATGCAGATCGCCACCGACGCCGAGGCTTCGTAGCCTGCACTCCCAGTGGCGCCACCCCCCGGTGCGCCTGATACGGGAGACCCCCTTGAGCACACCGACCGATCCCCCGCAACGTGATCGCTGGGCGCGGCTACGCTTCTCGATCATCGGCCCCTTGCTGGCCGCACCGCCCGCGCCGGGCGAGGTGCACGATGCGCTGGCCACGCTCGCCGCCCGCACCTGGCGCCATCCCATCAGCGGGCAGGATGTGCGCTTCGGGCTGTCGACGATCGAGCGCTGGTACTACGCCGCGCGCAGCGCCACCGATCCGATCGCGGCACTGCGCGACCGGCCACGCCCCCGGGGCCGCTTCGCGAGCCTGATGCCGGGCGTCATCGACGCGCTGGTGCAGCAGTACCGCGAACATCCGGGCTGGACCGCGCAACTGCACGTGGACAATCTGCGCGCAGCACTCGCCGGCACCGGGCTGAGCGTGCCGTCCTACCCGACGGTACGCCGCTACCTCAGGGCCCAGGGGATGTTCCGCCAGGCGGCGCCCAAGCGCACGAGCGCGGGCGCGGTGCTCGCGCGCGACCGGCTCGAGCACCGCGAGGTGCGCAGCTTCGAGCTCGATCACGTCTCGGCGCTGTGGCATCTGGACTTCCACCATGGCGTGCGCCGCGTGCTCACCCGCGCGGGCACCTGGGAGAAGCCCTTCCTGTTGGGCATCCTGGACGACCGCTCGCGCCTGGTCTGCCACCTGCAGTGGTACCTGGACGAGACCGCACAGAGCCTGGTCCATGGCCTCTCGCAGGCCTTCATGAAGCGTGGGCTGCCGCGCGCGCTGATGACCGACAACGGCGCGGCCATGCTTGCCGACGAGACGGTATCGGGTCTGAACCGCCTGGGGGTGCTGCACCAGACGACGCTGCCGTACTCGCCCTACCAGAA
>NZ_JBLQGP010000029.1:0-30013 GCF_047806685.1 Thauera sp. WH-1
GCGGGCTTCCTGTGAATGCGCCGGCCTCAATTCCACAGCGCGTGGATCACCCCCTACCGCGCCAGCGGTTTAGTCCAGGATCAGCAATTACGCGGGGAGGCTGCGCGCTCGGGCGTGAGCAGCTACACATAGTTTTGCGGCCCAGGTTCACTGGCGGCTCCACTACCTGGAGACTGCCATCCGACCCACCCTTTCTTCGCGATCCGAATCCTCTGTCCGCGCGCGCGGCTGTACTCATCTGGAACGGCATGTTCCGGCATACCGCGAGTACCTGCTCGGTCGCGGCAACGGCGCCGGCTCTGTGCGCAGCTGACATCAAGCTCAAGCGCTTCCGTGCCTGCGACGGAATGATGAGGTTCCTGCAGACCCTGTAACTATGCAGAGCACACCGCGCCCCAGTGCGGCCGACGGCCGAGCGAACAGCCATCGTGGGGGGGCGCGCTACGCATAGTTGAGAACTATGCATAGGGGTCGGATGCCGTCGCGTGCGCAGTGTCAAAGCTGACATGACGAATACGTGAGATGGGCTGATGCTCGCCGTCCGGTCAGGCAGCTGCCCCCCTGCAGGAGTCACAGCAGTTGTATGCCACCCGCCATCCGAGACGTCAGTCGGCCTCGTCCAGACCGGAACAATCTGGACGTGACGTCCGGCTGGCATTGCCGTGATCGAAATGGCGGCTAGTGACACGACTGTTGGGTCCACCCCATCGACCGGGCGCGGGACAAGCCACGTTGATCGGCTGACGGAATTTTCGGCGGTTCCGGCTTAGAACCCCAATAATGGTCTATTGCCATGCTAGCCATCTCGTCTGGAGATGGCTTGGTGAAGTTCGGTCAAGGCGTCGCGTCGCGGCCGAGGAGGTGGTCCAGCAACAGTCGCGCGGCCACCGAGAGGCAGGACCTGTCGCGCACCACCAGCTGCAGCTCGCGCCGCGCCCAGGCATCGTCGAGGCGCACGATCCTGAGGCCGAGCGCCGCGGCGAAGAAGCCGCCCACCCGTTCCGGCACGATGCCCACGCCCAGCCCCACCTCGACCATGCGGCATACCGCATCGAAACCGCTCACATGGATCCGCAGGCGGCGCGTCAGCCCCAGCGCTTCGGCCTCGCGTTCGAGCAGCGAATAGAGCGAGCTGTTGTGGCTCAGGCCCACGTGGTCGAAGGCGAGGCTCGTCGCGTAGCTGGTGACTTCGGCCCCGGCCAGCGGATGTTCGGGCCGCACGATCGCAACCAGTTCGTCGCTGCGGTAGGGAAAGCACTCCAGCCCATCAAGGCCGTGCACCTGAGAGACCACGCCGAGATCGGTACGCCCCTCGAGCACCGCGCGCAGGATGTCCGTGCTGAGGTGCTCCTGCAGGTCGATCTTGATGCCTTCGTGGGCCGCCATGAAGCTGCGCAGATCCTCGGGCAGGAACTCCACCACCGCCGAAATGTTGGCGTGGATGCTGACGCGGCCGCGCACCCCCAGCGCGTATTCCGAAAGCTCCGCGTGCAGTCGGTCCACACTGCGCAGCACATCGCGTGCGTGAAACAGCAGCGCCTCGCCCGCCACGGTGGGGCTCACGCCGCGCGCGCCGCGATCGAGCAGGGGTACGCCGAACAGTGCCTCGAGTTCGCCCAGCCGCTTGCTGACGGCCGATGGCACGATGTGCTCGCGCTCGGCCGCGCGGGCGATGCTGCCGGTCTCGCATACCGCCACGAAATACTGCATCGATGCAAAGTCGATTCGCTTCACTGTGGCATCTCGATCCGAGGCGGGAAAACAGGGCAGGGCATCTGGCGGATTGTAATCAGCTTCGCGCGCAGTGGCGCGGTCCGAGGCAGCGCATCGGCTTACTCGGCCGGTAGTCCGAAGGCAAACACCAGCAGGCAGGCCATGCCGACCAGCGCGAAAAAGCCGAGGCGTGCCATGCGGCGGGGCAGGTCCTTCTTCTGCCAGGCCACCAGGAAGGCGACCATGCACTGCAGCAGGTAGAAGAGCGCGAAGGCCCGCGAAGCGTAGGCGATGATCGCATTCACATGGGTACCCCAGGTGAGCGCGACCGTGATCAGCAGAATGATGAGGTAGGCATATCGGACCGGCAGCCGGTGATTGGTGATGTCCTCGAGCAGGCCGCCCGCGCCGGCGGTATCCGCCACCGCCGCGCTGAACTGGCTACCGATCGCGGTCACCGAGAGCAGTACCGGCAGCACCAGCGCCAGCGGCGCCACGAGTTGGGTGATGGCGGTCACGTCGGCGCCAAGCCCGTCGTGGAACATCACCGTGGCGAGCCCGATGAACAGCAGGTAGATCGCCGCGGACACCAGCTGCGCGGTGCGCATGGTGCGGATGCGTTGCTCGGCCCCGTGCTCGTCGCCGAGGTAGCGGGAGGTCTCGAAACCCTGCACCACGATGAGCAGGCCGAGCAGCACCCGCGTGTCGTGCAGGTCGATGCCCGACGCGATGGCCGGCAGCTGCCACGCGCCGTCGAGCGCCAGCCCCACGTTGTGCACGGCCAGCGCCACCAGCAGCGCGCCGATCATGCCGAGGTTGAGGCTGATCGCATGCGTTTCGACCTGTTCGAGCTTGTCGAGGCCGCGCCACATCCCCACGCTGCCGATGACCAGCAGCACCGCAGTGGTCACCACGTTGGCGAGCAGCCGGTCGTGGATGCCGGCCGCGTTGAGGACGAACGCAGCGAGCAACTGCAGGTAGTAGGTGACCGAGATGAAATAGGCCCCGGCGAGTACCGCGCGCGAAAGGAAACCGATATCCTGCGCAGCGCCATGTCCGGCGTTTTCGATCGGCTCGAAATGGCGGATGTTGAAGCGGATGACGCTCCCCACCGCATACGCCAGCGCCAGCAGTGCCGCCATGCACAGCACCGCGAGCTTGCCGACGATGCCCGCGAGCAGCGGGGCGCTGATCAGGAAGCCGCTGCCCATGATCGAGGCCAGCGGCGTGACCGTTGCCTTCCAGTCGGACGAGCCTGCAAGACGCTTCGAGAAAGTGAGGTAGGCGGTAATTGCCGCCGTCACAAGGATGATGAGGGCACTGAGCATGCGGTGTTCCGTATGGATTTCGGGCGGGCGCACCTATGACGACATCGTAGGCAGCCCCCCCTTTCGGCTTGAGGGTGCCTGCCGCCCAAGGATACGGAGCATGCCAGCGGGTGTCCAACACGAGCGCCCGACGCTGTGGCACGCACCGCGGCCGGCAGGATGTGTTCGCGCGAGTCTGCGATAATCCGCCGGTGAAAAGTCGCCGGGGCCCCCACATGGATACCACCGGCGACGCCGGGAACCCGAAGAGAGTATTGCGATGCCGAACGATGAGGACTACATCCGCCTTGCCCTGGAGCAGGCCCGCTATGCCGGCGCACTCGACGAAGTGCCGGTGGGGGCGATCGTGGTGCTCAACGGCGAGATCGTCGGCAAGGGCTTCAACCAGCCCATCGGCCGCCACGATCCCACCGCCCACGCGGAGATCGTCGCGCTGCGCGACGCCGCCGCCCGGCTCGGCAACTACCGGCTGCCCGGCTGCGAACTCTTCGTCACCCTCGAGCCCTGCATGATGTGCAGCGGCGCGATCATGCACGCGCGCATCTCGCGGGTGGTCTTCGGCGCCAGCGATCCCAAGACCGGCGTGGCTGGCAGCGTGCTCGATGTCTATGCGGAACAGCGGCTCAATCACCACGCCACGGTGGTGGGCGGTGTACTGGCAGCGGAGTGCGGTGCAATGCTCTCGAGCTTCTTCGCGGCGCGACGCCAGCGCACCATGAACGCCTGAAGCCCTCGACGCCCGCCATGCGCATCGCAATCGATCTCCACACCCAGCAGCTGGCGCTCTTCGACGACGCCGACGTGCTCATCCGCCGCTACGCTGTATCGACCGCGCTCAATGGCCCCGGCGAGCTCAACGGCAGCGGCTGCACGCCGCGCGGCAGGCACATCGTGCGCGCCTGCATCGGCGCCGGCCACGACCCGCGCGCCATCTTCGTCGGCCGCCGCCCCACCGGAAACATCTGGACCCCGGCGCTCGCCGAGGAGATGCAGGACAAGGACTGGATTCTCGGCCGCATCCTCTGGCTGTCCGGCTGCGAGCCGGGCCACAACCGCCTCGGCACGGTCGACAGTATGCGTCGCTACATCTACATCCACGGCACGCCGGACGACCAGCCGATGGGCGTGGCACGCTCTCACGGCTGCGTGCGCATGCGCCCGGATGAGGTCGTGGAGCTGTTCGACCTGGTACCCGCCGGAACACCCGTGGAGATCGTCTGATGCAGCCTGACCATTCCCTGGAAATCTGCGACTGGCCCGACGCCGAAGCGCGGGTGATGCCGCTGCGGTTCCGCGTGTTTGTGGAGGAACAGGGCGTGCCCGCGGAGATCGAGCTCGACGAATTCGATCCGGTCTCCCGCCATGCGGTGCTCACCGACGCAGCCGATCGAGTCATCGCCACCGGCCGCCTGCTGCCCGATGGCCACATCGGTCGCATGGCCGTGGATGCAGCCCATCGCAATCAGGGGCTCGGTTCCCGCGTATTGCTGGCGCTGATTGGCGAAGCCGAACGGGCCGGAATGGTGGCGGTCGTGCTCAACGCACAGGTCGGTGCGCTTGCCTTCTACGTTCGGCACGGCTTCATCGAAGAAGGGCCACGCTTCATGGAGGCGGGAATCGAGCATCAGGCGATGATGCGGCGTATCCAGGCCCGCTCGTCGCCCTGAGACGACGAGCGGATCCCTGGCTTTACCGCCGCCGGCTGGAACGGATGAATGACTTGATCATCGGCGCGATCTCGGTGCGATAGATTGATCCGTTGAAGATCCCGTAGTGGCCGACGCCCGCCTGGACGTGGTGCCGGTGCAGCGCCTCGGGCAGATTGGGGCAGAGGCGATGAGCCGCCTCGGTCACGCCGAGGGCGACCATGTCGTCGCGTTCGCCCTCGAGCGTGAAGAGGGCGGTATCGGTGATTGCACCGCAATCGACGGGTTCGCCCCTGTAGTGCATTTCGCCTCTGGGGAGCTGTGGTGTCAGGAATACCCGCTCCAGCGTTTCCA
This sequence comes from Thauera sp. WH-1, assembly GCF_047806685.1. Lineage (NCBI taxonomy): Bacteria > Pseudomonadati > Pseudomonadota > Betaproteobacteria > Rhodocyclales > Zoogloeaceae > Thauera > Thauera sp. WH-1. The sequence continues at coordinate 5,042 of NZ_JBLQGP010000029.1, forward strand.
GGTAGAACTCCGCGGTCGCGTCCATCACGGTCATGTATTCATCGTAGAACTCGCGGTGCCGATTGGCCGCTTCCTCGTTGCCACGGGCAACATCCTTGAAGAAGTTCCAGTGCTTCTTGAGGTGATTGCCGGGATTCATGGACATGAATGCGCCGATCTGCAGATGACCGGGATAGACTTCACGCCCTGCGCCCGCGTAACCGTTCGGCACCTTGTGGACCGCGAGAGCCTTCAGGAACCCGAGATTGATGTGGCTGGCGTATCGCGTGAGCGTGTTCGGATTCACGGTGATGTCGATGGGGCCTGCAAGCAAGGAAAGCGTCTTCGGTCGGCAGGGATCCTGCCGGCCGGACATGATGGCGGTGGCGCACAGGGCCTGGACGGTTGCCTGGCAGAGACCGATGACGTGGACGTCCGGGCCGAGGAGCTGGATGAACTCGATCAGATAGCCGACGTAGTCTTCAAAGCCGAAACGTCCCGCGGAGAGGGGAATGTCGCGCGCATCCAGCCAGTCGGTGACGTAGACGTCGTGGTCGGGCAGAAACGCCCGGAAGGTCTCCTTCGAAAGGGTCGCGTGGTGCCCCGACATCGCGGCCACGAAAAGGACCTTGGGCGCCTTGCCTTTCCCGACCCGCTCGAAGTGGACGAGATGGCAGAAGGGCATTTTCAAGGCGACTTTCTCGACGATCGTGATCGTCTCGCCGTCTGCCTCGAAGCTGCCGTAGTCGAAGGCCTGCTTGTGGTAGGGCTTGATCATTCGTGCGACCGACTCGAGCGCGGCGATCGGAACCCGGCCGAGGGTGGTACGTGCGAGCGGGTTGTAGCGGCTCGACAGCACGTCGATCGTGGAGCTGAGCACGGCTTCCATCGGGGCAGCGGCGCTGCGGGTCAGGTCAAGCATGGTGTAGCGCATGGATATCATTCCTCGGGAAGGGGTTGGGTCGGGTTCGTTGTGATGTGGAGTGGCACGTCATCTTCCAAAGCTCATGCCAAGTCCGTGAAGGAGAACACCCGCGAGCCCGCCGACCAGGGTCCCGTTGATGCGGATATATTGCAGGTCCCGGCCGATTTCGGCTTCGAGCTTGTCGGCGACTTCCTTCGCGTCCCAGGTGGCGATCACGTCGGAGATGAGCCCCGAGATTTCCTGACGGTGGCGTATCAGCAAGGGCTCGATGCCGTCGATGAGCCAGGCTTCGAGCCGGCCACGCAGCGGTGCGTCAGTGGCGATTCCATGGCCGATGGCTTGCAGAAGCTCCGCCAGGGCGGTGACCACGAGCGATGAGGGTCGGGCGATGTCTTCGAGCAACAGCGCCTGCAGGTCCTTCCAGACGACTTCGTAGTAGCTTTGCGAACGCAGATGTCCGGCAAGGTCACGGACGAGGCCGCGTCCTCGGGCGGCGTATTCGGGAGAAGCCTTGAGATCGTCGATGAACGCCTGGGTTGCGGCGTCGAAGCGAGCGCGCATTTCGTGCTGCGGGTTCAAGGCGACCTCGTGAAGCAGGGCAACGATGCCATCGACGAAACGATTGACCACGTAGTAGTCGAAGATTCCCGGCGTGTATCTGGACGCTTCGCTGAATTTCTCGCGGATCAGCGCGCGATTCTCGGACAGCCAGGTATCGAGGGTCCGCAAGCCGTGATCCAGCAGCGCCTGATGTCGGCCGTCGTGGGTCATGATCTCGAGGAACCTGCCCGCAAACGTCGAAATGTCCAGTCGTGCCAGCCAGGGCACGATGATCCGGTCGAGAAACCGGCTCACGTCCTTGTCGTCGAGGCGTGCGAGCAGCCCCGGGACGAATTCGCAGGCGGCGCGTGCGCAGCGCTGGCTGTTGCGCGGTGACTGCAGCCAGCGCGCCGTCGTGCCGACCGCGTCCAGACCGGCGAGTTTGCGGGTGAGATTGTGTGGTGTCAGGAAGTTTTCCTGCACAAAGATGCCCAGCGCACGGCCGATCTCGTCCTTGTTCCGGGGAATGATGGCGGTATGCGGAACGGGCAGGCCCATGGGATGGCGAAACAGCGCGGTCACGGCGAACCAGTCTGCAATGGCACCGATGCTTCCCGCCTCGGCAAAGGCCCTTATCCATGCCAGCCACGGATGGACATTCTCCAGGCTGACCGAGACGATGAAGGTCGCGAGCATGAACAGCAGCAAAGCGAGCGCGAGCCGCTTCATTTCCTTGCCGCCGGATGTGCGGGAGCCGCCGTTCATGGGCGCGTCAGGAAGCCCAGAGTGCAGGTTGCCGTTTGCAACGGGCGGGCGAGCAGAAAGCCGTGACCGTCCTCGAGGACGGTGAGCGTGGCGTCGGGAATCAGATTTGCCAGCAGGTATGCATTGGCAAGCGGCGCCACCGGATCTTCACTGCCGGCAAGGACCAGGGTGGGTTGCCGCAAGTGCGATAGCCACGGCAGGCTGGACCAACCCCAGAGGGCGAGCAGTTGGGCGATTTGCGTCCACGTGCCCGATGGTGCCAGCCGACCCAGATGTTCAGTCACGCGCTCCGGTTCGCGCAGGAATGCGCCGCCAAGAACCCTCGCACTCATGAATCCCCGTCCGAGCGATCCGGGGAGCATGCCGAGGCCGAGCATCGCGATCAGGGCTGTTGGCCGACCGGGAACCATGAGTACTCCCGGAGAACTTGCGGCCAGGACCAGGCGACGACAACGGTTCGGATACTGCAGGGCGAACTGCTGGGCAACGAAACCGCCCCAGGATATGCCCATCACATCGATCGGTTCGGCAAACCCGAGTTCGATCAATACCGTATCCACCTCGCGAACCAGATTCGAGAATCGATAGGGTGGAAAGGGCAGGGCGGCTTCGACGATCGGAGCGTCGATGACGACAAGCGGCCGCTCATCCAGTGCGGCCACGAAGCCGTCCAGCAATTCCAGGTTGGCGCCAAGACCATTGAAGATCACCAACGGAGGATTGCCGGCCCGGCCCCGCCGCAGCCCGAGCCGCAGGGCGTACCCGGGCCGGGCGAGCACGTGGATCTGCAGTGGATGCCGGGATGTCGTCATCAGACAGCTCGGGCACCTTGGCCGCTAGGCCGCCACCACATAGGTGCCCGGCGCAGGTTCCGCCGGAGGGTGAGCCTTGCTGCCAAGTGCGGCCGGCGCAGCGCGGAGTTTGCCGGAATGCGCCTTCAACCACTCGCGCCAGTGTTCCCACCAGGTACCCTGGACTGCGGTGGCCCCGGCAAGCCAATCGTCGGCCGTGCCGGCGGTGGCACCGTTGGTAAAGTACTTCGCCTTGGGATTGCCGGGTGGATTGATGAGACTCTGGACGTGACCACTCGAGCTGAGCACGAATTCGTTCTTGCCACCCAGGGTCCGGCTGGTATTGAAGACCCCCTGCCAAGGGGTGATGTGATCGCTGATGCCGGCCAGCACATAGGTGTCGCATTTCACCCGGGACAGATCGATTGGGGTGTCCAGCATGGTCATCCCGCCGGGCGCGGAGAGCTGATGCTCGGCGAAGATGTCCATCAGCTGGGCGTGGAAGCGCGCGGGGAGACGCGTCGTGTCGTTGTTCCAGTAAAGCACATCGAAGGCCGGCGGCGGATTGCCCATCAGGTAATTGTTTACCCAATAGTTCCAGACCAGATCATTGGGCCGCATCCACGCGAACACCCGACCCATGTCATGTCCCTCTATGACCCCCCTGGAAGCGGAGTTGGTCTTGGCAAGAGAAACGACCTCGGGGGTTGCAAAGAGGCCGAGCTGGGATTCCGCCTGGCCATCGAGCACCGCCACCATCATGGTCGCGGCATGAACGAGGGGACGCTCGCTGGCGGCGAGATGACCCAGCATCGCGGCCATCGTCATCGCACCGGAACAGGCTCCGTGCAGGTTTACGTCGTCTGCGCCGGTGATTTCCCGTACCGCTTCGATGGCTTCCAGCAGCGCGGAGACGTAGGTTGCCATGTCCCAGTCGGCTTGATCCGCGGTGGGGTTGCGCCAGCTCACCGTGAAGACCTGGAAACCGCTGCCGACCAGAAATTCGACGATGCTCTTGCCCGGAGCCAGATCGAAGATATAGTACTTGTTGATCTGTGGCGGCACCATGATCTGTGGCCGCGCATGGACCTTCTCGGTGGTAGGCGTGTACTGGATGAGTTCCAGCACGGGATTGCGGAAAACCACGGCGCCGGGTGTGGTGGCAAGGTTCTCGCCCACCCTGAACTTGCTCTTGTCCACCTGTGCGGGCATGCCCTTGTTGGTCGCCAGGTCGGTGAGCATGTTCTTGAGTCCCCGGGCAATGCTGCTGCCCCCGGTATCCACCATCTTCTTCAGTGCCGCGGGGTTGCCGAGCAGCGTGTTGGTGGGCGCGAAGGCATCGCTGAGCATCGAGACCGCAAAGCGAGCGCGCTCGCGGTTCCGGTCATCCAGGGGGATCTGGTCGACCACCTGCCCCAAAGCCTGGGTCCACGACAGATAGCCCTGCATGGCGATGCGCAGGAACGGGTTCTGATTCCAGGCGTCGTCCTTGAAACGTTTGTCGCCCGGGGCCGGGGCGATCTCCGAGTTCCCGGCCAGAACGGCCATGAGATCCCGAGCCAGGCGGGCTTCTTCCTCAAGCAGCACCGCCGAGGTCTTGACCGCCTTGCCGGCCAATTCCCTGGTCTTGTCGACAGGGCTTCGTGCGGACGCCTTTGCGGTTTCAGGTGCCGGACCGGACGTGGCGCCGGACGCGTCGATCTTTGCTTGTTTTGCCATGATGTCTTCGGCTTCTCCAGTCATTCGAAAAGCATGAAGAGCAGATTGGCCGTGAGCGCGGGCTTGGGTTGGCCCTCGATCTCCACCACTGCGCCCATGGTTACCAGGGTTCGACCCGGGCCTTTGGCCGCCACCGCCTCGACGGTCAGTCGGGTGCGAATCCGCGCATTGACATGCACCGGCGAGATGAAGCGCACGTTCTCCGCGCCACAATTGACGGTCTGCCGCGCATTCAACGGCTTCACCAGGATCTCGAGCGCGTGGGGAGCAAGCGTGGAGAGTGTCAGGAAACCGTGGGCGATGGTGCTGCCGAAAGGGCTTTCACGTTGTGCCCGCTCGGGGTCGACGTGTATCCATTGATGATCGCCCGTGCAGGCGGCAAACGCGTCAATCCGGCTTTGGGGCATCGCTTCCCATTCCGATACGCCGATCTCCTTGCCGATGAAGCCGGCAAGCGTGCTCATGTTCAAGGATTGTTCCATTGAGGACTCCAGGATGTCGTGGGATGGGCCGCGGCCCCGGGGGCCGCGCCCTAGGCCGGATCAGGCGTTCTCGTACCTGGCTCGCAGGTTCTTCTTGTTGATCTTGCCGACGCTGGTCTTGTCGATGGCTGGCGGGAAGAGCACGTGCTCGGGAATCGCGAACTTGGAAATGTGACCTTCCTCGGCGAATGCCTTCACGTGGGCCTTGATATCCGCCTCGGTCGCCGTGGCGCCGGATTTCAGCACGACCAGCGCCATCGGGCGCTCGCCCCACTTGGCATCCTTGATGCCGATCACCGCCACCTCGCTCACCGCCGCGTGGCGCGAGATCACATCCTCGAGTTCGAGCGACGAGACCCATTCTCCGCCGGTCTTGATGACGTCCTTGATCCGGTCGGTGACCTGTAGGTAACCCTCCGGATCGATCACTCCGATGTCGTTGGTGTGGAGGTAACCTCCGGACCACAGTTCTTCGGACGCGCTCGGGTTCTTGTAATACCCCTGGGTGAGCCATGGAGAGCGCACCACGATCTCGCCCGCGGCCTTGCCGTCGTGGGGCAGGTCTTCCATGTTTTCATCGACGATACGCAGATCCACCAGCGGAATCGGCAGCCCCGTCTTGGTGCGGATTTCCAACTCGCGGATCGGATCGCCCATGAGCGGCGTCTTGATCTGTGCCAGGGTCAGGATCGGGCAGGTCTCCGACATCCCGTAGCCGGTGAACAGGTCCATCCCCAGGTTGAGCGCGCTCTGGGCAAGGCCCTTGGGCAGGGCCGAGCCGCCGATGATGAGCTTCCAGCCCTTCACGTTGGTGTCGTGGATCGCCGGGTTGGTGACCAGCATGTGGAGGATGGTGGGGACGCAGTGGGAGAAGGTGACGCCTTCCTGCCGGACCAGGGCAAGCAGGCCGTCCGGCGTGTAGCGACCCGGATACACCTGGCGCAGGCCCATCACGGTGGCGATGTAGGGCATGCCCCAGGCGTGCACATGGAACATCGGCGTGATCGGCATGTACACATCGTCGCGATGCAGCCGTCCCTGGGAGAGCGGGGCGGTCAGGCCGGACATGGTGGACAGTGTATGCAGCACCAGTTGCCGGTGACTGAAGAACACACCCTTGGGCAGGCCGGTGGTACCGGTGGTGTAGAAGGTGGTGGCCCGGGTGTTCTCGTCGAAATCCGGAAAGTCGTAATGAGGCGAAGCGGCATGAAGCAGGGCTTCGTATTCGCCCGCAAAACCGGCCGGCACCGGATCGGAAGGAATGTCGCTGATGAAGATGAAGGTCTTGGCGGTCTCCAGCTTGTCCTTGATTTCCTCCAGCACCGGCATGAACTCCACGTTCACCAGCAGTACCTTTGCCTCGGCGTGGTTGATGGTGTAGAGGATCTGCTCGGGCGACAGACGCACGTTTACGGTCATCAGCACCGCACCCATCATGGGAACGGCGAAGTAGCTCTCGAGGTAGCGGTGGCTGTCCCAGTCCATCATTCCGATGGTGTCGCCGGGGCGGACGCCGAGCGCGCTCAGGGCGTTGGCGAGCTGCGCGATACGGTGGTTCAAGGTCCGATAGTTGAACCGCTTGAGATCCCGATAGACGATTTCCTGGTCAGGTGCCACCGCGAGTGGCGTGTGCAGCAACTGCTTGATCAGCAGCGGATAAGTGTATGCGCTCGGTGTAGGCTGAATGAGATTGTCGGGGTTGATGGTCGTCATGATGGTCTCCTCCTGGTGTTTCTTGTTGGCGCGGTTGAATTTCGTGTGACGCTCAGAACTGGTCGGGCGACAGTGCCATGACCGCGGCCGCACCCGCCTGCACGGTCTTGCGCAGCCCTGCCACCTGGGTCATGAGGTGCTCGGCATAGAAGCGGGCAGTGACGATCTTGGCTTCCAGGAAGCCGCGATCACCGCTACCGTCCTTGATGCGGCGGCTCGCGATGTCGGCCGAACGGGCCAGCTGCCACCCACCGCACACGATACCCGCGAGCTTGAGGAAGGGCACCGCACCGCCATGGACCGCGCGGATATCGTCTCCGTAGGTTTCGACGATCCAGTCCACGCAGGCCTGGTACTCATCGATGCCTTCGGCCAGCGCGGTACGAATCACGGCGAGATCGGGACTCGTGGCATCGATCTCGGAAACCGTCTTGCGCATCATGTCGAGCACCGCCCGGGCCGTGGCACCGCCCTCGCGGGCAGTCTTGCGACCGACCAGGTCATTGGCCTGGATGCCCGTCGTGCCCTCGTAGATGGTCAGGATGCGGGCGTCGCGCAGATGCTGGGCCGCACCAGTCTCTTCGATGAAGCCCATTCCTCCGTGAATCTGAATACCGAGATTGGCGACCTCGATGCTCGCCTCGGTGGCCCATCCCTTGTGGATCGGAATCATGTAGTCCACGAAGGCACGAGCCTGCTGGCGGGCGGTCTCATCGGGATCCAGGTGGGCACGGTCGATCGCCGCGCCGACAACGTAGGCAACCGCTCGATTGGCCTCGGTCAGGGCGCGCATCGTCATCAGCATGCGGCGCACGTCGGGATGCTGGATGATCGCCACCGACTTGCCGCGGGGATCCAGCAGATCCTTGCTCTGGATACGTTCCTGAGCATAGGTACGGGCCAGTTGATAGGCGCGTTCGGAAACCGCCACACCTTGCAGCCCGACCGCGTACCTGGCCTCGTTCATCATGATGAACATGTATTCGAGGCCGCGATTTTCCTCGCCCACCAGGTAGCCGATGGCACCGTCGGCATCGCCGTAGGCGAGCACCGCGGTGGGGCTCGAGTGGATGCCGAGCTTGTGCTCGATCGAGACGCAGCGGACGTCGTTTCGCGCTCCGAGGCTACCGTCCGCGTTGACCAGGAACTTCGGTACAACGAACAGCGAGATCCCCTTGACGCCGTCCGGTGCATCCGGTGTCCGGGCGAGCACCAGATGGACGATGTTCTCGGCCATGTCGTGCTCGCCGTGGGTGATGAAGATCTTCTGGCCGTAGATCCGGTAATGGTCCCCTTCCGGTACCGCCTTGCTCCTGATCAGCGCGAGGTCGGAGCCGGCCTGCGGCTCGGTCAGGTTCATGGTCCCGGTCCACGTTCCCTCGACCATCTTGTGCAGGTAGGTTTCCTTCTGCTCCCGGGTGCCACGCAGGAGCAGGGCCTCGATCGCGCCGCCGGTCAACAGGGGGCACAGCGAAAAGCCCAGATTGGCACTCATGACCATCTCGAGCACCGGACTGGCCACCAGTTTCGGCAGGCCCTGGCCACCGAACTCGACCGGAAAATTCAGGCCGTTCCAGCCACCCTCGACGAACTGCCGATAGGCGTCGGCGAAGCCGTCGGGGGTGCTGACCGCGCCGTCGTCCCAGCTGCATCCAGCGAAGTCGCCTGGGACGTTGAGCGGCGCGAGGACCTGGCCGCTGAATTTGCTGGCTTCGTCGAGCACGGCCGTGACCGTGTCGGATGTCGCGTCCTCGCATCCCGGCAGTTGCGAGATGGCCTCAAGGCCGGCCAGCTCGTTCAGCACGAAAAGCATGTCGGCCATTGGGGCGTTGTAAGTGCTCATTGATTGTATGCCTCCCTAAATGCGTGTTGGATCGATCAGGGCGAACTGCTGACGCAGCGGGACTGCGAAGCGCGCCTTCTTCTGGTACGTACTGCCTGTGACATGAAGTCAAGAGCCACCTGCCACTCGGCGATGGCCGCGACCGGAACCACAGATTCGGAGGGAATGCGATCTCGCAATCCCGGCGTCGGGGACGGTTTGACAAAAGCTTTGGTGACGAGTCGGAAAAAATGGTGGCGCCGGTCCCCCATGCGCCACCTGACACCGCCGAACGAAACACACCAATCCTTGCTGCTAGCGAGCGGCTTCCAGTGACTGAAATCCGCGGCGCCAACCAGCATAGGCAATGCGATCGCGGATTCCAGCCCCCCAAAAGGGGGGTAATTTCTTTTGTGCGCCGCACACTTCAAAGGGATGCGTTCGGCATTCGTGCGGGATATCCGCCCGTTCAACAGCGTTCAAAGATACCTGCGGCGCCCATGCCGGTGCCGATGCACATGGTGACCATAGCGTAGCGGATGGCCGGGTCGCGCTGCATCGCGCTCATCACCGTGGCGGTGCGGATCGCCCCGGTGGCGCCGAGCGGGTGGCCCAGCGCGATCGCCCCGCCGAGCGGGTTCACCTTGTCCGGATCAAGCGCGAGCGTACGCATCACCGCCAGCGACTGCGCCGCGAAGGCCTCGTTGAGCTCGATCCAGTCGAGCTGCGACTGGTTCAGCCCGCCCGCCTTGAGCGCCCGCGGGATCGCCTCGACCGGGCCGATGCCCATCACCTGCGGCGGCACGCCCGCCACCGAATAACTCACGAAGCGCGCGATCGGGGTCACGCCGTAGCGCTTGACCGCCGCCTCGCTCATCAGCAGCACCGCACCGGCCCCGTCCGACATCTGCGAGCTGTTGCCCGCGGTCACCGAGCCGCGCGCCGCGAACACCGGGCGCAGCTTGCCCAGGCGCTCGAGCGAGGCATCGGCACGCGGCCCTTCGTCGTGCTCGCACAGCGTCTCGACCACCCGCACCACGCCGCCCTCGCCGGGCAGGTGGGTGCGCACCATGTACGGGGTGATCTCGGCGCGGAAGTGCCCGGCGGCGATCGCCGCCACCGCGCGCTGGTTCGACTGCAGCGCGAAGGCGTCCTGGTCCTCGCGGCTGACCTTCCATTGCTCGGCCACCTTCTCGGCGGTGAGCCCCATGCCGAAGGCGATGCCGAGGTTCTCCTGCTTCGCGAAGACGGCCGGGTTGAGGCTCACCTTGTTGCCCATGATCTGCGGCATCACGCTCATCGACTCGGTACCGGCGGCGATCATCACCTCGGCCTGGCCGAGGCGGATCTGGTTGGCCGCATCGGCGACCGCCTGCACGCCCGACGAGCAGAAGCGGTTGATGGTGATGCCCGGCACCGTGTCGGGCAGGCCCGCCAGCAGCAGGCCGATGCGCGCCACGTTCATGCCCTGCTCGGCCTCCGGCATGGCGCAGCCGACGATCACGTCGCCGATCTCGCCTGCCTCGAGGCCCGGCACCTTGTCCACCACTGCCCGCAGCACATGCGCCAGCATGTCGTCGGGGCGTACGTTGCGGAACATGCCGTTGCGCTTGGCCACCGGGGTGCGCGTGGCGGCGACGATGTAGGCGTCCTGAATCTGTTTGCTCATGGTTCTCTCCAGTGTCTCGGGCTCAGTTGCGCAGCGGCTTGCCGGTTTCGAGCATGTGCGCGATGCGCTGCTGGGTCTGTTCGGTCTGCAGCAGCTCGACGAAGAGCGCGCGCTCGACATCGAGGATCCACTGCTCGGAGACTTCGGCGTTGGTGTCCACCTCGCCACCGCACAGCGCCGTGGCCGCGGCGCGCGCCACCTTGTAGTCGTGCGCCGAGATGAAGCCGCCCTCGGCCATGTTCACCAGCATCATCTCGCAGGTGGCGATGCCGTTTCGGCCGGCCACCTTGACCGCGTTGTCGACCAGCGGCGCCCGCCAGCCGGCCTCGGCCATGGCGCGGGCCCGGCGGATCGCCGCGTAGAGCAGCTCGTGGGCGTTGAAGAGGATGTCGTCGGAGGCCTTGCCGAAGCCCATCTGCACCGCCTCGAGCGCGCTCTTGGCGACCTTGGCCATGGCGATGGTCTGGAAGCTCTCCTGAATGTACAGGAACACGTCGCCGCCGGCGGCACGCCGGGCCAGGGCATGGGCCTGCAGCGCGAACTCCTTGCTGCCGCCGCCGGCCGGGATCAGCCCGACGCCGGCCTCGACCAGGCCGACATAGCTCTCGAGCGCCATCACCCGGTGGCCGGCATGCATCGCGAACTCGCAGCCACCGCCCAGCGCCATGCCCTGCACCGCGGCCACCACCGGCACCTGGGCATGCTTGATCGCCATCGAGGTGCGCTGGAACTTGGCCACGGTCTGCTCGAGCATGCCGAACTGGCCGGCCTTGATCGCGTCGGTGACCTGGGCGAGGTTGGCGCCCACCGCGAAGGGGGCGCTCTGCCAGATCACCAGGCCGTCGAGCTCGCGCTCGGCGCGGGCCAGTGCTTCGAGCACCCCGTCGAGCACTTCGTCGCCGATCGCATGCATCTTGGAGGTGATCGACAGGATACCGATACGTGCGTCCTGGTCGGGACGGGTCCATAGCCGTACCCCGGCGTTCTCCCACAGGGTTTCGCCCTGGTCGGGCGCGGCTTCGCCGATCACCTGCTCGGGGTAGAGCTGGCGGCCATAGACCGGCAAGGTGGAGCGCGGCTTGAGCGCATCGTCTGCGGCGGAGTAGGAACCGTCCGGCGCATGCACGCCCTCGCGCTCGAACACCCAGGCCGGCAGCGGCGCATCGCTCATCGCCCGGCCGGCTTCGATGTCGGCCTTGACCGCCTCGGCGATCGCGCGCCAGCCGGCGGCCTGCCAGGTCTCGAGCGGGCCCATCGTCCAGCCGAAGCCCCAGCGCATGGCGAGATCGAGATCGCGGGCGTTGTCGGCGATCTGCGCGAGGTGGAAGGCGCAGTAGTGGAAGACGTCGCGGAAGATCGCCCACAGGAACTTCGCCTGCGGGTGTTCGCTCGCGCGCAGCTGGGCGAACCGGGCGGCCGGGTCGCGGTTCTTGAGGATCGCCGCCACTTCCGGTGCCACCTCGGCGGCGCTGGCGCGGTAGTCCTGCTGCGCGAGGTCGAGCACCATGATCTGCTTGCCCTGTTTGCGGTAGATGCCGGCGCGGGTCTTCTGGCCGAGTGCGCCCTTGTCGATCAGCGCCTTGAGCCACACCGGGCTCTTGAAATGGCGATGCCAGGGGTCATCGGGCAGGGTCGCGTCCATGGTGTTCACCACGTGCGCGAGGGTGTCGAGCCCGACCACGTCGGCGGTGCGGTAGGTGGCGCTCCTGGGGCGGCCGATGTTCGGGCCGGTGAGTGCGTCGACCTCGTCGAAGCCGAGCCCCATCTGGGCGGTATGGTGCATCACCGCGAGGATCGAGAACACGCCGACGCGGTTGGCGACGAAGTTGGGGGTATCGCGGGCGCGCACGATGCTCTTGCCGAGCCGCGTGGTGAGCCAGGCTTCGAGATCGTCGAGCATCGCGGCGTCGGTGGTGGCGGTGGGAATCAGCTCGACCAGCGCCATGTAGCGCGGCGGGTTGAAGAAGTGGATGCCGCAGAAGCGCGGCCGCAGCGCCTCGGGCATGCCTTCCGAGAGCGCGTTGATCGACAGGCCCGAGGTGTTGGAGGCGAAGATCGCATCGGCACGGATGAAGGGCGCGACCTTGGCGTACAGATCACGTTTCCATTCCATCTTCTCGGCGATGGCTTCGATCACCAGGTCGCACTCGCGCAGCTTCTCGAGGTCCGAGCCGTAGTTGGCCGCCTCGATGAAGCGCGCCCGGTCGCTGCTCGCCAGCGGCGCCGGGTCGAGCTTGCGCAGGCCCGCCAGCGCCTTGTCGACGATGGCGTTGGCCGCCCCCTCCTTCGCCGCCAGGTCGAACAGCAGCACCGGTACGTCGGCACTGGCGCAGTGCGCCGCAATCTGCGCACCCATCACCCCCGCTCCAAGTACCGCTACCTTGCGGATCATCAGTTTGCTCACGTTTTTCATCCTCTTCGATGCTCCCGGCACGACGCCCGCCCGATGATTGGCGGCGTCAAGGTCAAGGTGGATTTCGACTCCACTGGCAAGTGTCACGGCGCCCTGGCCGTACATGAATCGCATCACGCGTCGAGGCCGGCGTGATGCGGTGGTCTTTCCATCGCGCTCCCCGCACCGGGCAGGCAGCCGGCGCTCCGCTCAAGCCAGTGAAAGCTTTTTTCAGTCTATTTCTCCCGTCGCGGCTTGGCCCCCCCCATTCGGGTGGCTGGCAACCAGAGGCAATCTCCTTAACATTTGATGGATCCATAAGTTGTATTGATTGTGGTGCGTGAGCGGGGTATCGCCACGGCTAGTGGGTGCGCCAGGTAAGCGGCACGCGGCCGATCGAAGGTGTGAGATTCGGCTTTTGCGGAGCAGCGTCTGTTCGTTCTCACTGCCGGTTCGCTGCGGCCGACGCGGCCATGCCCAACGCGCTGCAATGGATGGAGAAAAGTCGTTGCGTCACGGATCGTCGGCGTCGGCAGCGACCATGAAAAATATGAGGAGGGAGGCCAAGATGAAGATACTCGTCCCTGTGAAGCGCGTGGTGGATTACAACGTGAAGGTCCGTGTGAAGGCGGACCAGTCGGGTGTAGAGCTTGCGAACGTGAAGATGTCGATCAACCCGTTCGATGAGATTGCGATCGAAGAGGCGGTGCGGCTCAAGGAAGCGGGCACGGCCACGGAGGTGGTGGCGGTGTCGTGCGGGGTAGCGCAGTGTCAGGAGACGCTGCGCACGGCGATGGCGATCGGTGCGGACCGCGGGATTCTGGTGCAGTCGGATGCCGAGTTGCAGCCGCTGGCGGTGGCCAAGCTGCTCAAGGCGCTGGTCGAGAAGGAAGCGCCGCAGCTGGTGGTGCTGGGCAAGCAGGCGATCGACGACGATTCGAACCAGACCGGTCAGATGCTCGCGGCGCTGCTGGGCTGGCCGCAGGCCACCTTCGCCTCGAAGGTCGAGGTGGGTGCCGGCTCGGTGAAGGTGACGCGCGAGATCGACGGCGGGCTCGAGACGCTCGAGCTGCCGCTGCCGGCGGTGGTCACTACCGATCTGCGGCTCAACGAGCCGCGCTACGCGACCCTGCCGAACATCATGAAGGCCAAGAAGAAGCCGCTCGAGACGGTCGAGCCGGGCGGGCTGGGGGTGGACGTGAGTCCGCGCCTGACCACGCTCAAGGTGGTCGAACCGGCCGGGCGCAGTGCCGGGGTGCTGGTGGCCGACGTGGCCCAGCTGGTCGACAAGCTCAAGAACGAAGCGAAGGTGATCTGACATGGCAATTCTCGTTATCGCAGAACACGACAACGCCGGCCTGAAGGCCGCCACCCTCAACACGGTCACCGCCGCCGCCGCGCTGGGCGGCGAGATCCACCTGCTGGTGGCCGGCCAGGCCTGCGACGGCGCCTGCGCGGCCGCCGCCAGGCTGGCCGGCGTGACCAAGGTGTTGTGCGCCGATGCGGCCCACTACGCCGACGCTGGCGCAGAGAACCTCGCTGCGCTGGTCGTCTCGGCAGTGCGCGACAGCGGCACCGCCTACACCCACCTGCTGGCACCGGCCACCACCTTCGGCAAGAACGTCTCGCCGCGGGTTGCCGCGCTGCTCGACGTGGCGCAGATCTCGGAGATCGTGGCGGTCGAATCGGCCGACACCTTCGTGCGACCGATCTACGCCGGCAATGCGCTGGCCACGGTGCAGAGCAGTGACCCGATCAAGGTGATCACGGTGCGCACCACCGCCTTCGATGCGGCGGGCGAGGGTGGCTCTGCGGCGGTCGAAGCGCTTGCCGCCGGCCCGGACCTGGGCAAGTCGAAGCTGGTCGGGCGTGAGCTCACCAAGTCGGAGCGGCCCGAGCTGGGCGCGGCCAAGACCATTGTCTCGGGTGGCCGCGGCCTTGGCAGCGGCGACAACTACCGCGCCATCCTCGAGCCGCTGGCCGACAAGCTCGGCGCGGCGATGGGGGCGAGCCGTGCGGCGGTCGATGCCGGCTTTGTGCCCAACGACTACCAGGTCGGGCAGACCGGCAAGGTGGTTGCCCCGCAGCTGTACCTGGCGGTGGGCATCTCCGGTGCGATCCAGCATCTGGCCGGTATGAAGGATTCCAAAGTGATCGTGGCGATCAACAAGGATCCGGAAGCGCCGATCTTCCAGGTGGCCGACTACGGTCTGGTGGGCGATCTGTTCGAGATCGTCCCGCAGCTGACCGCCGCGATCTAAGTCCAGACAGTCCATGCCGGCGCGGAGCCGGCGCCCGTCCCGTTCGCTCGGGAGGGCGCCGCTCGGCCCGAAACACACGGATCAAGGAGGCACAGGATGAATTCCGTAGTTGCGTTCCAAAAGCCAATGTCGACGGCCGCACCGGTCACTGAGGATGCGTCATGACGCGCGAATCGATGGAATACGATGTGGTGATTGTCGGCGCCGGCCCTTCGGGGCTGTCGACCGCGATCCGCCTGCACCAGCTGGCCGAACGCGACGGGCGAGAGCTGTCGGTGTGCGTGGTGGAGAAGGGCTCGGAAGTCGGCGCCCACATTCTCTCTGGCGCGGTGGTCGAGCCGCGCGCGCTCAACGAGCTCATTCCCGACTGGAAGGAACGCGGTGCGCCGCTCAACACGCCGGTGCAGGAAGACCGCTTCCTGCTGCTCTCGGAGCAGGGCGCACGCAAGCTGCCGACCCCGCCGCAGATGCACAACGAAGGCAACTACATCGTCAGCCTCGGCAACCTGTGCCGCTGGCTCGGCGAGCAGGCCGAAGCGCTCGGGGTGGAAATCTACCCCGGCTTTGCGGCGGCCGAGGTGCTGTTTGACGACGCGGGCTCGGTCAGGGGCATCGCCACCGGTGACATGGGGGTCACCCGCGAGGGCGAGCACGGCCCCAACTACGCCCAGGGGATCGAGCTGCATGCACGCCAGACGGTGTTCTCGGAGGGCTGCCGCGGCTCGCTTACCAAGGGGCTGATGGCGCGTTACGGGCTTCGCGAAGGCGCCGATCCGCAGACCTACGGGCTCGGCATCAAGGAACTCTGGGAGATCGACCCGGCGGTGCATCAACCCGGTCTCACGGTGCACACCGTGGGCTGGCCACTCACCTCCGACACCTATGGCGGCTCCTTCCTCTACCACCTCGAGGACAACCTCGTGTCGGTGGGCTTCGTGGTCGGGCTCGACTACAGCAACCCGCACCTGTCGCCCTACGAGGAGTTCCAGCGCTTCAAGACCCATCCGGAGATCCGCAAGTACTTCGAAGGCGGACGGCGCATCTCCTACGGCGCGCGGGCACTCTCCGAAGGCGGCTTCCAGTCGCTGCCCCGGCTCACCTTCCCGGGCGGCCTGCTGGTCGGCGACACCGCGGGATTCCTCAACGTGCCCAAGATCAAGGGCACCCACATGTCGATGAAATCCGGCATCGAGGCGGCCGAGGCGCTGTTTGCCTACCTGGCCGATGAGGCGCCGGCGAGCCCCGAGGTCACCGCCTACCCGGAGCGCCTCAAGGCGAGCTGGCTGTGGGACGAGCTCTACACCGTGCGCAACGTGCGCCCCTCGTTCCGCTGGGGCCTGTGGGGCGGCATGGCCTACAGCGCGATCGACACCTTCGTGCTGCGCGGCCGGGCGCCCTGGACGCTCAGGAACCACGCCGACCACACCCAGCTCAGGAAGGCTGCCGAGTGCCCGCCGATCGTCTATCCCAAGCCCGACGGCAAGATCAGCTTCGACCGGCTCTCCTCGGTGTTCATCTCGGCCACCAACCACGAAGAGGAGCAGCCCTGTCACCTGCGCCTGAAAAACGCCGAGGTGCCGATCAAGACCAACCTGGCGCTCTACGACGCCCCCGAGCAGCGCTACTGCCCGGCCGGTGTGTACGAGATCGTCCAGGAGACCGAAGGGCCGCGCCTGCAGATCAACGCCCAGAACTGCCTGCACTGCAAGACCTGCGACATCAAGGACCCCACCCAGAACATCGACTGGGCGGTACCCGAGGGCGGCGGTGGTCCGAACTACCCGAACATGTGATGGCCCGTCAGGACCGATCGTTTGAATAGCGGCAATACCCATTACCAAGAAGGAGATTTCAATGTCATCCCAGATCTACAAGCGAATCCGGGAGAACCCCCGGTTCGATGAGCTTGCCGGAAAGCGCAGCCGCTTCGCGCTGCTGCTGACCGCGATCGTGCTGGTTTCCTATTACTGCCTGATGATGCTGGTCGCCTTTGCGCCGGACGTCCTGCGCACACCGATCAGTGAAGGCGGCATGCTTACCATCGGCGTGCCGATCGGCGCGGTCATCATCATCGGTTCCTGGCTCCTGACCGGCTGGTTCGTTGCGCGCGCCAACGGCGAGTTTGACCGGATCAACGAAGAACTCATCCGGGAGGCGTCCAAATGATCAAGCTACGCCAGTTGATGGGGGCCGCCTGCCTCGGCATGGCCGGCAGCCTCGCCTATGCGGCCGATGCCGTCGGCGAGGCACAGAAGCAGCCGCTCAACATGACGGCAATCATGATGTTCTTCGTCTTCGTCCTGTCGACGCTCGGGATCACTTATTGGGCTGCCAGCAGAACCAAGACCACGTCGGACTTCTACACGGCCGGCGGCGGCATCTCGGGTTTCCAGAACGGACTCGCCATTGCCGGCGACTACATGTCCGCGGCAACCCTGCTCGGACTCTCGGCGCTGACCTTTTCGAAGGGGCTGGACGGTTTCATCTATGCGATCGGCTTTTTCGTCGGCTGGCCGGTCATCCTGTTCCTGATGGCGGAGCGGCTGCGTAACCTCGGCAAGTTCACCTTCGCCGACATCGCATCGTACCGCCTCGACCAGAACCGGATTCGCACCTTCGCGGCATTCGGCTCGCTGACCGTCGTGTGCTTCTACCTGATCGTCCAGATGGTCGGTGCCGGCCAGCTGATCAAGCTGCTGTTCGGCCTCGATTATCCGATCGCGGTGACCGTGGTCGGCGTGTTGATGGTGGTGTACGTCACCTTCGGCGGGATGATCGCGACGACCTGGGTGCAGATCATCAAGGCCTGCCTGATGCTGTTCGGCGGCACGGCGCTGCTCTACCTGTCGCTCGCCCAGTTCGGCTTCAGCCTCGAATCGATGGCCGCCAAGGCCGTTGAGGTGCACAAGGACGGCATCAAGATCATGGGACCCGGCTCGCTCATGGCCGATCCGGTCACCGCCGTGTCCTTGTCGCTCGGGCTGGTGTTCGGTACCGCGGGACTGCCGCACATCATGATGCGCTTCTTCACCGTGCCGAACGCCAAGGAGGCACGCAAGAGCGTATTCGTCGCCAGCGGCTGTATCGGCTACTTCTTCATGGTGGTATGCATCCTGGGCCTCGCGGCAATCAGCATCGTCGGCACCAACCCGGCGTATTTCGAAGGGGGCGTGGTCGGCGGCAAGATCATCGGCGGCGGCAACATGCCGGTGATGCATCTCTCCATGGCCTTGGGTGGAAACCTCTTCCTCGGCTTCATGTCTGCCGTTGCCTTTGCCACGATTCTCGCTGTCGTGTCGGGCCTTGCGCTGGCCGGCGCGTCGGCAATCGCCCATGACCTGTATGCCCGCATCATCCGCAAGGGCAGTGCCTCGGAGAACGAGGAAATGCGTGTCACCAAGTTTGCGACGCTCGCGCTGGGTGTGGTGGCGGTGGTACTCGGTATCGCCTTCGAGAAGCAGAACGTCGCCTTCCTGGTCGGCCTCACCTTCGGTATCGCCGCCTCGGCGAACTTCCCCGTGCTGATTCTTTCGATGTACTGGAAAGGCTTGACGACGCGCGGAGCCTTGCTCGGCGGCCTGATCGGCCTGCTTTCGGCAGTGACCCTGGTGATCCTGTCGAAATCCGTCTGGGTGACAGTGCTCGGAAATGCGGAACCCCTTTTCCCGTACGAGCAACCCGCGCTCTTCTCGATGCCTCTGGCATTCTTCTTCACCTGGCTCTTTTCGGTTACCGACCGGAGCGAGCGGGCACGCAAGGAGATCGATGCCTACGACGATCAGTACGTCCGCTCGCAGACGGGAGTGGGTGCCGCAGCAGCCAGCGCCCATTAATTTCCGATCCTTTCTCCTCCCCGGGGTTTGCGGCGACATTGGGCGCCGCATTTTTTCTTCTACTGCCGGGGGAATGCTCGCAGCGCCGCTCGTAAACCGCGGAGCCAGGCGTCGTGGCACGGGCACTTGTCCGACGAAGACTGCCGGGGCCGAGCCCGACCAACGCATCGATGGAGCCGAGGCGGTCGACAATCGGTGACCAAACTGGTGAACTGTAAGAGACGGACTTCGCAGGAAACCTTACGAGGAAGGAGCGTCTTACCGCAATGGGGAACGTAAACCGGGGTGATCGCGGAGGCGATGATCAACGTCTGCAACTCATGCAGACGAAGATGCTTCCCCCGCTCCACGGCAACAGGCTGATCTGTCGCGAACATTTGCTCCGCAAGCTGGATGATGCCCTGGGGCACATGCTCACCGTCGTTGTGGCACCCGCCGGTTTTGGCAAGACGACGCTGCTTGCGGACTGGTATGCGAGGCTGTCCGCTTCGGGAAAATATGTCGCCTGGCTGTCGCTCGATGCCGAGGACGACGATCTGTACCAGTTCGGCTCCTACCTGCTGACCGCCCTGCAGAAATCATGCGACGGATTGGGGGCGCAGTCGATCGAGCTGATCCGCAATGATCCGATCGTTCCGCCAAAGACCGTTCTGTCGGTGCTCGTGAATGAGATCGCCGAGGCGGCTCGCGACGTCGTGATCATTCTGGACGATGCGCATCTGCTGAAATCGAAAGAGGTGAATGACACCATTCACCGCCTGCTGACGTACGGCCCGCCGAACCTGCACCTCGTCCTTGCCAGCCGCGGCGAGCCTTATTTCGCATTGAGCCGGTTCCGGGCCCGCTCGCAACTGCTTCGCCTGGGAAGCGACGATCTGAGGTTCGGCACCGAGGAAGCCGAGCTCTTTTTTGCGACCACCCAGGGACGCCGGATTCCGCGTGACCAGATCGGGCCCTTCGTGCGTGCGACCGAAGGCTGGGTGACGGGACTGCAGTTGGCCTCGATCGCGATGAGCGGCGAATCGGATGGGGCTGAATCGATGCGCGCCCTGAGCGCTGCATCGTGGGAGATCTCGGCCTATCTCTCCGAGAACGTGATGCAGAGTCTCCCCGAGAGAGTCGTGTCGTTCCTGCTCGCAGTATCGATTCTCGACCGCCTTTCGCCGTGGCTTTGCGTGCGGGTGAGCGGGATGAAGGATTCCCCCGAGATTCTCGAGTGGCTGGAAGAACGGAACCTGTTTCTCGTTTCGCTCAGCAGCGAGCGCGAGTGGTACCGATTTCACGCACTCTTTCTCGACTATCTGAGGCATCGCGCGTCCAGGGAAAATCCAGAAACGCAGATCCAGCGCCATCGGGAGGCAAGCCACTGGCTTGCCGAGAACGGTTTGTGGCAGGAAGCGGTGAAGCACGCGCTGGCCGCCGGCGACGATACCCAGGCAGCCGCGTGGGTGGAACGCTGCGCGACGAAACTGATCGAGCGCAGTGATCTGCGCACGGTCCTTACCTGGCTCGGGCGTTTGCCTGCACACGTGATCCGCAAGAGCATATTCCTGCGATTGGCCCGGGCGTGGTGCTATTCGCTCGGGTTGAGACCGGCCGAGGCCGTCGCCACGCTGGACGGCATACGGCGCGATATCGACTCGGGCGCGCTCAGTGCGCCTGACCTCGGTTCGCTGAAATCGGAGATGCTCGCGGTGCAGGCGCTGACCGCCGGTCTGACAGATGACAGCGCCAATTCGCTGCTTCTCGCCAATCAGGTGCTGTCGCTGAATCCGCCCGAGGGGTCGTGGATCGAGCGGATCGCCCACACTGCGCTGCTCTTCGGTCTGGTCTATAAGTCTGACTTTCCGGCCATCCGCACCATGTACCAATCGGCCCCGCGGCTCGACCGGGTGCCGCAATCGGAGCCCACCTACGCGAGTGCCTACCGGCAGTGCATGTTCGGGCTCGGCTTTCTGCTCGAGGGTCAGCTGCTCGATGCGGAACGAATTTTCCGCGACGCCCTGGTGTTTTCCGAGGCGCGCGCGGGTGAAAATTCCGCCGCTGCGGTTCTGCCTTCCGGGTATCTCGCCGAGATCTATTACGAATGGGATGAGCTGGACAAGGCGGCCGGCGTGATCCGTGACCTGTTGCCACTGGCGATAGAAGCCGCGCCGAACGGGTCCGCGAGCAGATTCTGCGTCGCATCCGCTCGACTCCTGTGGCTTTCCGGTGACCATGGACGCGCGCTCGCGGTTCTCGACGAGGCGATCGAGATGGCCACGCGCCGCGACTGGCTGCGAATGCGCGCCGCGTGCATGGGCGAATTGGTCAGACTGCATATCAATCTCGGCGAACTTACCAAGGCCGGCCGGATATTCCAGTCATTGAACGCAGCCATGCGCGCACATGCCGGACAACTCGGCGGTTCGTTGATCGAGGGGCGGTTCCATCACGGACTCGCAATGGCCAGGCTCGGTATCGCCCGCGGGGCGGCCGAGCCCGCGATCTACGCGCTGCAGATGCTCTGTTCGGAACTTGATGCGAAGGGGATGCGCTATCTTGCTGCTCGAGCGAGGATCGTGCTGGCCGGTGCGCTGCACCGTTTTTCCGATGAATCCGCCGCCGAGCGGGTATTCATGCAGGCGCTGTCTTACGGCCAGGAGAATGGATTGATACGCAGCTTCATCGATGAAGAGGGGATTGCCGACGGGTTATTGGCGAGCCCCGGTCGCATGCGTTCGCTCGAAGCTGGTCGGATCTCCTGGTATCTCGACGACCTCGGCCAGGCAGCGGGGCGTCGTGGTTCGGCAACCGACGAGGCGGCCCGCGCCGGCATCGGCAAGATCGATCTGGCAAGCACGCTGAGCGCACGGGAGCGTCAGATCGTCGATTGCCTCGCCCGGGGGCTGTCGAACAAGGAGATCGCGAGAATCCTTGCGGTTTCGCCAGAGACGGTGAAGTGGCACCTCAAGAACATCTACGCGAAGCTCGATGTCACTTCGCGGCTGCAGGCCGTGCGATGGGCACAGGATCGGATGAGGCGGGCACCGGAACAGTGAGCGGCATCCGCCCATGCCCGAACGGCAGACTCAGGCGTGCGGGCGAAACCGCTCTCGCACGACACCCTGCGGCTCGCCGTGCTCGTCCCAGCTGAATTCATTGAACGACACTTCCCCGTCATGTCCGACCAGCACGATCGTCGAGCAACGGGTGCCGTAGCCGTTGGCGCGGATGAAGGCGCTGGAGAGCAGACGCTCCCATTCGAGACTCACCCCGGTCTGCGGCAGGGCCTCATCGGCAGCGGGCCTGTCGTCGCGGAGCAGTTGGATCAGCGCATGTTCGTCCGGAAGATGGTGGAGGGCCCTGGACAGTCGGGACTTCGCCCTGTCGACCTTCGGCCAGGAAGTGTCGAGGAGGTGGTTTGACAGGCCATAGACGCCGGGCGCGAGGGTTCGGCCTGATCTTGCCACGCTCTCATAGATGCCGAACCGTTCTCCGTCGTAGAGCATGAGGTTGAAGCCGTTGTAGGCGTCCGAGCGGTGCTGCAGATCGTCCAGCGCCTCATCGACCGTGTTGTCCGAGGCGAGGAAGCCGGCAACGAGCTGCCCGCGCGAAGGGGTGCCCGCGCGGTGGCTCGAGGGGTCGCGGAAGTTCGTGAGTGCGGCAAACCGCCCGTCGGCGCTCACACCAAGCCAGGTGCCACCAGCTTCGAGATCCTGGCCGGCGAGCAGGCCAGGTTGTTCAGGCCACCAGCGGGCCGATGCGGCGGGGCGGCGGAAGAACTCGTCGCGATTCGCCGCGATGACCAGCGGATAACGGGGATGCGCCTGCCAGGCGGCGAGGATCAGGCACATGGCTCGAAGCACTCGACGTGTCGCGTTGCGCCCTCGGCGAGGCAATCACTAAAGCCGATGGCCTCGAGTTCCGACGCCAGCGCGGCGAGAAAGCCTTGCGGGTCTTCGATCTGCACGTAGGTTTCCATCCAGGTGAGCGGATCGTCGCTGCGCTGGAGCAGGCCGGTATCGATCCGCCAGGCGGCGCCAAGGCGGGCCTGGGCGCCGCGCAGGGCGGCACGCATGTCGGCTGCCCTTGCCGGGTCGACGCGGTAGTAAACATAGAGATTGACGGCCATTGCCGCGGCGTCAGCCCAGCGAATAGGGCAGGGGCATGACCGCGGCGCGGGCGCCATCGGGTGCGCCGAGGTGCAGCTCGCCAGCCTCGGCGCTGCTGCTCTGCAGGACCGCGAGGGCTTCCTGGCCGCCGCTGGGCGAGGGGGCGGCGAGCACCACCTTGCCGATCGACTGGTCGCCGAAATCCGGGGCGAACAGGTCGCTGCCGACCTGGACGGATGCCGCACCGTCGAAATGAAGCCTGTACATACGCTTCTTGAGTTTGCCGAGGTACTGGGTGCGGGCGACGATTTCCTGCCCGGGGTAACAGCCCTTGTTGAAGCTGACGCCGCCGATCAGCTCGAAATTGAGCATCTGCGCGACGAATTCTTCCTGCACCGGCTGGGTCACCAGCGGAAGGCCGTCACGGATCATCAACCAGGTCCATCCACTCGATCCCGCCGGGGAAAGACCGGCCTCGCCAAGCGCGCGCCACACGCTCTTTGCCGAAGCAGCCGGCACTGCTGCAACCAGCAGATCCGCACCCAGCCGGATCACGCGGCCCGCAGGCGAGGGGGCCGTGTACATGGTCTCATCGGGGTTCGACAGGCCGGCAGCCTGCAGCGCGGCAGGCACCCCGGCACCGGCAAGGCCGAACAGCGCGAATTCGCCGCTCGCATCGGTAAGCTTCACCTTGGAGCGCAGCACGTACATCGAGAGTTTCTTGAGCACCGCCTGGTGCAGGTCGCGGGCCAGCGCGATGATCAGGTCGGCGCCGTCGCGCCAGATCAACAGGCTTGCGATCATCCGCCCTTTGGGGCTGTTGAGGCTGTTCCACTGGGCGCTGTTCTCACCGAGCTTCTTGACGTCGTTGGAGACCAGATTGTGGAGAAAGGCGACCGCCTCTTCGCCGGTTGCGCGGATGAGGCCGAAATTGCCGAGCGGTATGGCTACGCTGCTTTCGGCTGCAAGCTTCACCGCAGCTTCGGGTGGGCCGAATTCGATCGTGCCCAGTGGCGTCTCGGGCGCGTCCAGAAAGGAATAGGTGCTCATGATCTTGGCTTGAGGGAGATTGTCGGGGGTGAAGTATTATATGCGGCCTCCAAGAAAGGCCGTTGGTGCAAAACCCGATCCTGCGGCCACTGCGCGAATAATGCAAAAGCTGATCGTCAAACTTTCCCTGCTTGCAGTGCTGGGCTTGATCGTGGCGATCGCTGCGCTGGGCTGGTTCGCGTTACGGCCCCTCGATCTCAAGACGGAGCTGGTGGATTTCACGGTGGAGCGGGGCGCTTCGATGCGCGGCGCGGCACGCGTTATTCGCCAGGCCGGGGTGGAGATCCAGCCCGAAATGCTGGCGGTGCTGGCACGGCTCACCGGCAAGGCCAACAGTATCAAGGCCGGCAGCTATGAGGTCACGCGCGGCGTCACGGCATGGCAGCTGCTGCTCAAGCTCACCGCTGGTGACGTTACCCAGCGGGAATTCCGCATCATCGAGGGCTGGACTTTCAGGCAGGTGCTGGCCGCGCTACAGGCGCACCCCGATCTTCGGCACGACGCCGCCGGGCTGAGCAGTGCCGAGATCCTGCAGCGCATCGGCGCCAGCGAGTCGAATCCCGAGGGCCTGTTCTTCCCCGACACTTATCTCTTCGACCGCCAGTCGAGCGAGCTCGCGGTGCTGCGCCGCGCCTACCAGGAGATGCAGCGCCTGGTGGACACCGCGTGGGCCGGGCGCGGCGCCAATCTGCCGCTCAAGTCGCCGTACGAGGCATTGATTCTCGCCTCGATCATCGAGAAGGAGACCGGCCGCGAGGACGACAGGGCACTGGTGGGCTCGGTGTTCATCAACAGGCTGCGCATCGGCATGCGCCTGCAGACCGATCCGACGGTCATCTACGGACTCGGCGAAAGCTTCGAGGGGTCAGCTCACGAAACGGAAAAAATCGTACGCTATGCCTTGTCGTGCCAGCCCAGCACAATGATTGACATGCCC
>NZ_JBLQGP010000030.1:0-29882 GCF_047806685.1 Thauera sp. WH-1
AGCACGCGCTGCACGGTCAGCTTCAAGCGGCCGTCGTCGAGCAGCAGCACGTCGCCCGCCTTCACGTCCCTGGGCAGATCCTTGTAGTCAAGGCCGACGCGCTCGCTGGTGCCCATCTCGCAACGGGCATCGAGGATGAAGGCCTGGTCGCGACTGAGCGTGATGCGGCCCTCGGCGAAGCGACCGACGCGAATCTTGGGCCCTTGCAGGTCGGCCAGGATGCCCACCGGGCGGCCGGCGAGCGCCGAGGCCTCGCGGATGGCGCTGGCGCGGGCAACGTGGTCCTCGGCCTTGCCATGGGAGAAGTTCATGCGCACCACGTCGACGCCGGCCTGCACCATGCGTTGCAGCACGTGCGGGTCGGACGAGGCGGGGCCGAGCGTGGCGACGATCTTGGTGTGACGGGACATCCGGGGCTCCTGCAGCGGGTCGGCGGGCGGGACAGTGTGCTGGGCGCATTCTAGCGGCTTGCCTCGCCGCCGCGGGGGGCAAGCCGCGGTCGCGGCGTGCGGGCTCAAGGAAACGCGACTTTCTCACCCGTATGTACTATCTTTCGGACAAAGGCGTGTGGAGAAAGCTCATGGATGGTGCTGCGATGCTGGTCGCCTTTGCGGCCGCGGTGGGGGTGCTCGGCTTCCTGTTCCTGCGTCGGCGCGAGCCCGTACCGGCTGCCGGGCCGCCCGCTGCCGTGATGGCGGAGGATCATCATCCCTATCACTGCGTGACGATCCGCCCCGGCGCGGCTTGCTGCGCGCTGGCGCCTCGTCTCGAGGGGCTGCGCTTCCTGTCGGTCGAGGCGCCTGCGCTGCCCCTGCCGGGCTGCCGTGCGGGGCACTGCACCTGTGCTTACCAACACCATGACGACCGCCGTCATGAGGTCAGGCGCAATCCGTATCGCCGGCTGGCCGGGGCGCTGCACGAGCCGGCAATGGTCGAGCGGCGCAGCGCGCGCGGCCGCCGCCGCACCGACTTCGAGCTGCACCCGGAGCTGTAAACGAGCCACGGCCGTCGCAGCGGACGGCCGTGGGTGGTGGCGTCGCAGGTCCTGCCCGATCAGTCCTTGAAGCGCTCTTCCAGCGCGGCGATCGCCGGCAGGGTCTTGCCCTCCAGGAACTCGAGGAAGGCGCCACCGCCGGTGGAGATGTAGCCGACGTCCTGGGCGATGTCGAACTTGGCGATCGCGGCCAGGGTGTCGCCACCGCCGGCGATCGAGAAGGCTTCGGAGTGGGCGATGGCCGAGGCCATCATCTTGGTGCCGCCGGCGAACTGCGGGTACTCGAAGACGCCGACCGGGCCGTTCCAGACGATGGTGCCGGCGTGGGCGATGATGTCGGCGAGCTTGGCCGAGCTCTTCGGGCCGAAGTCGAGGATGCGGTCGTGCGGGCCGACCTCGTCCACCGGGATGCGGTTGGCACGGGCGAGCGCCGAGACTTCGTCGGCCACCACCACGTCCACCGGCAGCGGCACGTCGGCGCCGCGCGCCTTCATGATGTCCATCACCTGCTGGGCTTCGCGCACCATCTCGGGCTCGGCGAGCGATTCGCCGATGCGCTTGCCGGCGGCGAGCAGGAATGTGTTGGCGATGCCGCCACCGACGATGAGCTGGTCGACCTTGTCGGCCAGCGTGCGCAGGATGGTGAGCTTGGTCGACACCTTGGCGCCGCCGACGATCGCCACCAGCGGGCGCGCCGGGTTGTGCAGCGCCTTGCCCAGGGCGTCGATCTCCGCGCCCATCAGCATGCCGGCGCAGGCCACCGGCGCGAAGCGGGCGATGCCGTGGGTGGTGGCCTCGGCGCGGTGGGCGGTGCCGAAGGCGTCGTTCACGTAGACGTCGCACAGCGCGGCCATCTTCTTCGCGAGTTCCTCGTTGTCCTTCTTCTCGCCCTTGTTGCAGCGGCAGTTCTCGAGCAGCACGACCTCACCCGGCTTGAGCTCGAAGCCGCCGTCGACCCAGTCCTGGATCAGCTTGACCGGCTTGTCGAGGAGCTGGCCCAGGCGCACGGCGACCGGCATCAGCGAATCCTCGGCGCGCAGCTCGCCTTCGGTGGGACGGCCAAGATGGGAGGTCACCATGACCGCGGCACCCCGCTCGAGACAGTAGCGGATCGACGGGATCGAGGCGCGGATGCGGGTGTCCTCGGTGATGTTGCCGGCTTCGTCCTGCGGCACGTTGAGGTCGGCGCGGATGAAGACGCGCTTGCCCGCGACGTCCAGGTCGGTGAGCTTCTTGACTTGCATGATGGCTTCGGTCTCGTGAAAACGCCCTGCAGGACAGGGCGTTGAGGGTTTGCGATGGGCAGCCGGCTTACTTGGCGTTGGCGAAGGCGCGGGCGGCGTCGAGCATGCGGCAGGAATAGCCCCATTCGTTGTCGTACCAGGCCAGGACCTTGACCAGCACCGAACCGTCCTCGCCCTTGATGACGCGGGTCTGGGTGGCGTCGAAGGTGGAGGACACGGTGGTGTGGTTGAAGTCGGACGACACCAGCGGCTCGGTGTTGACCGCGAGGATGCCCTTCAGCGGGCCCTTGGCCGCGGCGGTCATCAGTTCATTGATCTCTTCCTTGGTGGTGGCGCGCTCGGCGGTGAAGGTGAGGTCGACCAGCGAGACGTTGATGGTGGGTACGCGCAGGGCGAAGCCATCGACCTTGCCGACGAGCTGCGGCAGCACCAGGCCGACGGCCTTGGCCGCGCCGGTCTTGGTCGGAATGATGTTGGCGGCGGCAGCGCGGGCGCGGCGCAGGTCCTTGTGGCGCACGTCCACGGTGACCTGGTCGTTGGTGTAGGCGTGGATGGTGGTCATCAGGCCCTGCTTGATGCCCACGCTGTCGGCCAGGATCTTGGCGACCGGGGCCAGGCAGTTGGTGGTGCACGAGGCGTTGGAGACGACGGTCATGTCGCCACGCAGCACTTCCTCATTGACGCCCATGACGATGGTGGTGTCGACGTCGTCGCCGCCCGGCGCGGAGATCAGCACGCGCTTGGCGCCCATGTCGAGCAGGGCCTGGGCCTTGGCCTTGGTGGTGTAGGCGCCGGTGCACTCGAGCAGCACGTCCACGCCGTGGCTGCCCCAGTTGACGCCCTTCGGGTCCTTGGTCGAGTAGAAGGGGATCGGCTTGCCGTCGATGATGATGAGGTTCTCGCCCTCGGTCTCGACCGAAGTCGCGAAGCGGCCGTGGGTGGTGTCGTACTTGAGCAGGTGGGCGTTGGTGGCCAGATCGCCGGAGGCGTTGATGGCGACCACTTCGAATTCGTTCTGCAGGCCCTGCTCGTAGATGGCGCGCAGCGTGCAGCGACCGATACGACCGAAACCGTTGATGGCGACCTTGATGCTCATCGATGCTTCTCCCTGAAATTACGATGGAAAACCGGGTGTTCGTGAATCTTGCTGCCCTGCCGGCCCGCGTCGGGCGGCGTCCTCTTGTGCAGCGGGAGCGGTCCGTCTCCGGAGCCGCTCCCGCGCCAGGCTGTCGTCAGAGCACCGACTTCACGGCCTGCACCACCGCATCTGCGGTGATGCCGAAATACTTGAACAGCTCGCCCGCCGGGGCCGATTCGCCGAAGCGGTCGATGCCGACCACACGGCCCTCCAGGCCGACGTACTTGTACCAGCCATCGGTGCAGCCCGCCTCGACCGCAATGCGCGGCAGGCCGGCGGGCAGCACGCTCGCCTTGTAGCCGGCGTCCTGGCGGTCGAAGACGTTGGTCGAGGGCATGGACACGACGCGCACGGCAACGCCTTGCTCGGCCAGCGTTTTCTGCGCCGCCATGGCGAGGGCGACCTCGGAGCCGGTGGCGATGATCACCGCCTGGGGCTTGGCGCCGGCGGCTTCCGACAGCACGTAGCCGCCCTTGCGGATCGCGGCGACCTGGTCCGCGCTGCGGGCCTGGAAGGGCAGGTTCTGGCGCGAGAAGCACAGGCTGGTCGGGCCCGACTTGCGCGCGATCGCGCTCGCCCAGGCGACCGCCGATTCGGTGGTGTCGCAGGGGCGCCACACGTCCATGTTGGGAATCAGGCGCAGGGTGGCGGTCTGCTCCACCGGCTGGTGGGTGGGGCCGTCCTCGCCGAGGCCGATCGAGTCGTGGGTGAACACGAAAATCTGGCGGATCTTCATCAGCGCGGCCATGCGCAGGGCGTTGCGCGCGTACTCGCTGAACATCAGGAAGGTGGCGGTGTAGGGGATCAGGCCGCCATGCAGGCTGACGCCGTTGGCGATCGCCGCCATGCCGAACTCGCGCACGCCGTAATAGACGTAGTTGCCGCCGCTGCTCTTGCTGACGCCCCTGGCGCCCGACCACAGCGTGAGGTTGGAGCCGGCGAGGTCGGCCGAGCCACCGAGCAGCTCGGGCAGTTTGGGCGCGTAGGCCTCGATGGCGTTCTGGCTGGCCTTGCGGGTGGCAATGGTCTCGGCCTTGTCGCTGACCTTGGCGAGCACCGCGGCGACGTGGGCGTCCCAGTCGGCGGGCAACTCGCCGCCCATGCGGCGCTCGAACTCGGCGGCGAGTTCGGGGTGGGCGGCGCGGTAGGTGGCGAAGGCGGCGTTCCACTGCGCCTCGAGCGAGGCGCCCCGGGTGCGCGCATCCCACGCCGCGTAGACGTCGGCCGGGATGTGGAAGGGCGGGTGGCTCCAGCCGATGTGGGCACGCGCGGCCTCGATCTCGGCGGCGCCGAGCGGGGCGCCATGCACGTCGTGGCTGTCCTGCTTGTTGGGCGCGCCCGCGCCGATGATGGTCTTGCAGCAGATCAGCGTGGGCTGGGCGGTGTTGGCCTTGGCCTGCTGGATGGCGGCTTCGATCGCCACCGGGTCGTGGCCCTGGACGTCGCGGATGACCTGCCATCCATATGCTTCGAACCTTTTCGGGGTGTCGTCGGTGAACCAGCCGTCGACATGGCCGTCGATCGAGATGTTGTTGTCGTCGTAGAAGGCGACCAGCTTGGAGAGGCCCAAGGTGCCGGCGAGCGAGCAGGCCTCGTGCGAGATGCCTTCCATCAGGCAGCCGTCGCCGAGGAAGACGTAGGTGTGGTGGTTGACGACGTCGTGGCCGGGGCGGTTGAACTCGGCGGCGAGGATCTTCTCGGCCAGCGCCATGCCCACGGCGTTGGTGATGCCCTGGCCGAGCGGGCCGGTGGTGGTCTCGATGCCGGGGGCGTAGCCGTATTCGGGGTGGCCGGGGGTCTTGCTGTGCAGCTGGCGGAAGCGCTTGAGCTCCTCGATCGGCAGGTCGTAGCCGGTGAGGTGGAGCAGCGCGTAGAGCAGCATCGAGCCGTGGCCGTTGGACAGCACGAAGCGGTCGCGGTCGGCCCACTTGGGGTTGGCCGGGTTGTGGCGCAGGTGGTGGCGCCACAACACCTCGGCGATCTCGGCCATGCCCATCGGCGCGCCCGGGTGACCGGAGTTGGCCTGCTGCACGGCATCCATCGCCAGGGCGCGGATGGCGCCGGTGATGGGGTTGAAGACCGGAGGCTTGACGTTACGGGACGACTGCATGCTGTTCTCGGGCCGGAGGCCAACATTAGAAAGGCCGCAATTATCCCTTAAAAGTCCGGGTGGTTGGCAATGTTGCGGTGCAATTACGCGGTGCGCCCGCTACGGCGAACACACGGCGAGCGCGCGGCGGGGCAGCGGTCTGCAGGCTCGCCGCACCGCAGCTACACCCACTGCCGGCGGCGCTCCATCAGCTTCCAGATCAGCGGCGTCAGGATCAACTGCATCGCCAGGTCGAGCTTGCCCCCCGGAATCACGATGGTGTTGGCGCGGCTCATGAAGGCGTCGTGGATCATGCGCAGCAGGTAGGGGAAGTCCACCCCGCGCGGGTCCTTGAAGCGGATCACCACCATCGATTCGTCCTGCGTCGGCACGTCGCGCGCGATGAAGGGGTTGGATGTATCGACCACCGGCACGCGCTGGAAGTTGATGTGGGTGCCGGCGAACTGCGGCACGATGTAATGCACGTAGTCGTGCATGCGGCGCAGGATGGTGTCCTGCACCGCCTCGGCGGTATAGCCGCGCAGCTTGGTGTCGCGGTGCAGCTTCTGGATCCACTCGAGATTGATTGTCGGTACCACGCCGATCAGCAGGTCCACATGGCGCGCCACGTTCACGTTCTCGGTCACCAGCGCGCCGTGCAGGCCTTCGTAGAACAGGCAGTCGGTACCCACCGGCAGGTCTTCCCATTCGGTGAAGGTGCCCATCGGCAGGTTCCAGCGCATCGACTCGGCTTCGTTGTGGATGTAGTAGCGCCGGCGTCCGGTGGCGGCCTCGCCATAGGCCCGGAACAGGCTCTCGAGCTCGGAGAGCAGGTTGGCTTCGGGGCCGAAATGGCTGATGCCGCGCTGGCCGGCCCGCTCGGCCTCCTCGATCAGCGTCTTCATCTCGCTGCGCGTGTAGCGGTGAAAGCTGTCGCCCTCGACGATGGCCGCGTTGACGTTCTCGCGATGGAAGATCGCCTCGAAGGTGTGCTTGACCGTGGTGGTGCCGGCGCCGGATGAGCCGGTGACGGCGATGATGGGGTGCTTCATGGACATGATGGTCTCCGCCGTCGGCGAATGAATTCGCTACACGGCGATTTTGCACTGCCGCAATCGTGCGCGAAAGCGCGTGGACGCGATCTGGCCCGAAAAGTTGGCGGCTGTGCAGCGGCGCTCAGGAGCGACCCTTGATCCAGGCCGACCATTCGGCGAACAGCGAAGGCGTGACCGCCGCGATCACACCGCGTTTGATGGCCGGGCCGGCCATCAGTTCGCCGCCGTCGAGGGCCTCGGCGTGACCACCGGCCTCGGCCAGGATCAGGCGTCCCGCCGCGTAGTCCCACAGCATCTGGCCGCCGTGCAGGTACACATCGAGCCGGCCGGCGGCGACGAAGCACCATTCGAGCGCGCTCGAACCGAAGTTGCGCTGCGAGTAGTAGGGCGGCCGCACCGCGAGCTCGTCGCCCAGGTGATGGCTGATACGCTTGAAATCGACGCCGGCGACGGCGTCGCGCAAGGTGGTCGCGCCCTGGCGCAGGGGCAGCTCGGCGCCGTTGAGGAAGGCGCCGGCGCCGTGCGCGGCGTAGAAGGATTCGTCGGTGATGGGGTTGTAGACCACGCCGAGCACCGGCGCGTGGTCGATCAGGTAGGCGATCGACACGGCAAACAGCGGGATGCCGTTGGCGAAGTTGGTGGTGCCGTCGATCGGGTCGATGCACCACAGGCCACGACCGCCCTCGTTCCACAGGTGCGCCTGCTCGGTCGCGGTCATCTCCTCGCCCAGCACGGCGCCAGGCAGGAAGCGCGGCAGCGCTTCGGTAAAGCGGTGCTGGGATTCGAGGTCGGCCTCGGTGAACAGCGAGCCATCGGCCTTGCGGCTGCGCGCCGACTTCAGGTAGCGCGGCAGGATCTCCTCGCGGGCAATGTCGCGAACCATGGATTCGAGGGCGCGGGCGCGGGCCAGGCGTTGGGCGGCGGTGGGCATGCAGGACTCCTTGCCGGACGGACGGACGATGCTCGGGCCTATAATCTTACGATGATTTCCCGATTCCACTTTGATGGCAGCCTGCCCGCCAGCGGTGAGGTGGCCCTGCCCGAGCCGCTCGCCCACCATGCGCTGCGCGTGCTGCGCCTGCACGATGGCGCGCCGCTGGTGCTGTTCGACGGCCAGGGAGGCGAGGTCGAGGCTCGGCTGGTCGTGCGCGGCAAGGCCGGCTTCGCGCAGCTGGGCGAGCGTCGCGCGGTGGAGCGCGAATCGCCGCTGCAGGTGGTGCTGGTGCAGGCGCTGGCGACCGGCGACAAGATGGATTGGGTGGTGCAGAAGGCGGTCGAGCTCGGCGTCAGCGCGATCCAGCCGGTGCAGGCCGAACGCTCGGTGCTGCGGCTCGCGGGCGAGCGCGCGGACAAGCGCCAGGCGCACTGGCAGCAGGTGGCGGTGGCGGCCTGCGAGCAGTGCGGCCGCAACCGCATTCCCGAGCTGAAACCGCTGCAACCCCTGCTGCACTGGCTGTCAGCGCATCGCGACGGCCTCAACTACGTGCTGGCGCCCGGCGGGCTGACGAGCTTCGGCGAGGAGCCGCGGCCGCAGGCGGCGGTCCATCTGCTGGTGGGCCCGGAGGGCGGCTGGAGCGAGGCCGAGCTGGCGGCCTTCGACGCCGCCGGCTGCCGTCGTGTGCGCCTTGGGCCGCGCGTGCTGCGCACCGAGACCGCCGGCCTCGCCGCGCTCGCGGCGCTGCAGGCGCGCTGGGGCGATTACTGAGCGGGCGGCGCACGACGCCGGGCGCCGAGTCAGTCAGCCGGTTCAAGCCGCCGCTTCAAGGCGCCGACTCGCACGGGTGGAGCAGGCCGCCGGCGCATCCGCAACAAGCAGGGAGGCTGAATATGTTCGAATCTGCCGAGCTTGGCCATCGCACCGCGCGCCAAGCCTTCGAGGCGGCGGTACCGGGCCTGCGTGCCGAATTGCTCGACGCCCAGTTCGATCTGCTCGAGTTGCGCCAGTTTGCCGTCGTCGTGCTCATCAACGGGGTGGACAAGGCCGGCAAGGGCGAGACGGTGAACCTGCTCAACGAGTGGATGGATCCGCGCCACATCCAGACCTGGGCCTTCGATGCGCCGACCGTCGAGGAATCCGAGCGCCCCTTCATGTGGCGCTTCTGGCGCGCCCTGCCGCCGCGCGGCAAGATCGGCGTGCTGTTCAACAACTGGTATGCCCAG
Organism: Thauera sp. WH-1; assembly: GCF_047806685.1. NCBI lineage: Bacteria > Pseudomonadati > Pseudomonadota > Betaproteobacteria > Rhodocyclales > Zoogloeaceae > Thauera > Thauera sp. WH-1. The sequence continues at coordinate 8,681 of NZ_JBLQGP010000030.1, forward strand.
CCGCTCGCCGAGCGTGTCGAGGGGGCCAGCAAGCGGGCCCAGCTCGACCAGCGCCTGGACGACATCCGCCGTTTCGAGGCGATGCTGGCGCACGAGGGCGTGCTGCTGGTCAAGTTCTGGTTCCATCTGTCGAAAGGCGAGCAGAAGAGGCGCCTGAAGGCGCTGCAGAAGGATGCCCGCACGCGTTGGCGCGTGACCGAGCGCGACTGGCGCTACTTCGAGCTCTACGACCGCTATCGCGAGGTCGCGGGACACATCCTGCGCACCACCAGCACGGCCGAGGCGCCGTGGCTGATCGTCGACGGCTCGGACGCCAACTACCGCGCCCTGTTCGTCGGCCGCACCCTGCTGTCGGCGCTGCGCCGCCGCCTGGATGCCGCCAGCCAGCACTGGATGCCGCGCTTGTCGGCGGCGCCGCTGCCGCCCAGGGTGGATGCGCTGAACGTGCTCGACGCGCTGGTGCGCCACGACATGAAGCGCAAGGAGTACGACCAGTTGCTCGAGCCCCTGCAGGGGCGGCTGGCGCTGCTGTCGCGCTCCGAGGCGTTTCGCCGCCGCGCGCTGGTGCTGGTGTTCGAGGGCATGGATGCGGCCGGCAAGGGCGGCGCGATCCGGCGCGTGGTGGGCGCGCTCGACGCCCGCCAGTACCGCATCGTGCCGATTGCCGCGCCCACCGAGGAGGAGCGCGCGCAGCCCTACCTGTGGCGCTTCTGGCGCCACCTGCCGCCGCGCGGCAAGGTCCTGATCTTCGACCGCTCGTGGTACGGCCGCGTGCTGGTCGAGCGGGTCGAGGGCTACTGCACCGAGGCCGACTGGATGCGGGCCTACGCCGAGATCAACGACTTCGAGGACGAGCTGGTGGCGGCCGGGGTGGTGGTGATCAAGTTCTGGCTGGCGATCAGCAAGGACGAGCAGCTCGCCCGCTTCAAGGCGCGCGAGGCCGAACCGCACAAGCACTTCAAGATCACCGACGAAGACTGGCGCAACCGCGACAGGTGGGACGACTACAGCCGCGCCGTGTGCGACATGGTCGATCGCACCAGCACCGAGTACGCGCCGTGGACCCTGGTCGAGGCCGACGACAAGCACTACGCCCGCATCAAGGTGCTGCGCACGATCTGCGAGCGGCTGGAGGCAGTGCTCGGCTGATGCCCGCTGCGCGGCCGCTCACTTGCCGTGCAACGGCTTCACCACGCGTCGCAAGGCGCTCTCTTCCGGGTGGGGCTGGACGAGGAAGCCGAGGCCGTGCATCAGGCGCAGCATCTTGGCGTTGTTGCCGAGGACGTCGCCGAAGATGCTGCGGTAGCCCTTGCTGCGCGCGACCTCGATGAGGGCGCCCATGAGCCGGCGACCGAGGCCGAAGCGTTGCCAGGCGTCGGCGACGACGAGGGCGAACTCGACCGACTCGCCATCGGCGGCGAGCGCGTAGCGGGCGCTGCCGACCATCTGCTCGGCGCCCTTGTCGTCGGGGGTGGTGGCGATCAGCGCCATCTCGCGGTCGTAGTCGATCTGGGTGAAGCGCGCGACCATCGCCGGGCTGAGTTCCTGCAGATCCTCCATGAAGCGCAGGTAGCGGCTCTCCTTGCTCAGGCCGTCGAAGAAGGCGAGCAGCAGCTTGGCGTCCTCGGGTCGGACCGGGCGGGTGCGCACGGCGCGCCCGTCGCCGACCTTCCAGTCCTGGATCAGGTGCAGCGGATAGGGGTGGATCGCCATGTGGGCGTAGCGGTCGCTGCCGGCGGGCAGGCCGTGGTCGATGGCGACGCGGGCATCGGCCGCGACGGCACCGTCGGCATCGACGATCAGCGGGCCGATCTCCAGCTCGCGCACCCAGGGCAGTTCGCACACCAGGTCGGATACCGACACCAGCACCTGCTCGACCGCGCCGCGGTTGAGCGTCCCCGCCTGGCTGCGCGGGCCCTGCGCCGCGGCGGGCATCGCCGAGTCGATGAGGTCGCGCGCCAGCACCGGGTTGAGCGGCGGCAGGGCGAAGGTGCGCGGCGCGGAGGCGTCCTGCGCGCCGAGGCTGATGACCGGACCGAAGGTGGGGTCGCGGTGCACCTGGACGTTGAATTCGCGCGCGCGTGGGCGGTACAGATAGGGTTCGATCGCCACGCCGTTTACCTGCGCCTGCGGGTGGCGCAGGCGCACCGCATCGACGATGTCCTGGTAGGCGGTCCACACCGATTCGGCGCTGTTGAGGTTGAGGCGCACGCCGCCCGCTTCGGACTTGCTGTCGAGCTCGGGCGCGTCGACCTTCATCGCCACCGGAAAGCCCACCTGCTCGGCGATGAACAGCGCCTCGGTGGCGTCGCGGGCGACGGTGGTGTGCGTGACCGGGATGCCGAAGCTGCGCAGCAGGGCCTTGGACTCCATCGCCGACAAGGTGTGGCGGCGCTGGTTGAGCAAGGTCTCGATCAGCACGCGGGCGCCGCCGGTGCGGCGATAGGTGCCGGCGCCACCGCCACCGGCGGTCTGCAGCAACAGGTTCTGGCTGTGGTGGAAGCGCGAGATGTTGTGGAACAGCTCGATCGCCGCCTCCGGTGAGCTGAACACCGGCAGTCCGGCCTGCTCGAGCAGTGCGCGCGCCTCGGCGACCTGGCCGCCGCCCATCCAGCAGCAGCACAGCTTGAGCCGCACCTGGGCGGCGAGGTCGATGATCTCCTGCGCCACCTCGACCGGTTCGACCAGGGCATGCGGCGACAGGATGACCAGCACGTTCGACACGGCGGCGTCCTCGGCCAGCGCGAGGATGGCATCGCGGAACAGCTGCGGGCTGGCGTCACCGCCGAGGTCGAGCGGGTTGTGGCAGCCGCGCTCGCGCCCGCCGAGGCGCTCGAGCGTGGCGACGGTGGGCGAGCCGAGGCTGACCAGCGCGGTGCCGAGGTCCTTGGCGCGGTCGGCGGCGAGGTCGGCCGGGCCGCTGCCGTTGGAGACGATGGCGAGGCTGTCCTGGCGCGGGCGGAAGCCGCAGGACAGGGCCTTGGTGGCGAAGAACAGCTGGTCGATGTTCTGCACGCGGACGACGCCGGCGCGGCGCATGGCGGCGTCGAAGACCCGGTCGGCGAGGCCGGCGCTGTCCGCCGCCGGGGCATTGTTGTCGCTGCGGCCGTGGCGGCCGGCCTTGAGCAGGATGATCGGCTTGACGCGCGCCGCCGAGCGCAGCGCGCTCATGAAGTGGCGTGCGTCGCGGATGTGGTCCACGTAGAGCAGGATGTAGCGTGTCTGCGGGTCGTGGATCAGGTACTCCAGGGTTTCGCCGAAGTCGATGTCCACCGTGCCGCCAAGCGAGATCACCGACGAGAAGCCGACGTTGTTGGTCTGCGCCCAGTCGAGCACGACCGAGCACATCGCGCCCGATTGCGAGACGAGGGCGATCTCGCCGGGCTTGACGGCGATGCGGGTGAGGGCGGCGATCAGGCCGCTGCCGGGGCGGGCGATGCCGAGGCTGCCCGGCCCGAGCAGGCGCAGCCGGGTCTCGCGCGCGGTCTCGATGATGCGCCGCTCCAGCGTGCGCCCGGTGGCGCTGACGATGACCGCATTGCGCACGCCGCTGCGGCCGCACTGGGCGGTCACGTTGTGCAGCACGCGCGCCGGGGTGGCGATGATGGCCAGGTCGACCGGGCGGCCGATGTCCTCGATCGAGCGGTGGCAGGGCTGATCCTGAATGCTGTCGTACTTCGGATTGACCGCGTACAGGGTGCCGCGATAGCCGCCTTCGATCAGGTTGCGGTAGATCAGGCGGCCGACCGAACCCGGTGTGTCGGAGGCGCCGATGACGGCGATCGAGGACGGTTCGAAGGCAGAGCTGAGAGCGTGGGGGCCGGCCATGGCGTTCGCTGTCCAAGGTGGGTCGAGATTGAAGTGATACCAGCATGCCGGCGTTGCTTCGTTGATCTGTATCAGTTGCCGCCGATGACAGCCGCTGCCCGCAAGTCCCGCCGCAATGGAAAACGGCCGTCGAGACGGCCGTTGGCTGTTGCACGCGACGGGTGGGCGCCGTCGGCCCGCAGTACCGTGTCAGCGCTCGTCGAAGCTGAGCCTGAGGCGCTTGGTGGTGGCGCGCGCCTGGCAGCTCAGCACGTAGCCCTGCGCCACCTCGTCGGCCTCGAGGGTGAAGTTCTTGTCCATCACGACTTCGCCCTCCGTGACCTTGGCGCGGCAGGTGCAGCACACGCCGGCCTTGCACGAGAACGGCAGGTCGAGACCGGCGTTGAGGCCGGCGTCGAGCAGGTGCTCGTCCGGACCAATCGCGATCTCGTGCTCCTTGCCGTCGAGCACCAGGACCATGGTGATGTCCTTGGTCGCGGCCGCGACCGCTTCGGCGGTGCTCGAGGCACCGACCGGATGCGCGCCGGGGGGCAGGTTGACGGTGAAGCGCTCGGTGCGGATGCGGTCGGCGGGCACCCCGGCCTCGGTCAGCGCGGTCTCGGTGGCGGTGATCATCTCGTCCGGCCCGCAGATGAAGACCTCGTCCATGCTGCCCACCGGCAGCAGGGCGTCGATGATCGCGCGCACCTTGGCGCCGTCGATGCGGCCCTGCAGCAGGTCCACTTCCTGCGCCTGGCGCGACAGGATGTGGATCATCGTCAGGCGGTCGCGGTAGCGGTCCTTGAGGTCCTGCAGTTCCTCGTTGAACATCACCGTCGACATGCGGCGGTTGCCGTAGATCAGCGTGAACTTGGAGTCCGGTTGCTCTTCCAGCGTGCTCGCGGCGATTGACAGGATGGGCGTGATGCCCGAGCCGGCGGCAAAGCCGACGCGGTGGATCGCGCGCTTCTTCCTGATCACGAAGCGGCCGTCGGGCGGCATCACCTGGAGGGTGTCGCCGGCCTTGACCGACTTCGCCGCCCAGTTGGAGAACAGGCCGCCCTCGACCGGGCGGATGCCGATCTCGAGTTCGCCGTTGCGGGCCAGCCGGCTGCGCGGGCTGCTGATCGAGTAGTTGCGGCGCACGTCCTGGCCGTCGATGGTGGCGCGAACAGTGAGGAACTGGCCCGGCTCGAAGGCGAAGCGTTCGCGCTCGGTCTCGGGGATGGCGAAGGTGATCGCCACCGCGCCGGCGGCCTCGGGGCTCACGCGCTTGACGGCGAGTTCTTGGAAACGGGGGGCTGACATGGCGTCTGGGCTCCGGCTCTTAATAGGGTTTGAAATAGTCGAAGGGCTCCTGGCAGTCGAGGCACTTGTACAGCGCCTTGCAGGCCGTGGAACCGAACTCGGAGGTGACGACGGTGTGGGTGGAGCCGCACTGCGGACAGGGGACCGCTTCGGTCGGCTGCCGGCGCACGAACTTCAGCACGCTGACCTCGCCACTGCTGCCGCAGCTGCGCTGGGGCGGGGCGATGCCGTAGGCGCGCAGTTTCTCCTTGGCCTCGTCGCTCATCCAGTCGGTGGTCCAGGCTGGCGCGAGCTGGGTGATCACCCGCGCCTCGATGCCGGCCTGTTCCAGGCTGGCCCGCACGTCGTCCTCGATCTGCCCCATGGCGGGGCAGCCGCTGTAGGTCGGGGTGATGACCACCTCGATGCCCGCCGGCGTTTCCCGCACATCGCGCAGGATGCCCAGCTCGCGCAGGGTCACCACCGGGATCTCGGGGTCCGTCAGGGGCTCGAGGGTGGCCCAGATCTTGTCCACGACGCTGCTCATGGCCTTCGTCCTTACCAGGTGGCGCCCGGGTGGGCGCGGGCCAGGCCCTGCATCTCCCCGAGCAGATAGCTCAGGTGCTCGGAGTGCAGGCCGATCTTGCCCTCGGTCACGTAGCCGTGGAAGTTCGGGCGGGTCAGCGTGGCTTCGGCCAGGGCGTCGTTCACCAGCGCATCCCAGGCCGGGCGCAGCGCCCACACGTCGATGCCGATCTTGGCCGCGACCGCGGCGCCTTCGGCCGGGCTGGTGGTCCAGAACTCCTCGGTGTAGGGCATCAGGTGGTTCACCGCCGCCTGCGCGCGGGCGTGCGACTCCTCGGTGCCGTCGCCCATGCGCACCAGCCAGTCACGCGAATGGTGCAGGTGGTAGCTGGTTTCCTTCAGCGACTTGGCGGCGATCGCGGCCAGGCTGGCGTCGGCGGACTGCTGCAGGCCGTCCCACACATGCACCATCAGCGCCGAATAGAGGAAGTTGCGCACGATGGTGGTGGCGTAGTCGCGGTCGGCCGCGGCGTAGCCCACCAGCGGGCCGTGGTGCGGGAGCTCGAGCAGCGTGTAGTTGCGGAACTCGTGCGGGCCGCGGAAATAGGCCAGCTTGTCCTCGGTGGCGTCACCGCCCATCAGCTCGGCGGCGCGCTGGTACAGCAGGCGGGCCTGGCCGATGAGGTCGAGGCTGACGTTGGCCAGCGCCATGTCTTCTTCCAGGATGGGGCCGTGCCCGCACCATTCGGCATTGCGCTGGCCGAGCACGACGGCGTTGTCGGCCAGGTGCAGCAGGTAGTCGATCGGCGTGCTCATTACATGTGCCCCACTTCTTCAGGGATTTCGTAGAAGGTCGGATGGCGGTAGATCTTGTCGGCGGCGGGGTCGAACAGCTCGCCCTTGTCGTCCGGGTTGCTGGCGGTGATCGCCACCGAGGGCACGACCCAGATGCTCACGCCTTCCTGGCGGCGGGTGTAGACGTCGCGCGCCATGTGCAGGGCCTGGGCGGCGTCGGCCGCGTGCAGACTGCCGCAGTGCTTGTGCTCGAGGCCTTGCTTGCTGCGGACGAAGACTTCCCAGAGCGGCCAATCCTTGAGTGCGGGGGTGTTCATGCTGCCTCCTTCAGTGCGCGTTCTTTTTGCTTGCGGGCGTAGGCCTGGGCCGCGTCGCGGACCCACTGGCCATCGTTGTGAGCCTTGACCCGGGTGGCCAGGCGTTCCTTGTTGCACGGTCCGTTGCCTTCGACGGTGTTCCAGAACTCGGCCCAGTCGATCTGGCCGTAGTCGTAGTGGCCGCGCGCCTCGTTCCACTTGAGCGCGGGGTCGGGCAGGGTCACGCCCAGCACCTTGGCCTGCGGCACGGTGGCGTCGATGAACTTCTGGCGCAGGTCGTCGTTGCTGATGCGCTTGATGCCCCAGCGCATGCCTTGCGCGCTGTGCGGGCTGTCGGCGTCCGGCGGCCCGAACATGGCCAGGCACTTCCACCAGTAGCGGTTGACCGCGTCCTGCACCATCGCGCGCTGCTCGTCGGTGCCCTTCATCATCACCAGCAGGGCTTCGTAGCCCTGGCGCTGGTGGAAGGATTCTTCCTTGCACACGCGGACCATGGCACGCGCATACGGACCGTAGGAGCAGCGGCACAGCGGGACCTGGTTCATGATCGCCGCCCCATCGACCAGCCAGCCGATCACGCCGACGTCAGCCCAGTTGAGCGTCGGGTAGTTGAAGATCGAGCTGTACTTGGCCTTGCCCGAGTGCAGGCCTTCGAGCATCTGGTCGCGGCTGGTGCCGAGCGTCTCGGCCGCCGAGTACAGGTAGAGGCCGTGGCCGCCTTCATCCTGGACCTTGGCGATCAGGATGGCCTTGCGCTTGAGGCTCGGGGCGCGCGAGATCCAGTTGCCTTCGGGCAGCATGCCGACGATCTCGCTGTGGGCGTGCTGGCTGATCTGGCGCACCAGGGTCTTGCGGTAGGCCTCCGGCATCCAGTCCTGCGGCTCGATGCGGCCGTCGGCGTCGATGCGGGCCTCGAATGCCGCTTCCAGGTCGCTCTGTGCGCTGGATACGGCGGCCAGTTTCTTCCCGGACTCGTCCGGAATGTCCATTGCCTGGGTGTACATGTGTTTCCTCCTAGCAAACACCGCACCGGGAGATACCGGCGCGGAACGCGGGACGTGGAAGCGGCCCGCCCACTCCTCAATCGGCCGCCGCGCGTGGTGCGCGGCGGGTATTCATGCCATCCATGCCGGCGGGCGCTTGTCGAAGAAGGCCGCGAAACCTTCGCGCGCCTCGGCGGTGGCGCGCTGCCGGGCAATGCGGGTGGCGGTTTCTTCGGCGACGGCGTCATCGATCGGACGCCCGGCGAGCGCGGCGATCAGCTGCTTGGCGGCAAGCTGGGCCTGCGGGCCGCAGGCCAGCAGGGCCTGGACCAGGCGCTCGACCGCGGGGTCGAGCTCGTCGACGGCGACGACCTCATTGACCAGCCCCATGGCTTTGGCTTCCGCAGCGCCGAAGCGTTCGGCGCTCTGGAAGTAGCGCAGCGCGTGGCGCGGGCCGATGGCGCGCAGCACGTAGGGGCTGATGACCGCGGGGATGATGCCGAACTTGACCTCGGAGGTCGCGAAGCTGGCATCCTCGGCCGCGATCGCCATGTCGCATGCGGCAGTGAGGCCGGTGCCGCCGCCGAGCGCCGCCCCCTGCACGCGGGCGATGGTCGGCTTCGACAGCCCCGACAGCGTGCGCAGCATGGCGGCGAACTTGCGCGAATCGGCGAGGTTTTCGGCCTCGGTGCTGTCCGCGGCGCGGCGCATCCAGTTGAGGTCGGCACCGGCCGAGAAGTGCTTGCCGCGACCGGCCAGCACCACCACGCGCACGCTGGCGTCGGCGTCGAGTTCGCTGCAGGCGGCGGCGAGTTCGGCGATGAGCTGCTCGTTGAAGGCGTTGAACACCGCCGGCCGATCCATCCAGAGGGTGGCGACGGCGCCGCGGCGCTCGATGGCGAGGGTTTCGTAGTTCATGGCCCTGTCCCGTGCCTCAGACGCGCTCGATGATCATCGCGATGCCCTGGCCGACGCCGATGCACATCGTGCACAAGGCGTAGCGGCCATTGCGACGCTGCAACTCGTAGGCGGCGGTGGTGACCAGGCGCGCGCCGCTCATGCCGAGCGGGTGGCCCATGGCGATGGCGCCGCCGTTGGGGTTAACGCGCGCTTCGTCGTCGGCCAGGCCGAGGTCGCGGACCACGGCGAGCGCCTGCGCGGCAAAGGCTTCGTTGAGCTCGATGACGTCCATCTGCTCGAGCGTGAGGCCCGCCTTGGCCAGCACCTTGCGCACCGCCGGCGCCGGGCCGAAGCCCATGATGCGCGGCGCCACGCCGGCGGTGGCCATGGCGACGACACGCGCACGCGGGGTCAGGCCGTGCTTGGCTGCGGCGACTTCGGAAGCCAGCAGCAGCGCGCAGGCACCATCATTGACGCCCGAGGCGTTGCCGGCGGTGACGCTGAGCTCGGGGCCGTTGACGCCCTTGAGCTTGGCCAGCATCTCGAGCGTGGTCTCCGGGCGCGGATGCTCGTCGGTGTCGAACACGATCGGCTCGCCCTTCTTGCGCGGGATCTCCACCGGCACCAGCTCGTCCTTGAAGCGACCGGCGGCGTGCGCGGCGGCCCAGCGCTGCTGCGAGCGCAGCGCGAAGGCGTCCTGGTCGGCGCGCGAGATGTTGAACTCGGCGGCGACGTTGTCCGCGGTCTGCGGCATCGAGTGCGTCTCGTAGAGCTTCTTCATCAGCGGGTTGATGAAGCGCCAGCCGATGGTGGTGTCGTAGATCGCGGCCTGGCGGGAGAAGGCGGACTCGGCCTTGCCCATCACGAAGGGCGCGCGCGACATGCTCTCGACCCCGCCGGCGATCATCAGCTCGGTCTCGCCCGACTTGATCGAGCGCGCGGCCAGGCCGATGGCGTCCATGCCCGAGCCGCACAGGCGGTTGACCGTGGTGCCGGGGACTTCGATCGGGAGGCCGGCGAGCAGGCCGGACATGCGCGCGACGTTGCGGTTGTCCTCGCCGGCCTGGTTGGCGCAGCCGTAGATGATGTCTTCCACCGCGGCCCAGTCGACCTGGGGATTGCGCGCCATCAGGGCCTTGAGCGGCACGGCGCCGAGGTCGTCGGCGCGCACGGCGGCCAGGGTGCCGCCGTAGCGGCCGATCGGGGTGCGGATGGCGTCGCAGATGAAGGCTTGGGTCGTTGAGACTTGAGTCATCGTGCGCTCCTCACAGTTGCTTGGGGCGCTGGTCGATGACGCGGCGAGCCTTGCCGGTCAGCGTGCGCGGAATGGTGTCGAACTCCATCACGTTCACCTTGGTGGAGATGCCGATGATGGTCTTGATGTGGTGCTGCAGCTCGCGCGCGATGGTCTCGGTCTCGGTGCGGCTGAGCGTGCCCGACAGCTCACGCTGGACCTCGACGCGGATCTCGACGTTGTCGAGGTGGCCGTCGCGGGTGAGCACGATCTGGTAGTTACCCGACAGGCGCTTGTCGCGCATGATCTGCTCCTCGATCTGGGTCGGGAACACGTTCACGCCGCGCACGATCAGCATGTCGTCCGAGCGCCCGGTGATCTTGCCGATGCGGCGGAACGAACGCGCGGTCGGCGGCAGCAGGCGGGTGAGGTCGCGGGTGCGGTAGCGGATGACCGGGAAGGCTTCCTTGGTCAGCGAGGTGAACACCAGCTCGCCTTCCTCGCCGTCGGGCAGCACCTCGCCGGTGTCGGGGTCGATGATCTCGGGGTAGAAGTGGTCTTCCCAGATCACCGGGCCGTCCTTGGTCTCGATGCACTCGCTGGCCACGCCGGGGCCCATCACTTCGGTGAGGCCGTAGATGTCGATGGCGTCGATGCCGAGCTTGCGCTCGATTTCGCTGCGCATGCCTTCGCCCCAGGGTTCGGCGCCGAAGATGCCGACCTTGAGCGAGATCTCCTCGGGCTTGATGTTGAGGCGCTCGAACTCCTCGGCGATCACCAGCGAGTAGGAGGGCGTGACCATGATCGCGTCGGGGCGGAAGTCCATGATCTGCTGCACCTGCTTCTCGGTCTGGCCGCCGGACATCGGCACCGCGGTGCAGCCGGCGCGCTCGATACCGTAGTGGGCGCCAAGGCCGCCGGTGAACATGCCGTAGCCGTAGGCGTTATGCACCATGTCGCCGGCACGCACGCCGGCGGCACGCAAGGAGCGCGCGACGACGTCGGCCCAGTTGTCGAGGTCGTTCTTCGTGTAGCCGACCACCACCGACTTGCCGGTGGTGCCGCTCGAGGCGTGCAGGCGCAGCACCTTGTTGCGCGGCACGGCAAAGAGGCCGAAGGGGTAGTTGTCGCGCAGGTCCGTCTTCGTCATGAAGGGGAACTTGGCGAGGTCTGCCAGCGCCTTGAGGTCGTCCGGATGCACGCCCGCTTCCTGGCAGCGCTTGCGGTAGGGCTCGACGTTGTCATAGGTGTGGCGCACCGACCACTGCAGGCGCTGCAGTTGCAGGGCCGAGATCTCGTCGCGGCTGGCGGTTTCGATCGGATCGAGGTCGCCGGGCGTGGGGCTCTTCACGGTCATGGTTTCGTGTTCTCCTCTCTGTTCTGGGGTGGCCGCTCAGGCCTGTTCTGCGTCGAGGCCGGCGATGACCTCGCCGGCGATGCGGTAGCTCTTGCCGCGGAAGAGCGCGACCGTCCTGCCGGCGCTGTCGCGCACGGTGATGTCATAGACACCGGTGCGGCCCGACGCCGAGCGCTCGATCGCTTCGGCGGTCAGCGTGTCGCCTTCCTTGCCCGGGGCGACGAAGTCGATGTTGCAGCCCGAGGCCACGGTGTTGCGGTTGTAGGCGTTGCAGGCGTAGGCGAAGGCGGTGTCGGCGAGGCTGAAGATGAGGCCACCGTGGCAGATGTGATGGCCATTCACCATGTCGCTGCGCACTCGCATGCTGAGCGTGGCGGTGCCGGGGCCGACGGCCTCGATACGCATGCCCAAGGCCTGGGCGGCGCGGTCGCGCGACCACATCGCCGCGGCAACGGCCTCGGCCAGCGCCTGCGGGTCGGTGGGGATGTCGTGTCTTTCAGTCATGGATCTTCTTTCCGGCAAGGACGCGCTGCTGGATCAGCGGCGAGACGCGATAGCGGTCTTCGCCGTAGAAGCGGGCGAGGTTGGCGAGCACGGTGCAGATCGTCGGCAGGCCGACGCGGTCGGCCCATTCCAGCGGACCGCGCGGGTAGTTCACGCCCAGCTTCATCGCCGCATCGGCGCCGGCGGCGTCGCACACGCCCTGGTTCACCGCGTCGGCGGCCTCGTTGGCGAGCATCGCCACGGTGCGCATCACCGCCAGGCCCGGCGTGTCGCCGAGGCGGCAGACCTCGAAGCCGGCGGCCTGCAGCAGACTGACGGCGGCGCCGACCGCGGGTGCGAAGCAGTTGATCGCGGCGCCCAGGGCGATGCGGGTGGCGGTGGCATAGTCGAGCGCGAGGTCGATCAGCACCACGTTGGCGATGCCCATCTCTGCGGCGCGCTGGGTGGCGGTGCGGCCGTCGGTGACGAAGATCACCGCGCCGCCCACTTCGGCGATGCGACCGTCGTTGGCCTCGCCCCAGGAGTGCGGGATGTTGCGCTCGAAGAGGCGGTCGGCGAGCGCGTGCACGGCTGCCGAATGGCCGTGCAGCACGACCGCGTCGGGCGCCTGCTGCGCCACCGCGACCTGCGGCGCGGGGCGCTCGGCGCCTTCGCGGTAGTCGTAGAAGCCGCGGCCGTTCTTGCGCCCGAGGAAACCGGCATCCACCAGCTCCTGCTGGATCAGCGAGGGGGTGAAGCGCGGGTCGTTGTAGAAGGCGTTCCACACCGAGCGGGTCACGGCGAAGTTCACGTCGTGGCCGATCATGTCCATCAGCTCGAACGGGCCCATGCGAAAGCCACCGGCGTCGCGCATGATGGCGTCCAGCGTGGCGCAGTCGCCGCCGCCTTCGTTGAGGATGCGCAGCGCCTCGGCGTAGTAGGGGCGCGCCACGCGGTTGACGATGAAGCCAGGCGTCGAGCGCGCATGCACCGGCGTCTTGCCCCACGCGGCGGCAGTGGCGAACAGGGTGTCGGCGACCGCCTTGTCGGTGGCAAGGCCGGACACGATCTCGACCAGCTTCATCAGCGGCGCCGGGTTGAAGAAGTGCAGGCCGGTGAGGCGCTCGGGGCGCTTGAGCGCGGCGCCGATCGAGGTCACCGAGATCGACGAGGTGTTGGTGCCGAAGAGGCAATCGGCGCCGACGATGTCTTCGAGCTCGCGATACAGCGTCTGCTTGGCCTCGAGGTTCTCGACGATGGCCTCGGTCACCAGCGCGGCATCCGCGAGGTCGGCGAGTTGCTCGACCGCGACCAGGCGCGCGCCGGCCGCCTGCGCGGCCTCCGCGCTCATCTTGCCCTTGTCGGCGAGCTTGCCGAACTGGGCGCGGATGCCTTCGATCGCCTTGGCAGCGGCGCCGGGACGGTTGTCGAGCAGCTTGACCACGTGGCCGGCGGCGGCCGCCACCTGGGCAATGCCGGCACCCATGGCGCCGGTGCCGACGACGGCGATGACGGCGGAAGTCGGGAGGGCTTGCGGGTTCGTCACGCTCATTCCCCGGTGAACTTCGGTGCGCGCTTTTCCATGAAGGCGGCAACGCCCTCGGCGTAGTCCGGGCTCCAGCCCAGCTCGCGCATGAAGCCGCCTTCGAAGGAGAGCTGCTGCTCGAGCGTGTGGCCGGGCGCGGCGTGCATCGCTTGGCGGGTGCGCACCAGCGCCTTGGTCGGCATGCTGGCGAGCTGGGCGGCGAGCGCATCGACCTTGGCGCCGAATTCGGCGTCGTCGTAGGCGGCCCAGATCAGGCCCCAGTCGGCGGCCTTGTCGGCGGGCAGCTTGTCGGCCAGCAGCGCCAGGCCCATCGCGCGTGCCATGCCGACGCGCTGGGGCAGGAACCAGGTGCCGCCGGTGTCGGGCACCAGGCCGATCTTGCTGAAGGCCTGCAGGAAGGAGGCGGATTTCGCCGCCACCACCAGGTCGCAGGCCAGCGCCACGCTGGCGCCGGCGCCAGCGGCAATGCCATTGACCGCGGCGATGGTGGGCACGCGCAGGTTCTGCAGGCGCAGCACCAGGGGCTTGTAGTTCTTTTCGACGACGTTGCCGATGTCGGGCATCGTCCCGCCCACCGCAGCCATGTCGGGATCGGCGAGGTCCTGGCCGGCGCAGAAGGCGCGGCCGGCACCGGTGAGCACCAGCACGCGCACGGCCTTGTCGGCCTGGATGCGGTCGAGCGCGTCACGCAGCTCGCCGTGCATCTCGCCGGTGAAGCTGTTGAGCTTGTCGGGGCGGTTCAGCGTCAGGCGGGCGATGCCCGCCTCCACTGCGAACTGAATGTTCTTGTATTCCATGGTCGGCTCCTCAGGCGTGGTAGCGACGCTGGACGACACGGAAGCGGTTGGCGACGAAGGCCGAATCCGAGTACGAGGCGTTGGCCGAGGGGTTGCCGCCGGTGCCGTGGTAGTCCGAGAAGGCAGCCGACTGGTTCACGAAGACGCCACCCGTGAGATTGATCGACAGCGCGACCTTGCCGCGCCAGGTGGCCTCGGTCATGGCGTCGATGACGTCCTGCCGGGTGGAGTAGAGGCCGACCGTCAGCGCGCCATGGGTGCTGACCACGCGCTCGGACAGCGCGATGCCGGCGGCGGTGTCGGCGACCTTGACGATGAAGCTGATCGGGCCGAAGCGCTCTTCCATGTAGGCCTTCTCGTCGGCCGCATCGCAGGCGAGCAGCGCCGGGGTGCGCACCTTGGCGCCGGGGAACTCGGGGTTGTCGAGCTTCTGCGAGGCGAGCACGACCTTGCCCAGTGCGCCGCTGTTGGCGATGTCGATGCGCTCGGCGGTGTCGGCGGACTGGATCGCGCCGAGCACAGCAAAGGCGACTTCGGGCTTGGACAGGAAGCGCTCGACCGAGCGGGCGAGGTCGGCGCAGAACTCGTCATAGCTCTTGTGGCCGTCCTCGGTGTCGATGCCACCGGCGGGCACGAAGATCGCCTGCGAGGTGGTGCACATCTGGCCGGAGTAGAGCGACAGCGTGAAGGCGAGGTTGTTGAGCATCGCCTTGTAGGCGTCGGTGGAGTCGATGACGATGTTGTTCACGCCGGCGAGCTCGGCATACACCTGGGCCTGGCGGCAGTTGTCGATCAGCCACTGGCCGAACACGTTGCTGCCGGTGAAGTCGACCGACTTGACCGCCGGATGGGTGGCGAGCGCCTGGGTCACGGTGCGCTGGGTGGCGACGCACAGCGAGACCAGGTTGGGGTCGATGCCGTTCTCGGCGAGCACGGCGCGGATCGTGCGCACGGTGATGGCGGCCGGCAGGATGGCGTTGCTGTGCGGCTTGACGATCACCGCGTTGCCGGTCGCCAGCGCCGCGAACAGGCCCGGGTAGGTGTTCCAGGTCGGGAAGGTGCCGCAGCCGATCACCAGGCCGACGCCGCGGCCGACGATCTGGAAGTGCTTCTTCATGACCAGCGGCGGGTTCTTGCCCTGCGGCTTCTCCCAGGTGGTCTCGGCCGGCACGAAGCTTTGCTCGCGCCAGGCGTAGGTCACGGCCTCGAGGCCGCGGTCCTGGGCGTGCGGGCCACCGGCCTGGAAGGCCATCATCCAGCCCTGACCAGAGGTCATCATCACCGCATGGGCGATCTCGAAGCTCTGCTTGTTGAGGCGGTCGAGGATCTCCAGGCAGATGCCGGTGCGGCCGTCGGCGCCCACCGCCTGCCAGCCCTGCATCGCCTCGAGGCCGGCGGCGATCAGCGCATCGGGCTCGCACACCGGATAGCTGACGTCGAGCGTGATGCCATAGGGCGAGGACTCACCCCCGTGCCAGCCGGTCTGGCCCGGCTGATCCAGCTCGAAGCGCTTGCCCAGGTGGGCCTCGAACGCGCGCTTGCCATCGTCCGGCGCCGTTTCGCCATACAGCTTGGGGCTCGGCATCTCGGGGAACGGGGACCAGTAGCCGCGCGTGGCGATGGCGTTGAGTGCGCCTTCCAGGGTGGCGCGATGCTTCTCGAGCAGGGGGTGGGTCATTGGTCTCTCCGGGTGGGGGTCTTGTGCTTTAAACGATACAAATGGATTTGGTCTATGTCAATCATTGGTATCTCGTTTATGGTGTCGGATCGTTCTTTGTTCTGTCATGCAGAACTTATTTCAGAAAACGTAACTATATAAAAATCAGATTGTTAAGTATCACATGAGAATCATTCATCATTTTTATGAAAGGTAATGAATAATCCTGTCGCTTGCGATGGCATTGATTCGATACCTTTGTGATACAAATAGTCGTTTGTAAGGTATCATTTAAAAGGCATCACGATGATGCTTGCTGAAACGCTGCGCCGCAGCATCGTGAGCGTTCGCTCTGCGCGCCTGCCCGGACACCCAGACCATGCCCACGACCACACCGCTTCACGCTGCCCGCAGGGGTGCTATGCGCAATCCGCTGGAGCCGATAGACTTCGCGCCCGCAAGTGCCCAAACCCGTCAATCCGTGACCACTTCCATTCAGGACCGCCTCGACGCATTTCGCAAGCAGGATCGCGTGCAGGCGAGGTCGCTGATCATCTCGGCCTTTGGCGACGCGGTGGTGCCGCGCGGGGGGCGCATCTGGCTGGGCAGCCTCATCCGCCTGCTCGAGCCGCTGGGATTGAACGAGCGACTGGTGCGGACCTCGGTGTTCCGGCTTGTGCGCGACGAGTGGCTGCGCAGCGAACCTTGCGGTCGGCGCACGGACTACCTGCTCACCGCTTCCGGACTGCAACGCATCGAGGACGCCTCGCGCCGCATCTACGCATCGACCGCCCAGGGCTGGGATCGGCGCTGGCGCCTGGTGGTGACGGTGGGCGAACTCGCTGCGAAGGATCGCGAGCGCTTGCGCCGGGCCTTGTTCTGGCAGGGTTTCGGCACCTTGAGCGGCGACTGCTTCATTCATCCCAGCGCCGACCTGATTGCGGCCTTCGACGCCCTCGTCGGCGAGGGCCTGGGCGGGCTCGTGCCCAAGCTCAAGCCGCTGCTGGCGGCCGATGCCGCGCTTGGCACGGCGGCAAGCGACGCCGAGCTGGTGCACGCGGCGTGGAATCTCGAAGGGCTGGCCGCGACCTATCGAGACTTCGTCGAGCGCTACCAGCCCGTCCTGACGCAGCTGCGCGAGGGCGCCTGCGACGACGAGAGCGCCTTCCTCGGCCGGATGCTGCTGATTCACGACTATCGCCGCCTGCTGCTGCGCGATCCCGGTCTGCCGGACGTGTTGCTCGCCGCCGACTGGCCCGGGCAGCGCGCGCGCCTGCTCTGCCGCGAGCTTTACCGTCGCCTGCTGGCGCCGTCCGAGCGCCATCTGGAGACGCACTTCCAACTGGCCGATGGGCGCACGCCCGAGGCTTCGCCGCGCCTGTTCGAGCGCTTCCAGGACGCCGATCCGCTGAGCGACGCAGGCTGATCCCCCGCTTTGCGGCGCGGCCCACCGACGCGCGGTGCGCCTGCGCCGGATCAGGCAAAGCGTCCGCACGGCGGCGACCTGCTGGATTCCGCCCTCAATCTTCCTTGCGCCGCAGTTCCACCAGCGGCACGACATCGGGCATGTGGATGCGCTTGCGTCCCGGCTCGACCGCCGTCAGCGGCGTGGTCTCCTGCATCGTCGCCAGGCTGCGGCGCGAGAGGTCCTGGTAGGTCGCAGTGCCCTCGCTCTTCCAGCGGATCTCCTCGTCCGACAGCGCACGGATCACCTTCGCCGGCATGCCCGCGGCCAGCACCCGTGGCGGGATCTCGACGCCGGCCTTGACGAAGGCCGACGCGGCAACGATGGACGCCTCGCCGATCACCGCGTTGTCCATGATCACCGCGTTCATCCCGACCAGCGCATTGCGTCCCACCCGGCAGCCATGCAGCACCGCGCCATGGCCAATGTGGCCATCTTCCTCCACGACCGTGTCGGTACCGGGGAAGCCATGCATCACGCACGTATCCTGGATGTTGGAGCCGCGCTCGAGGATGAGCCGCCCGAAGTCGCCGCGCAGGCTGGCGCAGGGGCCGACGTAGCATCCCGGACCGACGATCACGTCGCCGATCAGCACCGCCGAGGGATGTACATACGCGGTCGGATCCACGACCGGCACGATGCCGTCGATTGCGTAGACTTTCAGTTGGGTCATTGCTGTTCTCCGCTGTTTGGGCTTATGTTACATATAAAGAAAATAATTCTTCAATAAGTAATTTTATGAACAGTGCCCTCATGAACGACGAACTCGACGGCAAGCATGGCGTGCAGTCCCTCGAAGTGGGCATGAGCATCCTGCGCGCGATGGTCAGCGGTAAGCGATCCATGATGCTCAAGGACATCGCGCAGGCTGCGGACATGCCCCCTTCCAAGGCCCATCGCTACCTGGTCAGCCTGATCCGCTCGGGGCTGGTCGAACAGGACCGGCTCACCTCGCGCTACGACCTCGGGCCCTTCGCCCTCAATCTCGGCCTCGTCGCCCTCGACCGGGTGGACCGCATCCGCCTCGGCCTCGCCGCGATCAGCGAACTGCGCGACCTCACCAACGAGACCGTCGCCCTTGCGGTGTGGAGCGAGCGCGGCCCGGTCGTCGTGCGCTGGGAGCGGCCGCGGCGCCCGATCACGGTCAACGTGCTCACCGGCACCCACCTTAGCCTGCTCGGCTCGGCCGCCGGCCGCGTGTTCGCCGCCTGGTTGCCCGAGCAGCAGACCGATGCGCTGCTGCGCCAGGAGATCGAGTCGGGCAAGCTGGCTACCCCGGTCGCCAGCCTCGAGGAGGCGCGTCGGCTGCTTGCCGACGTGCGCGCACAGGGCCTGGCCGTCATCTCGAGCGGCTATTTCGCCCGCGGCGTCGAGGCTGCAGCCGGTCCGGTGTTCAACTTCAAGAACGAGATCAACATGAGCATTGCCGTCGTCGGCGTCGAGGGCACGCTCGATCTCGATCCCGAGGGGCCGACGCTGAGCGCACTGAAGCGCGCCTGCGCCCAGTTGTCGATCCGTCTCGGCTCGACCACCGCAGGCGCCAGCCTGCTCGACGAGCGTGCCGAGCCCTGAAGTCTAATCGATACATTTTTTTTGCTTGACTGGTTCTTTTGTATCACTTCTAATTCACAGAATCAGTTCTGCATTTCAGAATTACCGCCACCCGAGCGGGCGCCAACGACACGCCGGAACAGGCGCACCGGCATACGGCACCACCACTGGAGGAGACACCATGAAACTGCGTAATACCCTGCTGGCCGCCCTCGGCCTCGCCTTCGCCGCCACTGCCGCGCAGGCTGAAATCAAGGTCGGCGTCGTCGTGTCCGCGACCGGCCCTGCCGCCTCGCTGGGCATCCCCGAGCGCAACACCGTGTCGCTGCTGCCGACCACCATCGGTGGCGAGTCGGTGCGCTACATCGTTCTCGATGACGCCTCCGACACCACGACCGCGGTCAAGAACGCACGCAAGCTGGTTGCCGAGGACAAGGTGGACGTCATCATCGGTTCCACCACCAGCCCGCCCTCGCTCGCCATGGTGGACGTCGCTGCCGAGACCCAGACGCCGATGATCTCGATGGCGGCATCGGCCCGCATCGTGGCGCCGATGGACGACAAGAAGCGCTGGATCTTCAAGACCCCGCAGAACGACCAGCAGATGGCCTCGGCGATCATCGAGCACATGGGCGCCAACAACGTCAAGAAGGTGTCCTTCATCGGCTTCGCCAACGCCTACGGCGAGGGCTGGTATGAGCAGTTCAAGAAGCTCGCTGATGAGAAGGGCATCGAGATCGTCGCCAACGAGCGTTTCAACCCTGCCGACACCTCGGTCACCGGCCAGGCGCTCAAGCTGATGTCGGCCCGCCCGGACGCGGTATTCATCGCCGGCTCGGGCACGCCGGCGGCGCTGCCGCAGAAGACGCTGCGCGAGCGCGGCTACAAGGGCCCGATCTACCAGACCCATGGCGTCGCCAACAACGACTTCCTGCGTATCTGCGGCAAGGACTGCGAAGGCACGCTGCTGCCGGTCGGCCCGGTGCAGATGGCGCGCAGCCTGCCCGATAGCCACCCGGTGAAGGCCACCGCGCTGGCCTATGTCGAGAAGTACGAGGCGGTCCACGGTCCGGGCTCGGTGTCGAGCTTCGGTGCCTATGCCTGGGACGCCGGCGTGCTGCTCGAGGCCGCCGTTCCGGCCGCGCTGCGGTCGGCCAAGCCCGGAACCAGCGAGTTTCGCGCTGCGCTGCGCGATGCGCTTGAGGGGGTCAAGGAAGTCGCCGGTGCGACCGGCATCTACACGATGAGCGCCGAGGATCACCTCGGCCTCGACGAGCGCTCGCGCGTGATGATCGAGATTCGCGATGGCCAGTGGTCGCTGCTGAAGTAAGCGCCTGAGCGGGAGCGGGGCGCGTGAGCGCCTCGCTCCCGCTTTGTTTTGCCGGCATCGCCGGCGCGAGTGAGGAAGAGCGGCCGGCGGCCAATGGTGGCCGGCACGGATGGGGCATATCCATGGATGCAACAATTGCACTGATCCTGGGCCAGGACGGCATCACCAACGGCGCGATCTACGCGCTCTTGGCGCTGGCCCTGGTGCTGGTGTTCGCGGTCACGCGGGTGATCTTCATCCAGCAGGGCGAGTTCGTGGCCTACGGCGCGCTGACGCTGGCGATGATGCAGTCGGGCACGCTGCCGGCCACCGTGTGGCTGCTGGTGGCGATGGGCGTGCTGGTGACGGTGTTCGATGGCGGCCGCGCACTCAAGGCCGGCCAGATGCAGCGTGCCGCGGGCGTGGCGGGCTGGAACCTGGCCTACCCGCTGGCGCTGGCCGGGCTGCTCTGGGCGCTGCCGGCCAATGAACTGCCGCTGGCGCTGCAGGTGATCCTGACGCTGGCGATCGTGGTGCCGATGGGGCCGATGATGTATCGCCTGATGTACCAGCCGATCGCCTCCGCCCCGGTGCTGATCCTGTTGATCGTCTCGGTGGCGCTACACATCACCATGGTGGGCCTGGGGCTGCTGTTCTTCGGCGCCGAAGGGCAGAGAACGCCGTCCTTCAGCGACGCCAGCTTCGAGCTCGGCCCGCTGATGGTCTCGGGGCAGACGATCTGGGTGCTGCTGGTGTCGGTGCTGCTGATCGTCGGGCTGTACCAGTTCTTCGAGCGCACGCTCTACGGCAAGGCGCTGCGCGCGACCGCGATCAACCGCGTCGGCGCGCAGCTGATGGGCATCTCGCCCGCGCTCGCGGGCAAGCTCACGTTCTTCCTGGCCGCCTTCATCGGCGCGCTCTCGGGCGTGCTGATCGCCCCGATCACCACGATCTACTACGACACCGGCTTCCTGATCGGCCTCAAAGGGTTCGTTGCCGCCATCATCGGCGGCCTGGCGAGCTACCCGCTGGCCGCGGCCGGCGCGCTCGTGGTCGGGCTGCTCGAGGCCTTCGCCTCGTTCTGGGCCAGCGCCTACAAGGAAGTCATCGTGTTCACCCTGATCATTCCCGTGCTGCTGTGGCGCTCGCTGCGTAGCCACCACGTGGAGGAAGAAGAATGAGAACCGAC
>NZ_JBLQGP010000031.1:0-28607 GCF_047806685.1 Thauera sp. WH-1
TCGATGCGCGCACCCAGCGTGGAGTACACCGTGGCCATCTCCAGGCCGATGATGCCGCCGCCGATCACCAGCATCTTTTGCGGCACCTGGCGCAGCTCGAGCGCGCCGGTCGAGTCGACGATGCGTGGGTCGCGCGGAATGAAGGGCAGGTGCACCGCGGCCGAACCGGCGGCGATGATGCAGTGCTTGAACTTCACCACCTTCTTGGCGCCGGTCTTGTCCTGGGCGCTGCCGGTGGTCTCCTCGACTTCCAGATGATGCGGGTCGAGGAAGCTGCCGTAGCCGCGGATGACGTCGACCTTGCGCGCCTTGGCCATGCCGGCGAGCCCGCCGGTGAGCTTGCCGATCACGCCGTCCTTGTGCTTTCTGAGCGCATCGACGTCTACGGTCGGCTTGGCAAACACGATGCCGGCCTTGTCGACATGCTCGGCTTCCTCGATCACCGCGGCCACATGCAGCAGCGCCTTTGACGGGATGCAGCCGACGTTCAGGCACACGCCGCCGAGGCTGGCGTAGCGTTCGACGATCGCGGTCTTGAGGCCGAGGTCGGCGGCACGGAAGGCCGCCGAGTAGCCACCGGGGCCGGCACCGAGCACGACCATGTCGTATTCGGCGTCCGCCGTGCCGCTATGCGCGGCGGCGGCAGGCGCGGCGACCGGGGCTGCGGCGGGTGCCGCTGGCGCCGCGCCGGCGCCGGCCGAGGTCGCTGCCGAGGCCGTCATTGATTCGACCTTGAGCAGCACCGTGCCCTCGGCGACCTTGTCACCGACGGCGACCAGCACCTCCTTGACCACGCCGGCGGCCGAGGACGGCACGTCCATGGTGGCCTTGTCGGACTCGAGCGTGCAGATCGCATCGTCCACCTGGATGCTGTCGCCGACCTTGACGAACAGCTCGATCACCGGCACCGAATCGAAATCGCCGATGTCCGGGACTTTCACTTCAATTACTTGACTCATCTTCATCACCTCGTGAGGAGTTTCCGGAAGAGGAAGGGCGCGGGGCCAAGGGCTTGCGCCCCCGACCCCGCACTCCTCACCGTGTCAGAGCATCACGCGGCGGAAGTCCGCCAGCAGTTGCGCGAGGTACACGTTGAAGCGGGTGGCCAGCGCGCCGTCGATGACTCGGTGATCCGCCGTCAGCGACATCGGCAGGGTCAGGCGCGGCACGAATTGCTTGCCGTCCCACACCGGCTTCATCACCGACTTGTTCACACCGAGGATGGCGACTTCGGGCGCATTGACGATGGGCGCGAAGTAGGTGCCGCCGATGCCGCCCAGCGAGCTGATCGTGAAGCACGCCCCCGACATGTCGGCCGGGCCGAGCTTGCCGTCGCGCGCCTTCTTGGCCAGCGCACCGGTTTCGGCGGCGATGTCGAACACGCTCTTCTTGTCGGCGTCCTTCACCACCGGCACGACCAGGCCATTGGGGGTATCGGCCGCGAATGCGATGTTGAAGTACTTCTTGTAGACCAGATTGTCGCCGTCGAGGCTGGTGTTGAACTCGGGGAACTCCTGCAGCGCGCGCACCGAGGCCTTGATGATGAATGCGAGCATGGTGAGCTTCTTGCCCGACTTCTCGTACTCCTTGTTCATCTGCACCCGGAAGGCTTCCAGGTCGGTGATGTCGGCGTCCTCGTGGTAGGTCACCGCCGGGATCATCACCCAGTTGCGGGCAAGGTTCTGGCCGGAGATCTTCTTGATGCGGCTCAAAGGCTTGACTTCGACCTCGCCGAACTTGGCGAAGTCGACCTTCGGCCACGGCAGCAGATCCAGCCCGCCACCCAGCGATGCACCTGCGGCTGCAGCCGGGGTCTTGCCCGGAACCACCCCGGTCGTCATCGCGCTCTTGATGAAGGCGGCGACGTCTTCCTTGAGGATGCGGCCCTTCGGGCCGTTGGCCTTGACCTGGCCGAGATCGACACCGAGCTCGCGGGCGAAGGCGCGCACCGAGGGGCTGGCGTGCACCTTGCCGCCGACCTTGACCGCGGACGGCGCGGCGGCCGACGCCAGCGGCATCGCTGCCGGCGCGCTGGCCGCGGGGCCGCCGTCGGCCAGCGGGGCGGGCGAGGGCGCGGCGGGCGCCGGGGCCGTGGCAGCCGGGCTGGCAGGCACGGCAGCAACCGCGCCACCGGCCGTCTCGAGCTTGAGCAGCACGCTGCCTTCGCCGACCTTGTCGCCAACCGCGACCAGCACTTCCTTGACCACGCCGGCGTGCGACGAGGGCACGTCCATCGTCGCCTTGTCGGATTCGAGCGTGGCGATGGCGTCGTCGACCTTGATCGTGTCGCCGACCTTCACGAACAGCTCGATCACCGGTACGGCGTCGAAGTCGCCGATGTCGGGGACCTTGACCTCGACTACGCCGCCGGCCGCGGCCGGGGCGGCGGCAACCGCCGGCGCGGCAGTGGGCGCAGGGGCTGGCGCAGCGGCCGGTGCCGGCGCAGGGGCGGCGGCGGGCGCGCTCGCCGCGGCGCCGGCGGCCTCGACCTTGATCAGCACCGTGCCTTCGGCCACCTTGTCGCCGACAGCGATCAGCACTTCCTTGACCACGCCGGCGTGCGACGAGGGCACGTCCATCGTCGCCTTGTCGGATTCCAGCGTCGCGATCGCGTCATCGACGGCGATCGTGTCGCCCACCTTCACGAACAGCTCGATCACCGGCACAGCGTCAAAGTCGCCGATGTCGGGCACTTTCACTTCAATGAGTTGGCTCATGTTCTTGTCTCCTTGCGCGCTCAGACCGACATCGGGTTCGGCTTGGACGGATCGAGCTGGTACTTGACCATCGCCGCGGCGACCTTGTCGCGGCCGATCACGCCGTCATCGGCCAGCGCCTTCAGCGCGGCCAGCGTCACCCAGTGGCGATCCACCTCGAAGAAGTGGCGCAGTTGTTCGCGGGTGTCCGAGCGGCCGAAACCGTCAGTGCCCAGCGTGACGAAGCTGCGGTCGAGCTGCGAGCGGATCTGCTCGGGGAACATGCGGATGTAGTCGGTGGCAGCGACGATCGGGCCTTCGAAGCCGGCGAGCTTCTGCTGCACGTGGGTCTTCTTCGGCTCTTCCATCGGGTGCAGCAGGTTCCAGCGCTCGACGTCGTGGCCGTTGCGGGCCAGCTCGTTGAAGCTGGGCGCGCCCCAGATGTCGGCCTCGACGCCCCAGTCGGCCTTGAGCAGCTCGGCGGCGGCGATCACCTCGCGGAAGATCGTGCCCGAGCCCATCAGCTGCACGCGCGGGGCTTTGGCCTCGGCGCCCTGGCGGAACAGGTACAGGCCCTTGAGGATGTCGGCCTCGGCGCCGGCGGGCATCTCGGGATGTTCGTAGTTCTCGTTCATCACCGTGATGTAGTAGTAGATGTCCTCCTGCTCGGCGAACATCCGGCGCATGCCGTCCTGCACGATCACCGCGACCTCGTACTGGAAGGTCGGGTCGTAGCTGATGCAGTTGGGGATCATGTTGGCCATCAGCAGGCTGTGGCCGTCCTCGTGCTGCAGGCCTTCGCCGTTGAGCGTGGTGCGCCCGGCCGTGCCGCCGATCATGAAGCCGCGGGTGCGCTGGTCCGCCGCCGCCCAGCACAGGTCCATCGTGCGCTGCAGGCCGAACATCGAATAGAAGATGTAGAAGGGCACCATCTGCACGCCATGCACGCTGTAGGCGGTGCCGGCGGCGATCCAGTCGGCCATCGCGCCAGCCTCGTTGATGCCTTCCTGCAGCACCTGGCCGGTCTTGCTCTCCTTGTAGAACATGAGCTGGTCATGGTCTTCGGGCACGTACTTCTGGCCTTCCTGGTTCCAGATGCCGTACTGGCGGAACATGCCTTCCATGCCGAAGGTGCGGCTCTCGTCGGGCACGATCGGCACGATGTGGCGGCCGATCTGCTTGTCCTTGAGCAAGGTGTTCATGATGCGCACGATGGCCATCGTGGTCGACAGCTCGCGGCCTTCGCCCGAGGCTTTGAGCAGCGCGGCAAACGCGTCGAGCGCGGGCACGGCCAACGGCTCGGCCTTGGTGCGGCGCTGCGGCAGGAAGCCGCCCAGGTCCATGCGGCGCTGCATCATGTACTTGTGCTCGGGCGAGCCTTCCTCGAACTTCAGGTAGGGCAGCTCCTCGAGCTTGTCGTCGGGTACCGGCAGGCCGAAGCGGTCACGGAAGCGGCGGATGGCCTCGACGTCCATCTTCTTCTGCTGGTGGCTGATGTTCATGGCCTCGCCGGCCTGGCCCATGCCGAAGCCCTTGATGGTTTTGGCCAGGATCAGTGTGGGCTGGCCCTTGTGCTCGGCGGCGGCCTTGTAGGCGGCAAAGATCTTGAACAGGTCGTGGCCGCCGCGGTTGAGCTCCCACACCTGGTCGTCGGTCCAGTCGGCCACCAGTGCGCGCAGTTCGGGCGTGTTGAAGAAGTGCTCGCGCACGTAGGCGCCGTCCTTGGCCTTGAAGGTCTGGTACTCGCCGTCGCACAGTTCCATCATGCGCTGCTTGAGCAGACCCTTCTTGTCGCGCGCGAAGAGCGCATCCCAGTTCGTGCCCCAGATCACCTTGATGACGTTCCAGCCCGCACCGCGGAAGCCGGATTCGAGTTCCTGGATGATCTTGCCGTTGCCGCGCACCGGGCCATCGAGGCGCTGCAGGTTGCAGTTGATGACGAACACGAGGTTGTCGAGCTTCTCGCGCGCGGCCATGCCGATCGCACCCAGCGATTCGACCTCGTCGGTCTCGCCGTCACCGAGGAAGGCCCACACCTTGCGCTGCTCGGCGCGGGCGGCGTCGATCATGCCGCGGCTGGCCATGTACTTCATGAAGCGCGCCTGGTAGATCGCGCACAGCGGGCCCAGGCCCATCGACACGGTGGGGAATTGCCAGAAGTCCGGCATCAGCCAGGGGTGCGGGTAGGACGAGATGCCCTTGCCGCCGACTTCCTGGCGGAAGTTGTCCATCTGCTCTTCCGTCAGGCGGCCGAGCATGAAGGCGCGTGCGTAGACACCCGGGACAGAGTGGCCCTGGAAGTAGATCATGTCGCCGTCGTGGGCGTCGGACGGCGCATGCCAGAAGTGCGAGAAGCCGACGTCGTAGAGCGCGGCGGCCGAGGCGAAGGAGGCGATGTGGCCGCCGACGTTGGTGTTCTTGTTCGCGCGCACCACCATCGCCATCGCGTTCCAGCGGATGTAGGAGTGCAGCTTGATCTCCATGTCCGGATCGCCCGGGTAGGGCGGTTGCTGCTCGGCGGGAATGGTGTTGATGTACTCGGTGGTGGCCGAGTAAGGAATGTTCACCCCTTCCTGGCGCGCGGTGGCGATCAGGGTCTCGATCAGGTAGTGCGCACGCGCGGGACCTTCGTGTTCGACGACGGCGGCAAGCGACTCCAGCCATTCCTTCGTTTCCTGCGGGTCCGTGTCGGTGTGCGGGAGAAGGTTGCTGTTTCCGGTCATGGTTTGTCTCCTCATGACGTTCGGTTGGCGATCCCTGCCCGGTGGGGCAGGACGATGTTTGGTTGCGAGCGAGACCATGCCGATTGCCGCACGGCCAGCGTTGCGAAATATAAAACGCAATTTCGCTATGTGCAATATTTTTTTCTCAAACCGCGCGTGTTGTCATTGTGCTCCTCAGTGTCTGCGAGGCTGGGTTGTGGCAGGCGCGGTCTCATTGGCAAACACTACCCGCCCACCGCGCACCTCCCCAAGGTGGATCTGCGCCGGCGAGTGCAGGGTCTCGTGGTTGTCGCGTGAATAGGGTCGGTGGTAGGTCATGATCACGCCTTCAACCGGCTCGCGCAGATCCTCGAGTGCTTCGCGGATCCGTGCGCCTTCAGCACTGCCGGCCTGCCGGATGGCGGCGGCGAGCAGCAGCATCGAGTCGTAGCCCTGCGCCGCCGCAGGCGGGACGGGTATGCGCGCTTGGCCGGTCTCAGCCTCCCAGGCCGCGAGAAAGGCGCGCTGCCTGGGCGTGCGTGCCTCCTGGATGAAGGTCTGCGCCATGCGGGCGCCTTCGGCGTTGCGGCCCGCGATCTCGATGAAGTTCGACATGGCCAGCGTCCAGCTACCGATGATGGGAACCTCCCAGCCCATGCGGGCGAGGCCGTTGGCGATGTGGGCGAGTTCGGGGCCGATGCCGTAGGTGAGCACGGCCTCGGCCCGTGCTTTGCGAGCGCGCTTGAGGTGGATGCTCATGTCGGTCTGTCGCAGCTGGAAGCGCTCCACCACGACCGGCTGCAGGCCCCGCTGGCGCAGGGCCTCGATCAGGTCCTCACTGCCGAGCACGCCATAGTTGGTCGCGTCATGCAGGATCGCCAGGCGTGTCAGGCCGCGGCGGCCGACCGCCTCATCGACGATCACCTGCGCCTGCAAGGTGTCGTTGGCGGACACGCGAAACACGTAGTTGTCGGGGAACTCAGGGGGCTGGAACTGGCGCGTGAGCAGCGAGCCGGTGGCG
This sequence comes from Thauera sp. WH-1, assembly GCF_047806685.1. Lineage (NCBI taxonomy): Bacteria > Pseudomonadati > Pseudomonadota > Betaproteobacteria > Rhodocyclales > Zoogloeaceae > Thauera > Thauera sp. WH-1. Next base: position 6,420 of record NZ_JBLQGP010000031.1, read on the forward strand.
ACCGAGGTGATCACCGGAATGCGCGCGAGCTGGTAGTGACGCTGGCTGGCGAGCGCGACACCGGTGTTGACGATGCCCAGTCCGGCAACGATGCGGTCGCGGTGGATGAAGTCGCGCACGATGCGCGCGCCCAGCTCGTTGCTCGCCTCGTCGTCGTGTTCGATCAGTTGCAGCCGCCGCCCCAGCACGCCACCGGTTGCATTGATCTCGGCGGCCGCGATGCGGATGCCGGTGCGCATGGACAGACCCATCGGCGCAGACGGACCGGAGAAGGGGCCCGATACGCCGATGCGCAGCGGTTCGCGCTCGCCAGGGCTGGTTCTGCTCAGGCTCAGCGACTCGTCCGCAGCCCTGCCGTGCCCGGGCGTGACCAACATCAGTGGAAGGAGCAGCAGCGGGGCGAGGAGGGCGCGCCGAAGCAGCGCAGTCAGCGAGCTCATGGATTCACTGTAGGCATTGCAGTGGTGGTGCAAGTATTGGCGAAAACCCGGACAGGCCAGCCGCCGGCAGGCTGCGCTCGCATGCCATGCGAGTCGTACCGGTAAGGGTTAAACCGAATGCCGAATTGGGGCGCGATGGACAAGAATCTGGATCCGATTCACTGCTCGAGGCTGGAGTTAGGGGCGTCCGCCCCCTCGGCCTGTCCCCAAGCGCTCCATGCAGTCGCCCGCAAACGCCCAGACCAACCCGCCGCGCTGGTACTGGGCGCTTCCCTATGTCGCCGTGTCGCTGTTCGCGCTCGCGATGCTGGCGCTCGTCTGGCTGTTGCAGCAGCGCGAGTCGGAAGTCGAGCGCGGCGCGCTCGCGCGCGACCTGCAATGGACGGAGCAGGCGATGAGGCGCGCGATGCTGGGCACCGAGGAGTTCCTCACCCAGCTCGCGCGCGACCTGGCGGCCGACACCCTGGATCACGACAGCTTCCAGTTGCAGGCCAACGAGCATCTGGCCGTCAATGGCGCACTGACCAACCTGGCCTGGGTCGGGCGCGACCAGACGGTGCGCTGGACCGCGCCCTTCGACGCGCTCGACTGGCTGGCCGGCGAGACCTTGCTGGGCGAGCAGGTGCAGGGCTTCCAGCGCAGCGCACTGTCCTCGCGCCTCACCTATGGGCAGCCGCACCGCAATGCGCGCGGCGAAGCCGTGATCGAGGTCTTCGTACCGGTGCAGCGGCAGGGCGAGTTCTTTGGTGTGATCGTGGCGGTCTATTCGGCCGAGCGCATGATCAGCCGCCTGGTGCCCGACTGGTTCGCCGAGAAATACCGCCTCGCCATTCTCGATGGCGAGCGCAGCGTGCTCGCGCTCAGTTCTGCCCTGCCGCAGGTGGACCGCTATCTGGCGCTGGAGCTTGCCCTCGAGCCGCCGGGTAACGGCATGGTGCTGCAGGCAATGGCCTTCCGTCCGGGTGGCAGCTTCGCAAAGGCCCTGCCCACGGCAATCATCCTGGGCTTGTCGCTGATCGTGATGTGGACGCTGTGGACGCTGCGGCGCCATGTGCAGCATCGCGTCAAGGTCGAGAAGGAGCGCGACCGCCTGTTCAACCTGTCGCTCGACATGCTGTGCGTGGTCGATCTCGACGGTCGCTTCCGGCGCTGCAATCCGGCCTTCGAGCGCATCCTCGGGCATGCGCCGGCGGGTTTGCCAGGGCAGCTCATGATCGACTTCGTCCACTCGGAAGACGTCGCCGCGACGCTCGAGGTGCTGCGCCAGCTGGCCGGCGGCGAGCCGGTCAAGTTCGAGAATCGCTGCCGCTGCGCCGATGGCAGCTACAAGTGGCTGGCCTGGAGCATCAATCCGGTGCGCGACGAGGGGCTGGTGTATGCCGTGGCTCACGACATCACCGGGCGCAAGGCGGCCGAGGATGCCCTGCGTGCGGAGTCGGCCTTCCGCAAGGCGATGGAGGATTCGGTCATCACCGGCCTGCGCGCGATCGACCTCACCGGACGCATCATCTACGTGAACTCGGCCTTCTGCCGCATGGTCGGCTTCGACGAGAGCGAACTGGTCGGCACCGCAGCGCCGTTTCCCTATTGGCCGCCCGAGCAGCGCGCGGTGTGTGAGCGCAACCTGGCCATGACGCTCGCCGGCCAGGCGCCCAAGAGCGGCTTCGAGATGCGCATCCAGCGCAAGAACGGCGAACGCTTCGACGCGCGCTTCTACCTGTCGCCGCTGATCGACCTCACCGGCCGCCAGACCGGCTGGATGGCCTCGATCACCGACATCACCGAGCCCAAGCGCGTGCGCGCGGCGCTCGAAGCCGCGCACGAGCGCTTCGAGGCCGTGCTCGACGGGCTCGACGCCGCGGTGTTCGTGGCCGACGCGCGGACCGACGAGATCCTGTTCGCCAACTTCTCGTTCAAGCGCATCCACGGCTTCGATGCCGTCGGGCGCACGGTGCGTGGGGTTGCCGTGCCGCAGCCCGAGCGCGGCGACTACCGTGTCGACCCGCGCAATCTGTCGCCGGCCGACCTGCCGCGCGAGCTCTTCGACGGCGAGCTACAGCATCCGCTGTCCGGACGCTGGTACCACGTGCGCGAACAGGCCACGCGCTGGGTGGACGGGCGCGTGGTGCGCATGGGCATCGCCACCGACATCACCGACCGCAAGCAGACCGCCGAGGTGGCACGCCAGCAGGAAGAGCGCTTGCAACGCACCGCGCGCCTGATCACCATGGGCGAGATGGCCTCCACCCTGGCGCACGAACTCAACCAGCCGCTGGCCGCGATCGCCAACTACTGCGCCGGCTCGGTCACCCGCCTGCAGTCGGGCAACGCCAGGACCGAGGACATCCTGGCCGCGATGCAGAAGGCGAGCTTCCAGGCCGAGCGCGCCGGCAAGATCATCCGCCGCGTGCGTGAGTTCGTGAAGAAGAGCGAGCCACGGCGCAGCGCGGTCAGCATCGTCGAGGTGCTCGACGATGCCATCGGCTTCGCCGACATCGATGCCCGCCGCACCGGCATTCGCATCCAGACCGAGATCGAGGCGGACCTGCCCGCGGTGTACGCCGACCGCATCATGATCGAACAGGTGCTGCTCAACCTCATCCGCAACGGGCTCGATGCCATGATCGATACGCTGCCCGCCCAGCGGGTGCTGGTCGTGCGCGTGCGCCGCTTCGGCGCGGATGCGGTCGAGGTGGCAGTGATCGACCGCGGCCACGGCATCAGCGAGGAGGGCAGGCGGCGCCTGTTCACGCCCTTCTACACCACCAAGTCCGAGGGCATGGGCATGGGCCTGAACATCTGTCGCTCGATCGTGGAGTTCCACGACGGGCGATTGATCGTCGATGAGAACCCCGAAGGCGGTACCATATTTTCGTTTACCCTGCCGACGGAGACAGCCAGTGAGCGGATTGCCCGCAGCGCCTGACCAGATCGTTCATGTCGTCGATGACGACGAAGCCCTGCGCGATTCGCTCGTGTGGATGCTGGAAGCCAACGGCTACAGCGTTGCAGCCCATGCCTCGGCCGAGTCCTTCCTCGCCGAATGCCGCCCCGACATGACCGGATGCATCGTGCTCGACGTGCGCATGCCCGGCATGAGCGGGCTCGAGTTGTTCGAGGAGCTCGGCCGCCGTCGCTGCGGCCTGCCGGTCGTGTTCATCACCGGTCATGGTGACGTGCCGATGGCCGTGTCGGCCCTCAAGAAGGGCGCGGTGGACTTCATCGAGAAGCCCTTTGGTGAGCGCGACATGCTGCGCCTGATCGAGCAGTGCCTGACGCTCGAGCGCGACAATCGCGAAAAGCGCCTGCAGGAGGCCGACACCGCGCGTCGCCTGGAGCACCTCACCCAGCGCGAGCGCGAGGTGCTGGAACTCATCATCGTCGGCAAGCTCAACAAGCAGATTGCCGACGTGCTCGGGATCAGCATCAAGACAGTCGAAGTCCATCGCGCCCGCGTGATGGAGAAGATGGGTGCGAACTCGCTCGCCGAACTCGTGCAGCACGTCGTGTCGATCGAAGCAGCGCCTCCGCTGCGCTGATTCCTCCCCGCTTCAGAACACAGGACCGCTCGCATCGAATGACCGGAGTCAATGCCCTATTTCTGCTCACCGGCCTGCTGCTCTTCATCAGCGTGCTGGCCAGCACGGTATCCGCGCGGCTCGGCCTGCCGCTGCTGCTGCTCTTTCTGGGCGTGGGCATGCTTGCCGGCGAGGATGGGCCGGGTGGCATCGTCTTCGAGGATTTCTTCATTGCGTCGATGATCGGGCAGGCCGCGCTGTCGGTCATCCTGCTCGACGGCGGCCTGCGTACGCGGGTCAGCAGCTTCAGGGTTGCACTCAAGCCGGCGGCCGTGCTCGCCACCTGGGGCGTGATCGGCACGGCGGCATTGCTCGGCATCTTCGCCACCTGGCTGCTGGGGGTGGACTGGCGCCTCGGCTTCCTGCTCGCGGCCATCGTCGGCTCGACCGACGCCGCGGCGGTGTTCGCGCTGCTGCGCAACAGTGGCGTGCGTCTCAACGAGCGCGTGCAGGCCACGCTCGAGATCGAGTCCGGTGCCAACGACCCGATGGCGATCCTGCTCGTCACGGCGCTGGTGGGGCTGCTGCTGCAGCCCGAGGCCACGACAATCGCTGGTTTTGCCTGGATGCTGCTGAGCCAGCTCGGGCTTGGCGCGATCATGGGTTTGGCGGGCGGGTGGGTGCTGTCGCGCCTGATAGCGCGCCTGAGCCTGCCCGAGGGGCTGTATGCGCTGCTCATCCTGTCGGGCGGGACGCTGGTGTTCGCCGCCACCAACCTGCTCGACGGCAGCGGCTTTCTCGCCGTGTATCTGGCCGGCGTCGTGGTCGGCAACCGCCGCAGTCATGCGACCGAGCATGTGCTCAGGGTCATGGACGGACTGGCGTGGCTCGCCCAGGCCGGCATGTTCGTCGTGCTCGGCATGCTGGTGACGCCGTCCGAGTTGCTGACCCACGCCTGGGAGGCGCTGGCGATGGCCGTCTTCCTGACGCTGGTGGCCCGCCCACTGGCGGTGGCGATCGGCCTGTGGCCCTTCCGCTACAAGCGCAACGAACTTGTCTACGTGAGCTGGGTGGGCCTGCGCGGCGCCGTGCCGGTCGTGCTGGCGATCTTCCCGGTGGTGATGGGGGTGCCCGATTCGCGGCTGCTGTTCGATGTCGCCTTTGCCGTGGTGCTGCTGTCCTTGCTGGTGCAGGGCGCCACGGTGCCGATGGCAGCGCGCTGGCTCAAGGTCGAGGTGCCGCCGCGCGACGAGCCACGCGACAAGCGCGAGGTCTGGGTCCACGACGAAGCGGCGTTGGATCTGCTCGAGTATCAGGTGGCGCCTGGGTCACGCGCCGAAGGTCGGCACCCCGATGACGTGGCGGCGGAGTTTTCCGGCATCGACGTGCGCTGCGTCGCGCTCGTGCGCAGCGGGCATCTGCATCGGCTGACCTTGGATACGCGCATGATCCCGGGCGACGCCGTGTGGTTCGTCGCGCCCGATGAGCTTGGCGAGCAGCTCGCACGCCACTTCGGCGGCACCGGGGGCGAACTGTCCGCGAATGCCAGCTTCTTCGGCGAGTTCGTCGTCGATCCCGCCTGTCTGGCCAGTGATCTGGCCGATGCCTACGGGCTCGAAATCGGCGCCGACGAGCGCAACAGATCGGTGGGCGAACTCTTGCGCGACCGCCTCGGCCGCGCGGCTGTCGTGGGCGATCGCGTGCGTATCGGCGCTTTCACCCTCACCGTGCGGGAGATGACCGATCAGGGCTTGATCACAGCGATCGGTCTCAAGTGCCCGCCCCCGGGCGGGGGGCGGTGAGGCCGGCACTCGCTTGTGCCGGCGCCGCGGCAGGGCGCTGATGCTGTAAAATCCCGGCCTTTTTAGAGGCTCTACCGATGACCGCTCGCATCATCGACGGCAACGCGCTCTCCGCGCGCGTGCGCGGCGAAATCGCAGAGCGCGCCGCAGCACTGAGGGCGCGTGGTGTGCAACCCTGCCTGGCGGTCATTCTGGTCGGCTCCGATCCGGCCTCGGCGGTCTATGTGCGCAACAAGGTGGCCGCCTGCGAGAAGGCGGGCATCCGCTCGCTGCGCTTCGACTACCCGCAGGACGCCACCCAGGAAGAGGTGATGGCGAAGCTCGCCGAGCTCAACGCCGATCCCGCGGTGCACGGCATCCTGGTGCAACTGCCGCTGCCGAAGCAGCTCGACGAGACCGCCGTGCTCGAGGCCATCGACATCAGGAAGGACGTGGACGGTTTCCACGCCGAGAACGTCGGCCGCTTGTCGCAGAACCGCGAGGGCTTCATCCCGTGCACGCCGCATGGCGTCATGAAGATGCTTGAGAGCACCGGAACTCCGGTGCAGGGCGCCGAGGCGGTGGTGATCGGGCGCTCGAACATCGTGGGCAAGCCGATGGCGATGCTGCTGACCAATGCCGGCGCCACCGTCACCGTGTGCCATTCCAGGACGAGGGACCTCGCCGTCCACACCCGCCGCGCCGACATCCTCGTGGCGGCGATCGGCAAGCCGCGCTTCGTCAGCGGCGACATGATCAAGCCGGGTGCCACCGTCATCGATGTCGGCATCAACCGTCTGCAGGACGGCCTGGATGCCGGCAAGCTGTGCGGCGACGTCGATTTCTCCTCGGCGAGGGAAGTCGCCGGCGCCATCACCCCGGTGCCGGGCGGCGTGGGGCCGATGACCATCACCATGCTGCTGGAAAACACCGTGATTTCCGCCGAACGCGCCGCCGGCAAATAGGGGACTTTGAGATGAGCGAAACCAAACCCGTCGTCGGCATCATCATGGGCTCCAACTCCGACTGGCCCACGATGAAGGCCGCGGCCAGGATGCTGGAAGACTTCGGCGTGCCCTTCGAGGCCAGGGTCGTCTCTGCCCACCGCACGCCCGACCTGATGTTCGAATACGCCGAGGCCGCGCGCGGCCGCGGGCTCAAGGCGATCATCGCCGGTGCGGGCGGGGCGGCCCACCTGCCGGGCATGGTCGCGGCCAAGACCACGCTGCCGGTGCTGGGCGTGCCGGTGCAGTCGAAGGCGCTGTCGGGGCAGGACTCGCTGCTCTCCATCGTGCAGATGCCCAAGGGCATCCCGGTCGCCACCTTCGCCATCGGCGAGGCGGGCGCGGCCAACGCCGGCCTGTTCGCGGTGGCGCTGCTCGCGGTCGAGGACGCCGCGCTGGCGCAGAAGCTCGCCGACTTTCGTGCCCGCCAGACCCAGGCGGTGCTCGACATGACCCTGGATTGAGAGCCGCATCATGATCCTCCCGCCTGCCACCCTCGGCATGCTCGGCGGCGGCCAGCTCGGCCGCTTTTTCGTTTCGGCCGCGCACGAGATGGGCTACAAGGTCTGGGTGCTCGACCCCGACCCGCACAGCCCCGCCGGCCTGATCGCCGACCGCCACCTGGTCGCCGCCTACGACGACTACGTCGCCCTCGATACCCTGGGCAGTGAATGCGCCGCGGTGACGACCGAGTTCGAGAACGTCCCCGCCGACACGCTCGACTACCTCTCCAAGTTCATCCCGGTGCATCCGGCGGCGAGCGCGGTCGCGGTGTGCCAGAACCGCATCGCCGAGAAGACCTTCCTCGCCGACAACGGTTTGCCGCACGGCCCCTTCGCCGTCATCCGCAGCGAGGACGAGGTGCGCGCCGCCAATGCCGGCCTGTTCCCGGCCATCCTCAAGGTGGCGCGCTTCGGCTATGACGGCAAGGGCCAGGCCCGCGTCGCCGATCGTGACGCGGCGGTGGCCGCCTTCCAGCACTTCAAGGGCGAACCCTGCGTGCTGGAGAAGATGCTGGCGCTCGACTACGAGGTGTCGGTGGTGCTAGCGCGCGACGAGGCGGGCACGGTGCGCTGCTTCCCGACCGGCGAGAACCGCCACCGCAACGGCATCCTGGACGTCACCATCGCGCCGGCGCGGGCGTCTGCTTGCCTGAGGGACAACGCGCAGGAGATCGCCGAGCGCATCGCCGACAAGCTCGGCTACGTCGGCACGCTGGGGGTCGAGTTCTTCGTCTGCCGCGGCGAGCTGGTGGTCAACGAGATGGCGCCGCGTCCGCACAACAGCGGCCACCACACCATCGACGCCTGCGATGTCAGCCAGTACGAGCAGCAGGTGAGGGCGCTCACCGGCCTGCCGCTCGCGACGCCGCGCCAGCATTCGGCGGCGGTCATGGTCAATCTGCTCGGCGAGCTGTGGTACGAGGACGGCAAGGGTCATGGCGTCTACCGCGAGCCCGACTGGTCGGTGCTGCACGCCGTGCCCGGCCTGCGCCTGCACCTGTACGGCAAGCATCACGCCCGTCCGGGACGCAAGATGGGCCACTTCGTCGTGACCGGTGACGATGCCGAGGCCGTGCTCGAGCGCGCGCTCGGCGCGCGTGCCGCGATCGGCATCCGCGACGAGTGAGCGCGCAGCGATGAGCGCCACCGGGGCCGCACCGCGCGGCCGCATCGCATCGCCTACGCCTGCGGCCATCGCCGAAGCCTCGGCCCTGCTGCGCGCGGGCGACATCGTCGGCATGCCGACCGAGACGGTGTACGGCCTCGCCGCCGACGCGCTCGACCCTGCGGCGGTGAAGAAGATCTTTGCCGCCAAGGGCCGCCCCGCCGACCATCCGCTGATCGTGCACCTGCCCTCGGCGGAACACCTGCCGCAGTGGGCCGCCACCATCCCCAAGGACGTGCTCGCGCTCGCCCGCGCCTTCTGGCCCGGCCCGCTGACGCTGATCCTCAAGCGCACGCCCGAGGTGCCCGATGAGGTCACCGGCGGCCAGGACACCGTCGGTCTGCGCGTGCCCGCGCATCCGGTCGCGCTCGCGCTGCTGCGCGCCTTCGACGGCGGCCTGGCCGCGCCCAGCGCCAACCGCTTCGGTCGCATCAGTCCCACCACCGCCGCGCACGTGCACGAAGAACTCGGCGAACGCGTGGCGATGATCCTCGATGGCGGCGCCTGCGAGGTCGGCATCGAATCCACCATCCTCGACTTCTCGCGCGACGTACCGGAGATCCTGCGTCCGGGTGCGATCGGCCCGGAGGACATCGCGCGCGTGATCGGGCGCCTGCCGCGGGTGCGGGGCGAGGCGCAGCCGGCGGTCGATGAGACGGCGGCCGGGCAGGGGCGTGCGGACCTTGCAGGCGCCGGGGGCAAGGGCGCGGCCCCGCCCGCCGCAACCGACGCCGCCCCGCGCGTCTCCGGCGCGCTGGCCGCCCACTACGCTCCGCGCACGCCTCTGCGCCTGGTCGAGCCCGCGCTGCTCGTCGACGAAGCCGTCGCGCTCGCGGGCGAGGGCAGCCGCGTTACCGTCCTCGCCCACTCCACGCCCGACCCGCGCGACGCACGGCTGACCTGGCGCACCCTGCCTGCCGAACCCGCCACCTACGCGCAGGGCCTGTACGCCAGCCTGCGTGCACTCGACGCAGTGGGAGCAGACTTCATCCTGATCGAGGCGCTTCCGGGTGGTCCGGGCTGGCGCGCGGTCGCCGACCGCCTTGGCCGCGCGGCCGTGGGGTCGGGCAGCGCGGAGGCATAAGCCCCAAGGCCGCGGCGCGTGAAAGCGGGTTGTCGCGCCAGGACGGTGCAGGACTCGTCGCAGGGGCTTCCATTTAAGGGGGCGGCTCTCTATAATGCGCGCTCTTTCAGGGCCGATAGCTCAGCTGGGAGAGCGCTGCGTTCGCAATGCAGAGGTCGGGAGTTCGATCCTCCTTCGGTCCACCACGAACACTTCCGAAGTAGTCCGAAAAAAGCCGGAACCCATTGAAAATTTAGGGTTTTCGGCTTTTTTTACGTCCGAAGTGGTCCGAGGATGGCTATTGAAAGCCTGAGGCTGGTGGGGGCAACATTGGGGGCAACTGTTCGAGATGCCCCCAATCACCTAAGGAGTTGCCCCCAGATGCCCCTCACAGACACGCAGATCAAGGCACTCAAGCCCGCCACAAAAACTCGCAAGTACGCCGACGAGAAGGGCTTGTACCTCGAAGTCGCTCCGAGCGGAGGGAAGTGGTGGCGTCTCAAGTACCGCATCGGGGGGAAGGAGAAACGGCTTAGCCTCGGGGTCTATCCGGATGTTTCATTGAAGGCCGCACGTACTCGGCGTGACGAGGCGCGCGCGTTGATCGCGAACGGCGTCGACCCCAGCGCGGTGCGAAAGGCGGATGAGGCCGAGCGTGTCGCGGATACCGTGCATACTTTCGAGGCTGTCGCACGGGAGTGGTTCGAAAAGGAGCGAGTCGACTCCGAGTGGGCACCCGGGCACGCTAGCAAGATCATCCAGCGGTTCGAGAAGGACGTTTTTCCATGGATCGGAAAGGTCGCCGTCTCCAAGATCAAGCCGATGGATGTGCTGGCGTGCTGCCAGCGGATCTATGACCGAGGTGCAGCGGACACCGCTTACCGGGCGAAGCAGACCATTGGACAAGTCATGCGCTACGCAGTCGGGACGGGGCGCGCGGAGCGAGATCCCACGACAGACCTTAAAGGGATCGTCAAGAAGCCCAAGCCCGAGCACTTTCCGTCGATTACCGACCTCGACGAAGTTGCCGCATTGATGCGTGCGATTGACGGCTTCAAAGGGACGCTCGTCGTTCGATCTGCGCTGCGCCTGGCACCCCTTTTCTTTGTTCGCCCCGGGGAGCTGCGCGGCGCGGAATGGGCTGAGATCGACTTTGAGCGGGAGGAGTGGCTGATTCCTGGTGCGCGGATGAAGGGTGGGCGAGACCACCTCGTTCCGCTCTCCCGTCAAGCGGTTCAGATCCTCAAGGACCTTCATCCCCTTACCGGCGACCGAAAGCATGTGTTCGCGGGCCGCGACCCTCGCAAGGCGATGTCTGACGGTACGGTCAACGCCGCACTGCAGCGCATGGGCTATGACACCAAGAAGGACATCACGGGGCATGGCTTTCGCGCAATGGCGCGCACCATCCTCCACGAAGAGCTTGGTGTAGAGCCAGAAGTGATCGAGCACCAACTCGCGCATGGTGTGCCGGATCCACTTGGCGATACCTATAACCGCACCAAGTTTCTGAAGGCGCGTCGGGTGATGATGCAGAAGTGGTCGGATTATCTCGATCAGCTAAGGGAGAAGGGGCGTCGAGGAACGTCGTCGCCTTCAGAAGGTGATGATGAGCTTGTCCTTTGACGCTGTGAGGTATGGGCTGAGGGAATCCTCTTTAGCATGTTCGCGGGCGTGGTGTGGGCGCTGTCAGACACTTAAAGGTCCGCTATGGAGGTGGAAACGACCTACGCTCTGCGGGCAGAGCGTAGGTCGTGCGGCTTGAGTGCGCTCCATGCAACCTGCGTGTAGGCGCTGCATGCTGACGGGATTACGGCCCCTTTCCGACATGCGTATCGTCCATGTCATGGGCTTCGGGATGTCCCGGCGCCGTTCAACATGGAGTGTGAATATGAATAGCATGTCGCAAGAACCGATCTTGATCATGCGGCGCCGCGAGGTCGAGCGCCGCACCGGTTTGTCCCGTTCAACCATTTACGAGCGAATCAGGACGGGCGCGTTTCCTGCCCCTATTTCGCTTGGTGGCAAGTCGGTTGGGTGGATCGAGCACGAGGTGAACCACTGGCTTGCTGAACGCATTGTCCTCAGTCGGACCCGTGCCGGTGCTGGGGTCGAGAGGCGGTGACACGTCGTGGGGATGAAAGCCTGATGAGCGAGCGAGTGTTGCCCGAAGCGAGGTGAAGTAGAGGTCATACGTCACGTCTTCGGTGTGTCACAGGGCGATAAGATTCAGGGTGTCGCGAATCCGTCTCGCGACCTGCCCTCGGGTCGCGGCCGGCTCGCTGGCTGGCCCCCAATACATCGTTCGCACTTGCTGCTGGTTACACATGGCTATCGTTGGTTCCAGGGATCACTTCTTCAACATGAGCAAGGCGTTCGTCGCCCGCGAGTCGGCGCGAATGGCCGATGTGGTCAAGGGACTGCTCCATGAGCACTATCCGGGTCACCCGCTTGAACTCCAGGCCGGCGACGAAGCCGGTCCACAATCGGAAGGTGACCGCCCAGGGCCTCCGATGCTGCGCCTGATCTACCACTCGCTCACTTCCGAAGATCTGCAGCTTCGCGACGACGGTCTGGACTTTGACCGGCTGCAGAGCCTCTATCAGCTCAGCATCATCGCAAACATGATGACCTTGAAAGAGGCGCGCGATGAAGCGTCAGCCTCGGAACTGCTCAGTCGGCAGGGTAAGAAGGCGGCTGATGCGCGGCATGCTGAGAACCGCGAAATTGCGCAGGAAATCAAGGATTGGTACGGCGCGAATCACGACCGGTACAAGAGCATGGATGCAGCGGCTGAGGCGGTCACAAAGCTCCAACCGGTTGCCTTTCGCACGGCGCGGAAGCATATCGGGCACGCAGCTAAGGAGCTCGGACTGCGTGAGTGATATGCAGCGCTTGTCACCGACCGGCACCTAGGAGTTAGCGCCGGATCGGTGTGTGGAGCCACTTCCCGTCTGATGGATGTCTTGGCTGGCCTGCAGGAGCATCGAGATGTACGAGTACCGCCAAGCCCTGATGTGCATGCGCCAAGGCGACTCCCCGAGCGCGAGATCACAGGCTCGAAACTCATGGGGCAGCAAGGCGGCTCGCTTCCGCGAGCTAGTCTAGTCCGCGCCGAAGGCTGGGTCGACCCGCCCCCTGGCGGGGGGCGCCGAGATCGTCGCCGCATTCGGGCAGCCGAGGCTCCTCGCGACAGTCCAGTCGTTGTTGCCACGTAACGGCCGCTGATTGAGCAGTGGCTCGGGCAAGGTGCGTCCGGCGTGGTGCTCCACACCGCGCTCAAGCGTGTGTGAACACGGTTTTACCGGGCACGACTCGAGCGTGCGCCGACTGTTCGCCCAGATCGGCCGCGAGCAGTTCTCTGAGAACATGGTGCGTCTCACTTTCGCACCCGGCGAAGCCGTGCAAGTGGGCTTCCGCGCCGGCACCCACATCATCGATCCGGCCACGAGCGAACGGCGTCGCACCTGGTTGTTCGTAATGACGTTCTGTTTTTACCCTCACCAGTACGTGGAGTTCGTCTAGGACTAGAACGTGCGGACTTGGCTGGGCTGCCACTGGCGCGCCTTCGAGTGGTTCGGTGCTGTGCTGGCGGGCTCATCATCGATAACGCCACGTGCGCGATCACCATCGTTACCACCGAGGCCAATGCGGCGATGCGACCGCTGCACGACCGGATGCCGGGAATCCTGACGTTCAGGATTACGGGACCTCGCTGAAAGGGGCGACATGGGCCGATCGCGTGCGGGCGTTGCTGCGCTCGTGCGCCGAGGCGATCCTTGATGCGCATGCGGTGGGAAAGGTGGTCGGGAGCCTCAGGAACGTGGGGGTTCAACTGATCACGCCGCTCGCTTAGCGTTTCAATACCGTGCTGCTATCAAGGTCGGGGCCGGCTTTCACGCGTTCTCCGTCTGCCTGAATCCCTTCTCCCTTTTACGCCGGCGACCGGCGGTGACCTACACCTCCGGTCAATGTGTGGTTCACGACTGCCGCAATTGTTCGCTTCAGGATCGCCGTGGCAGGTTATGCCCGCTTCCTGCAGTTGTTGAGATTCGCTGAATCAGGTCTACGGCTGAGATCTCCAGCGCATCCGCGAGCCGAAAAACGTTGTCCACTGTTGGCTGCGACTTTCCGCGCTCGATCAGCGAGATGAAATTCCGGTGAAGTCCCGCACGCTCGGCAAGCTCTTCCTGCGAGATGCGCTGCTCTGTTCTCAAAGACCGAATCAGGACAGCGAGGCGTTGTGATGGTAGTGAGTCGATCATCGCGCGAGTGTCAGCCGTTCGGTGGTCGACCGCTACACAATAAATTGTGCGAACCGAGTTAGAACAATATAATGTGCGCCTGAACAACATATTGTTGATTGCTAAACGGGGGAAGCTGAGTGTGGAGACCGAACTGGATCAAGACGAGTGGAAGCCTGCTACGAGGCCTTGGCACTGGCGCCTGGACCTGCTTGAAGACCAGGTCGAGAGGCTCTACGACCAGGGCGCCGCATTCTTCGTCGCTGAAGTCGAGCGCTGCAGCAAGGGACGCATCTGGCAGCCGGAAGAAGCCCTCGATGCTTGGCCTGACCCCGAAGAGCAGATGGCGCGAAAGGACGGGCTCTGGCTCTTCAACAGCCCCGACCTCATGTGCGACAGCCTGGTCCGGCTTGAGCGACACGACTTCGATGTGACCGAGGTCCTGCTCGTGAGTCCGCCCGTGCTCAATCGCAGCGAGGCTTGGCGTTGCGAGCGGCTCAAGGCCCTGTTCGGGCTGCGGGATGAAGATCGTTTTGAGAGCGGATGGCTCTACATCGTCGAGAGCGGTGAGGTGTATGGCGACATCGATCCGATCTGCTACGTCGCTATGGGTTCGGCGCGATCGATGATTTTGCGGGACCCGCGCACCGCGCCGGCGCCGACGCGCCCGTATTTTCCTCTGCCGAAGATCTACTCGATCAGTGCTTATGGCCAATCGGATCGGATGGCGCCGCCCCAGAGCAGGGCCGAAGAGGGGCACGCGGAGTTGGTGGCGAGATGAAGAAGCGCGACACGACTACGCCGGGTTATGCGCCTGCAGAGATCTACACGCGAGATGGGAACGCGCTGTTGCTGCCCGCCATGCAGTTGCAGGCTCTGGAGTGTGCCCGTGCCGAGGTTCGCCGGGCACGTACTCAGGAGGTCCTTGCCGAGTTGGAAGAAGACCAGGAGCCCACCACCGTGCCGGCTACGCCGGACTCGCTCAACGATCCACAGCCCCAGGAAGAGAGGAGGATGCAGCGGCAAGTCTTCGATATGGACGCCGTCGACGCGACGCTCAAGGCACGCGGGAAGGGCGATCGTGAACACTTGCAACAGCTGAAGGCTTGGGCGGCGCATATGCGCCGAGATTCCGGCTTCCGGCTCCTCCAGCCGTTCCCAACGCATTTCGAGGATTTGCGAGAGCAGCTTCCCAACTGCGCCCGGGCGATCGACGCCATCGAGGCGATGTGTGCGCTAGCGGAAGGCTACGAGCACTCGTTCGTGCCGGAACCACTGCTCCTGCTTGGGCCTCCGGGCGTCGGTAAGACCATGTTGGTCGAGCTTCTGGCAGCGACGGTCGGTGTCGAACTCGAGGCGGTATCGCTGGCGGCTGCCCAGGGGGCTTTTCAGATCATCGGCACGTCACTGCACTGGTCGACGGCTGCGCCCGGGCAAGTCTGGCGGCTGCTCGCAATGGGCAAATCGGCCAACGGGATTTTGCTGCTGGACGAGGTAGATAAGGCCGGCGGCGATGAGCGCTGCCTGACGGAAACCGCGCTCCTGGACCTGCTCGAGCCTCGCACTGCGCGCAGGCTGGTTGATCAGGCGACGGACGTTCCGATGGACGCATCCACACTATGGAAGCTGGGCACTGCCAATGAGCTGGGCCCGGTCAGTGCGCCGATCCGCTCGCGTTTTGAGGTGATCACGATCGACGCGCCCACGCGTAACGAGCTGATCGAAATCTATCGTCGTCAGTGGCAAGCACATTGCGAGGGGCGTGAGGGCTGCCCGATCCTGTCCCAAACATTGCTGGGCAGGATGGCCGACGCGCGGATCTCGCCGCGCGAGGCAAGCCGGCGGCTTCGGCTGACCTTGGGGTTGGCCATCCAGAGACACGTCAAAGTGGTCGACGGACTCTTTGGTGATGATCTGGCACCGCGCATGCCATTCGGATTCGCGCCAGCAGTGGATCACTGAGAGCGACGGATCTGGCTCATGAGCAGGAACGATCGTGCCGTGCGCGTGCTGGGCGGGTACATATGGCCGATCGAGGCCGTCGCCGATCGCCCGGAGATCGCGCTGTCGAGATGGCGGCTCTACGAGATCTCGGCAACGTGGAGCGAGGTGCCCACCCTGCATCTCGTCGGCTGGGCGAGTGAAACGGCGCAGGGCCAGGTGTCGAGCCCGGTCCGCCACGTCGACCCGGCGAGCCGATGCTGTGTGACCCGAAGTGGGCGACGCTACGGGCTGATCGGTGCGCCGGGCCATTGTGACGATGCGGCTTTCGTATGGGGCGTCTGGAAGCAGCTGAACGGAGCCGAGCAAGAGCGTGATCTTACCGATGTGCTTTGGCTGCTGCTGTTCGAGGGCGCCTCGGGCCAGTGAGGGATGAAAGGCCACCACCCTGGAATGAAGGATGAAAATGGATCCAGATCTCGATCAACTGCTTTGCAGTCGCTATCCGACCATCTTTCGGGACCGGCACGCGCCAGCCAGCCGAACGGCGATGTGCTGGGGGCTCTGCTGCGACAATGGCTGGTATGCACTGATCGACACCCTCTGCTGCGAAATTCAGCGCCGGGTCGATATGACCGGCGTGAAGCCCGTCGTCGCACTGCAGGTCAAGGAGAAATTCGGGGGGCTGCGCTTCTATGCAAGCGGAGGCGATGAATACACGGCCGGCGTGATCTGGCTGGCAGACCATCTCTCCACAATGGTCTGCGAAGAATGTGGCGCACCGGGGGTGCAGACGGGTCGCGGCTGGATCAAGACTCGGTGTGCCGCGCACGAAGGCGAAGACCTCCCCCTCGATCGGACGGTGCCGCATGTCGAGGATGACTTCGTGGATGATTTGCGTCCGGTCTCGCCCGAAAGGCTGAGGGCTTGGGAGCTCGCGCGCGAGTTTCGCCTACCGCTCGTGCGCACACGGGGGTGGCGCCATATCGCCCATGCGCTTGAGGCTGTCATCCGCAACGACATCCGGCACAACAATCTGCCTGGGGTGGTCATGCACGCGCTTGATGAGTCCGAGGGGCTGCGCTTTCACTGGCTCGGTGGTGACGATCGCGGGCGGGTGGCTGGGATGTTTCGACTCGCCGAGGCCTATGCGTCCCGTTGTGATCGGCGGACTGGAAAGCCGAGAAGCTGAAACAACGGAGGCAAGGATTGGGCGGGCAGATCCGGGCAACAGGAGTGTGACGTGGCACGTAACCGGGATGGTGTCAGTGTGCGTGCTCTTGAGGCCGCCATGCTTGAGGCCGGTGAAGATGCAAAACGCCTGATTTTGGCAGGCGACGACATGCTGACGGTTTCTGTAGCGGCCGCGCTGACAGGGTGTTCTGTGTATGAGTTGTCGCGCCGGAGGCGATCGAACCTCGTGCTCGCGCTGTCGGTTCTTCCGGGCGAGGGGGTAGGGGCTTACCGATTTCCAGCCTTTCAGTTCGAGCCGCGCGTCTGCGAGGTGATGCCGCAACTGCTGGCGCTGATCGGACCCGGACGCGCATGGCAGTTGTACGATTTCCTGCGGCATCCCGAACCGCTCCTTCAAGGCTGCATCCCACTCGACCTGTTGAGATGCGGCCGCGCGGCAGAGGTCATGCACGTTGCAAGGAGCGCTGCGAGGCTGGAGCAGGGTGCCCACTGACAACGGGTGGCCCCTAACCGGATTCGATCGGCGGGATGCAGCAAGCCCGTACTCAGCAAAGTGCCATGTTCGGTGGCGACAACAAGCGCGAGGTCCTGACTCTAAGGAGATGTCATGAGCACGAAAGCCACCCTGCGGTACGTAGTTGATGAAGTGAGCGGTACATCCGCCCACCTTTACGAAGAGTGCCTTGCGCCAGCGGACTTTCCAGCGTTTCTGGAGCTTTCTGGGGTATCCGAAGTTTCGATCGACGTGACGCCGCATGGGACGGATGTGACGGTGGCTATCCCCCGTCAATTGGCAGCCGAGCTCGGGCTTCTTCCGCTTACCGTGAAACAAGAGTGAACAGCGCCGCGTGCATGCAGCTGCCCTCCGATGGCACTCCCTTTTCTGGGTGCTCGCGCCGTCCGGCCGACACTCTGGTCCGCAAGGATTGAAGGTTCTCCCCTTTTCGATTGAGAAGTGCCCGGCCTCCCTTGAGATCCTGATCGGCGCGCTTCGGTGACGAGGTGTCTGCACTCATCCTCGAATTCGGCACGCAAGCTTTCCATATAGTTGGCGGCGCACGATGTTTTCCGCAGGCAGGGCGTCCAGCATCTGTTGCAGCTGACTGAGAGCGGGGTCGAGGCACTGGGCTTGGCTGGCGGCCTCGCGCAGATGGTCGAAGGCCGCCAGGATTTCACCAGTGCTCACCTCAAGGGCCCGGCCAGCGCTGATCCAGTACAGCGCGAGCAAGGCGCAGTCCGCTGCAAAGCCGGGCTCGTGCTCGGAGAAATCCCTGGCGGCGCGGATGAGTGTGCGGTGGTCAACTGGCGTGCGCCGTGCCAGCCCACTTGCCAGCCCGTACAGGCCGGCATCTTTCGCGGCAGCGAACCACTTGCCTTCCTCGCCCGGGCTGCGATCGACCAGATCCCGTAGTACCTCCTCGGGCGCTTTGTGCGGATACTTCTTGCAGAGGGCGCGGAAGGTGGCGAGGTAAGTGCTCGCGTGGTTGGCCTCGATCGCGTAGCGCGTGTAAGCCTCGTCGATGCGCCCGCAGGCCAGGAGGATGGCTTCGCAGGTCCGGGCGACTTCACCGCTCGGGGCGCTCCGATCTCGCAGGGCTTCGGCGTATTGCAAGGCCTCGTCCGTGCGCCCCAAGGCGACGAGGGCCTTCACGCCCCAATGGTGATCGTGCCAGAGTGTGTAAGGGGCTTGCCCTAGCAGTGCGAGAAGGCGATCGTACTGTCCGGCCGCCAGCATTGCTGAGAGGCCCATGTTGGTGCCGTGAAAATATCCATGCTCCTGCGGATACTGGCGCCAGGTCGTCTCGATCGTGGGGGTCAGCGCGTCGGCCCACTCGGCCGCTAGCGTGGGGCTCGCGCACAGGTCACCCCAGTGGTCACCCAGCGGTTCGATGTACGGAATCGCCTCGGTGCCGTGGGCCTCGAAAAGGGTTTCGAGCCACTTGCGGCGCATCGCCAGATCGACGTGGGTGTTTGTGATCAGAGGCGCCAGGGCGGCGATCGCACGGTTTACCGCGTTGCCGATCGACCCCGACGAGCTGTCCACCCGTTCGATCGCCGGCGAGAGTTGCACCAGAAACATCACGGCGCCCTCGGCACCGCGCACGGGGTCCTTACGAGCTACGGCCTTGATCTCGGACACGGCTTCCCGGATCCTGGTGATGGCAGGCTGCGACTTCCAGCCGAAGGCGTGGCGCCGAAAGCGCGCAGCGAATTCCCAGGTGGGTTTGTCGATCTTTGTGCTCATGAAATCGCGGGGTTGTTTGGGCGATGTACTGGCGCGGGGGCGTTGCGCATGTCCGGCGCGGTCCATCAATATCACGATTTTTTTCATCCACTCCGACACGCTGATCGCAGCCGAATGATGACAGGGCTGTTGGGTGGCCAGCCTCACGGCAAGCGGGTGAGCTTTCACCGCCATGCCCGGAGTCTCGATACTGACGACCATGGACAACCAGCAACAGGTCATCGACTACCTTGAGAGCCTTGGCACGGCGGCATTGCGCAAGATGCTGCTCGAGGCCGCCTTCGCCAACGCCGAACTCTGGAAGCGCCTGCTTACCCAGGCGACTGCAGCGAAGCGTCCGGGCTTAGGGGTGCTTGAGAAGGCGCTTCGGCATAGCCTCACGCCCGAGGGCAATTTCGGCTGGGCGGATGACGCCGGTTATGCGGATCGTGTGGAAGATGCAGTCCGACTGCTCGACGCACGCATCGGAGACGGCGATCCTGCATTGCTTGAGCTCATCGAGGCGGTAATCGATCTCGTTGAGCGTTCCGTCGAGCAGTTTCACGAGTCGTCCGCGCTCCTGGACGACGCGATCCGTGCACTCCACCAAACACATCTTGACGCCTGTGCGGCACTTCAGGTGCCCCCGGAAGAACTAGGGCGCGCATGGTTCCGACGGCAGCTCGAGGATCGCTGGGGGTTTCTTGCCGAAGTCAGCGACGATTACTTCGAACTGATCGGTGAGCCCGGCCAGGCTGCGTATTGGCAGGCTGCCTTCGAGGCGTGGGAAGCCTTGCCGGTCCTTGAGGCGGGCGATAGGAACGCCTCGATTAGTTCAAGGCGTCATAGGATTGAAGCGATCGTTGAAGGAAAGCTGGCTCAGGCTGGCGATCTGGACGCCCTGATCCGGGCGAAAGCCAGAAATCTCTCCCGAAGCGGTCGGCATCTAGAGCTCGCAACGCTCTGCCGCGAGCATGGGCGACTCGATGAGGCGATCCGTTGGGCGGAGGAGGGCTTCAAAGCCTTTCCGATAAACGAGGCCTATCCGCTTGAGGACCTCCTGATCGATCTCTATCGCGAACGCGGGGATCGCGATCAGGCGGAGACGGTTGCCTGGCAGCGTTTCGAACGTCGCGCTGGCTGCAACGCCTTCTTCGACCTACTCAAGGTTGGCAAGGCCATCAGCCGAGAGTCCGCGCTGCGTGCGCGGGCGCTGGCATTGCTATGGTCGCGGGTGGAAAAGGGGGAGGCCAAGTCTGCGCAGCATCGCGCGTCCCGCCCTTCGCCCTTGTTCGGTTTCGAGCGCGATCACCTGGTCGGCATCCACCTTCAGGAAGGCGATGTCGAGGAGATGTGGGCGGTCTTCTGCGGAGGCCCCGTCTCCGTCAAGCTGTGGCAGCAGGTGGCGGACATTCGAGGCAAGACGCATCCCGACGAGGCTGTTGCGCTTTACCGTCGGCTCTTGCCGTACGTTGTCGAGGCCGAAGGGTCCGGAGCGCGCTACGACCGCGCGTTCGAAATCGTCGCAGCCATCCGGCAGTTGCGCATCGAATCAGGCGAGCTCGCAAAGTTACTGACCGAGTTGGGCGAGATCAGGAGCGAGTGGAAGCGCAAGCGCAATTTCATGAAGCGGCTTGACGAGCTTTGAAGCTTTTCTGGTGCGCTGGGCGGATGGCATAGGGCGAGGGGGCGGCAGGCATCTTCGTCACGAAACTGGCACGACCTTAATTTGGATAAACTAAGTATGGGACTCAGTTTATCTAAATTGCAAAAAGCCAGTTTTTCTAAGGAAAAAGCACGCACATGAAGTCACCGAACAGTGCGATCCGTGTACTTTTCGGTGTTGTTACAGCACTGAGTGGCACAAATTTGTCATCAGCGTGCAGCGTTACATCGCTGCTGATGATTGAAAACTGGATTTTGCACGTGTGCACGGTTGTCCCGGTTTTCTTGACGAGATTAATGGCCCTCTGTATAGCGTGAGAAGGTCAGAACAGGGTTCTTGATAGGCGTCCAGCGCAAGATGGATAAACTAAGTGTGGGACTTAGTTTATCTAAATTAAGAAAATTCATGTTTTTTAATTGGAAAAGTTGCCCCGCAAGTCACCCAGCTGCGTTGTTCGGTGATTTTTCGGTGTTGTTACAGCACAAACCAGTGAAAATTTGGCATCAGCGGGCGACGTTACATGCTCAGGTCCAGATGAAATTGGGACAGCAAGGTTTTCAGTAGAGGTGGTTTACCATCAAGCAGTAGTAGGCTTTCAGAAAGATATTCTCACCATTGCCAGCAGAACGGGCAGATGAACGCTGAACAATCCGCTGCCAAAAAATGGTTTTGGATTTGTCTGAGACAGCTTCCGGGGCGACAAGCGGTTATGTCGCAGGGGAGCATCAGTAAAGGCTGTGCGTGGTCTGGAGGGTAGTGTCGGGCGCCCTTGAGAAGTCTTCTTTCGGAAATCCCGCACGAGGCGTTTTGTGCGGCGGGGGTTTCTTGGCAAGCCTATATTCTTGGGTACCCTTCAGCGATTTCCATCTTCTTTCGGCTGGATCCCTATTCACAGGGGCTGGGCGCCTTTGATTCGAGATCGGGTCTTCCGATGTTTCTCAGGACATCCTCGGACGCTGTTCAGAGGGTGTTACACACCCTGTAAGAGAGTGCGCGTCCGTTACAAGTAAACCCGCTGTGCTGCTCGAGTCCAGGGCCGGTGGTTCTTGCTTTTGATCATTGCTTCTTGACCTTAAGGCATTGAATTAACGTATGTAACGCTCCAGTGCGGTCACTCACTGATCTTGGTTAGAGGCGTTACATACCTTTCGCTTGCCCGTTCTCTTGGACAGGCGGGACCTTGGTCACGCTCGATGAGCTCTGGATCAGAAATGGCAGTAGTGCGGTCGGTCTCGAACTGAACGCCACGGATATCACCTTGGCACGAGGCGTCAAGAAGCACTCCTGTGGAATAATCCATGCCGTCATCCTCAACAACAAGCACACCCGATGGCGCAAATATCCCCGGCTCTGGATACCCTCCGGCACGATGCCGGCCTGTACCGCGAGCTTGATGTTCTGGACCGTCTGCAGCAGTCGCTGCCTGGCGGTTACGAGGTCTTCCA
>NZ_JBLQGP010000032.1:0-28358 GCF_047806685.1 Thauera sp. WH-1
GCGCTTCACTTCGTTCGCTGTGATCAACTTACGGCGGGACTTGCACCCGCAGGAGTGCGCCCATGCTGGGCGCACAAGAACGAAGCCACCCCGCGGGGTGGCTTTTTCGTGGCTGGGTGGATGGCGCGCGGCGTTCGCTGGCGCCCGGTGGGCCGTTGCCGCGCAGCCTGTCACCAGGGCGCGACCGGCGGCGGGGGCGGCGGCTCGATGAAGCTGCCGGTGGCGAGGTACAGCACGCCGGCGGTGATCGCCAGCGCAATCAGCAGGGCCACCACGCCGCCGCCTTGCGCCGGCTTGGCATCGGCTTCGTCAACGTCCTTGTGGCCGGTGATCATCGGCCCGACCAGGTTGTCCTTCTTGACCAGCGCGTAGAACAGCACCGCGCCCACGTGCAGGCCGACCAGGATGATGATCGGCCAGTAGTTCTGCCGGTGCAGGCCGCTCAGCCAGTTGCTGGTGTCCGAGCTCACCAGCGCGCGCAGCGGGCCGGAGAAGGCGATCTCGTCATTGGAGAAGAGGCCGGTCACCGCCTGGTAGAGCATCACGCCAAGCAGGGCGATCACCGACAAGGCCCCCAGGGGGTTGTGGCCCAGCCCGCTCCAGTGCCCGCGCAGGTGCGCCCACAGGTGCGCCGGACCGGGCACGAAGTCGCTGAAGCGGGCATAGGTCGAGCCGATCACCCCCCACACCAGGCGGAAGCTCAGCAGGCCGACAATGGCGATGCCCACTCGACCATGCCACTCCATGTAGCTGCCGCCGAGTTGGCCGGTGACATAGGCGGCCACCGCCAGCGCCGCCAGCAGCCAGTGAAAAAGGCGGGTGGGGAGATCCCACACGCGTACTCTCGTCTTGCTCATTCGAAACCCTTCACATTGAGGAATGATCCGCGGAAGCTCGGCGTCCGCGGCCACTGATGCATCGTTTCATGCCCGTGCGTCTGCCATGGCCCGCACACGTCATGCCGCCCCAATGACTCCAACATCGGCTCGGGGTTCCGTGGCGGTCCGCTTCAGACGCCCTGGCGCAGCGCGAAAAACGCGTTCAGGTGCCGCCCGGTGTGCGATTCCGCCGTCGCCATCGCCACCTCCGGCGGGCCTTCGGCGACCACCCGGCCGCCGCCCTCGCCGCCTTCCGGGCCGAGGTCGATCAGCCAGTCGGCCTCGGCCATGACGTCGAGGTCGTGCTCGATCACCAGCACCGTGTGGCCAGCGTCAGTCAGGCGGTGCAGCACCCGGATCAGCTTGTCCACATCGGCCATGTGCAGGCCCACCGTCGGCTCGTCGAGCACGTACAGGCTGTGCTTGTCGGCCGGCAGCGGCACGCCGCCGGTATCTTCAGAATCGCCCGGGCGGCGGCGTACCTTGGCGAGTTCGGTCACCAGTTTGATGCGCTGCGCCTCGCCGCCAGACAGCGTCGGGCTGGGCTGACCCAGGGTCAGGTAGCCGAGGCCGACGTCCTGCAGCAGCTGCAGCGGGTGGGCGATGGCCGGGTGCGCCGAGAAGAAGTCCACCGCCTCGTCCACCGGCATCGCCAGCACCTCGGCGACGGTTCTGTCCTTCCAGCGCACCGACAGCGTCTCGGGGTTGAAGCGCGCGCCGCCGCAGCCCTCGCAGGGCGTCTTCACGTCGGGCAGGAAGCTCATCTCGACGGTGGTCTGGCCGGCGCCGTCGCACACCGGGCAGCGCCCGGCGCCGGTGTTGAAGGAGAAGCGCGAGGCGTTCCAGCCGCGGGTACGGGCGTCGAAGGTGTCGGCGAAGAGCTTGCGGATCGCGTCCCAGAAGCCGACGTAGGTCGCCGGGCAGGAGCGCGGCGTCTTACCGATCGGGGTCTGGTCGACTTCCAGCACGCGGCCGACCTGCTGCCAGCCGTGGATGGCCTTGCAGCCGATCAGCGCCTGATCGACCTCGTCCGGCTGGGCCTGGCCGCGGCGGCGGGCGCGGGTGGCCTCGGGGTCGCCGAGGCGGGCGCGCAGGTTGGCGTGGATCACGTCGCGCGCCAGGCTGGACTTGCCCGAGCCGGACACGCCGGTCACCACCGTCAGGCGGGCGAGCGGGATGCGCACGTCGACGTCGCGCAGGTTGTGCAGGCTGGCGCCCTCGATGCGGATTGCCGCGTGGTCGTCCGGGACCGCGCGGCGCGGGCGCAGCGGGTGCTGCAGCGGGTGGCGGAAGCATGCGCCGGTGGCGGATTCGGGCGCGGCGAGCAGGTCGTCGATGCGCCCTTCGGCCACCACCCGACCGCCGCGCACCCCGGCACCGGGGCCGAGGTCGATGACGTGGTCGGCGCGGCGGATGGTGTCCTCGTCGTGCTCGACCACCAGCAGGGTGTTGCCACGGTCGCGCAGCGCCTCCAGCGTGTCGAGCAGCAGGCGGTTGTCGCGCGGATGCAGGCCGATGGTGGGCTCGTCGAGGATGTAGCACACACCGCGCAGGTTGGAACCGAGCTGCGCGGCCAGCCGGATGCGCTGCGCCTCGCCGCCCGACAGCGTGGGCGCGGCGCGATCCAGCGCCAGATAGCCGAGGCCCACGTGCTGAAGGAAGGCGAGGCGGCCGCGGATCTCGCTGACGAGATCACGGGCGATGTCGGTTTCGCGCTCGTTCAGCGCCAGATCGGCGAAGAAGCCCGCTGCCTTGTCCACCGGCTGCGCAGCGAGCTGGTGCAGGCCGAGCTCGCGGAAGCGCACCGCGCGCGCCACCGGGTTCAGCCGCGCGCCGTCGCAGGCGGGGCAGGGCTCGTCGCTGACAATCACTTCTTCCGCATCGCCGAGGTCGAGCGCGTCGGGGTCCTCGATGCGCGCCGCGGTCTTCAGGCCGGTGCCGTAACACTTGGGGCACCAGCCGTGCTTGGCGTTGTAAGAGAACAGGCGCGGGTCCGGCTCGGGGAAGCCGGTGCCGCAGCTTGGGCAGGCACGCAGCGTGGAGAAGGTGATCGGCGCGGCGCCGAGCTTGCCGATCTCCAGCACCTTGATCACGCCCTTGCCGATGTCCAGCGCCTGGCGCACGAACTCGCGCAGCGTGGCCTCGTGCTCGGGCTGCACCACCGCCATGCCGGTGGGAAGCTCGATGTTGTGCTCCTTGTAGCGGTCCAGCCGCGGCCACTTGGCAGTGGGCAGGTAATCGCCATCCACGCGCAGTTGCGTGTGGCCCTTGCCGCGCGCCCACTTGGCGAGATCGGTGTACAAGCCCTTGCGGTTGACCACCAGCGGCGCGAGGACTTCGATGGACTGGCCGCGCAGCTCGCGCTGGATCTGGGCGACGATGGCCTCGAAGCTCTGCGGCGTCACCGGCACGTTGCAGTCCGGGCAGAACTGCGTGCCCAGCTTCACGTACATCAGGCGCAGGAAGGGGTGGATCTCGGTCAGCGTCGCCACCGTGCTCTTGCGCCCGCCGCGGCTGGTGCGCTGCTCGATCGCCACCGTAGGCGGGATGCCGAACAGGCCATCGACGTCGGGCCGGCTGGCCGGCTGCACGAACTGGCGGGCGTAGGCGTTGAGCGATTCCAGATAGCGGCGCTGACCCTCGCCGAACACGATGTCGAAGGCCAGCGTGGATTTGCCCGAGCCGGACAGGCCGGTGATCACGGTGAACTGGTCGCGCGGGATCTGCAGGCTGACGTTCTTGAGGTTGTGCTCGCGGGCGTGGCGGATCTCGATTGCGGGGGCGGAGATCGGGCGGTAGGTGGCCCGCGGTTCCGCCGCAACGAGCCTGGAAATAGGGGACAGACCCCGATTTCCAGCTGGAAATTGGGGTCTGTCCCCTATTTCCTTCGTGCGCGTCTTCTGCAGTTCCGCCGCGTAGTCGCGCAGCGCCCTGCCGGTGTGTGAGCTTTCGTGGGCGCGCACGACCTCGGGCGGGCCTTCGACCACGATCGCGCCGCCGCCTTCACCGCCTTCCGGGCCGAGGTCGACGATCCAGTCCGAGGCGGCGATTACGTCCAGGTTGTGCTCGATGACGATCAGCGAATGCCCGGCCTGCAGCAGCTTGTCGAAGGCGCCGAGCAGCTTCGCGACGTCCTCGAAGTGCAGGCCGGTGGTCGGCTCGTCGAACAGGAACAGCAGGCCAGGCTCGGTCGGTTCGGCCTGCAGCCCAACCCCGGCTGAAGCCCCCTTGCCAGCCCGCATCCCGCGTCCGCCTGCTTTTTCCCCAGTTTTACTCCCAAACTTATCCACAAGACTGGCTTTGCGTACAGTCTTCTTCTGCGCCGCCTCGGCGAGGTGGCCGGCAAGCTTCAGGCGCTGCGCCTCGCCGCCCGACAGCGTCGGCACCGGCTGGCCGAGGCGCAGGTAGTCAAGGCCGACGTCGGCCAGCGGCGCGAGCGCGGCGAGCACCTTGGGATGCGCGCGGAACACGTCCAGCGCCTCGTGCACGGTCAGCTCGAGCACGTCCGCCACCGACAAGGCGTTCCATTGCAATTCAAGCACTTCCGGCCGGTAACGCTTGCCGTTGCAGTCCGGGCAGCGCAGCCACACGTCGGACAGGAACTGCATCTCGACATGCTCGAAACCCGAGCCAGTGCAGGTCGGGCAGCGGCCGGTGCCGGCGTTGAAGCTGAAGGTGCCGGGGGTGTAGCCGCGCTGCTTGGCCTCGGGCAGGGCGGCAAACAGATTGCGGATCGGGTCCCAGGCGCCGACATAGCTCACCGGGTTGGAACGCGAGCTCTTGCCGATCGGCGACTGGTCGACCATGACCACGCCGCGCAAGTTATCCACATTTTCGAGGCGATCGAACACCCCGGGCGAGTCGGTCGCCTCGCCGAAATGCTTGGCCAGCGCCGGGAACAGCACGTCCTGGATCAGCGTCGATTTGCCCGAGCCGGACACGCCGGTCAGGCAGGTCAGGCGCTGCAGCGGAAAGCCCACCGTGAGATCGCGCAGGTTGTGCTGGCGCGCGCCGACCAGCTTCAGGCGCGGGGTGGCGGCATCGACCGGCCGCGGCGGGCGATCGACGTCGATGCGCTTCTTCCCCGCCAGCCAGGGGCCGGTCACCGAATCCGGATTCGCCGCGATCTCGCCCGGCGTGCCGCGCGCGACGATGTTGCCGCCGCGCTCGCCCGGACCGGGGCCGATCTCGAGCAGCTCGTCGGCGGCGACCATCACCTGCGGGTCGTGCTCGACCACGACCAGCGTGTTGCCGGCATCGCGCAGCCGCGTCATCACGCCGAGGATGCGGCCGATGTCGCGCGGATGCAGGCCGATCGACGGCTCGTCGAGCACGAACAGGGTATTGACCAGCGAGGTGCCGAGCGCGGTGGTCAGGTTGATACGCTGCACCTCGCCGCCCGACAGCGTGCGTGACTGGCGGTCCAGCGTCAGGTAGCCGAGGCCGACGTCGGCGAGGTAATTCAGCCGGCTGCGGATCTCGCCCAGCACCAGCTCGGTGGCCTCGTCGGGCATGCCGGGGATGTGCAGCGCCGCCACCGCCTCGCGGATGCGATCGACCGGCATCGCCATCAATTCGTGGATCGCAAGACCTGAAATTGGGGACAGACCACGATTTCCGCGGAAATTGTGGTCTGTCCCCAATTTCAGCGGCAGCCGCCACAGCAGCGCATCCGGCTTCAGCCGCGCGCCATGGCAGGCCGGGCATTCCGTGTAGCTGCGATAGCGCGACAGCAGCACGCGGATGTGCATCTTGTAGGCCTTGCTCTCCAGCCAGTCGAAGAAGTGGCGCACGCCGTACCAGTAGCGCGGCCAGGAGCTGTCCCAGTTCTTCCACTTCGGGTCGCCCTCGAACAGCCACTCGCGGTGCTCCGGTGGCAGGTCGCGCACCGGGATGTGCATCGCCACGCCATACTTCTTCGCCATCTTCTCGAGGTCGGCCTGGCACTCGCGATAGCTCTCGGTCTGCCAGGGCTTGACCGCGCCTTCGGCCAGCGTCTTCGACTCGTCCGGCACCACCAGCCCGAAATCCACCCCGATCACCCGCCCGAAGCCGCGGCAGGTCTCGCAGGCGCCGATCGGCGAGTTGAACGAGAACAGGCCGGGCGTCGCCTCGGAATAGTGGATGTCGCAGTCCGCGCAATGCAGGCCGGACGAATAGCGCCACACCGCCTCGCCCGGCGTCCCATTCTTCGACGCCGACTTCACGCCCTCGCCCGACGCATACACCGACAGCCGCCCATGGCCGCGCGCCAGCGCCGTCTCCAGCGCCTCGGCCAGGCGCGCATCCTCGGCGTTCGACGCGCGAAAGCGGTCCTGCACCACCTGCAGCACGTCGTTGCCCTCGGCGCCGCCCGCGGCGATGCGTTCCTGGATTCGGGTGTAGCCCTGTGCATTCAGCAGGCCGGTCACCTCCGCCTCGCTGAAGTTCGACGGCACCGTCACCGGAAAGCACACCACCAGCCGCGGATCGCCCTCGGCCGCCGCGCGCGCGCGCAAGTCGGCGGCGATGCTGTCCGCCGAATCGCGCCGCACCGGCTTGCCGCAGCAGCGGCAGTGCAGGTGCGCAGCGCGCGCGTACAGCAGCTTGAAGTGGTCGGCGAGCTCGGTCATCGTGCCCACCGTCGAGCGCGAGGTGCGCACCGGGTTGGTCTGGTCAATCGCGATCGCCGGCGGCACGCCCTCGATCCGGTCCACCTGCGGCTTGTCCATGCGGTCGAGGAACTGACGCGCGTAGGGCGAGAAGGTCTCGACGTAACGCCGCTGGCCCTCGGCATACAGCGTGTCGAACACCAGCGAGGACTTACCCGAGCCGGACACGCCGGTCACCACCGTCAGGCGGTTGAGCGGCAGGTCGAGCGACAGGTTGCGCAGGTTGTTCTGGCGCGCACCGCGGATGCGGATGGCGTCGGCGATCGAGGCGGGGGCGTCGACTGGGGTGTAGCGAGGCGCGGAGGCGGGCATGGGAGCAAGGCGGAGACGGAAGCCGCCATTTTAGTCGGCGGGGTGCGTCTCGGACTCGTGGAGCGGGGGGAAAGGTTCCCGCGGGAGGTGTTGCAAGGCGTGGGGTCGGCCACCAAACGCCGATCGTTGCCGCCGTTCGACCTTGCTCCGTCGCATGCGAAGAGAATGACGGCTTAAGCGATTCTCCAATTCACACTACCGACCCCTATGTGCAGGACGCAACTATGCGCAGTTCCTACAGGGGTCACTTGATCCAACGAGCCGCGGCCCGGTGTCCGATGGGCTCGGTCATCGCAATCCTCGACATAGTTTCCGCTGTCGAGTGCAGTGGTGGCTCCATCTCAGGAGACCACCATGGGAAACACACGATCGCCTCGACCCGCCCGCATCGACTGGCTCGCCGAAGGGCCTCTCGCGCCTCATGTTGATGCATTCAAGCAGTACCTGACTGACCGCGGCTACGCCAAGACCACGTTCGTCAATTGCGTCGGCAGCGTTGCCCACTTCGCTCAGTGGATGCATGACGGCCGCCTGCCCGTCAGCCAAATCAATGAGGCAGCCGTCGCCGAGTTTCTTGACGATCATCTTCCGAGATGTCGTTGCACCGGCGCTGTTCACCGTGATCGACGCAATTTGAGCGCAGCCCTCGGGCATCTGCTGGCGGTATTGCGAGCAGAGGGCGTAGTTGCCCCGCCAACGATGCGCACAACGCCAGTGGACGAGGAGCTGCGTCGTTACGACGAGCACATGGAACATGTACGCGGTCTGGCCCCCAAGACCAGATGTCACTGACCGCCACAATAGAGCCACCGATGATCGGCATATAGAAGCCACTCGAACCGGGCTCTGACGGACGTCGTTGGGGGGTCAAGAATCGATGTTTTTCGGGGTGCTGGCAAGGGCGTTTTTCGCCCGATTCGGCCCCTGTCGCGGGGCACGGTAAGAGGCCCCGTCGAGGGTGAGGCAGTAGGCGTTGTGGCGCAGGCGGTCGACGGTGGCCGAGGCGAGCAACCGGTTGCCGGGGAAGGCCTGGTCCCACTCGGTGAAGTCGAGGTTGCTGGTGACGAGGGTGGCAGCACGCTCGTAGCGCTCGGCGATGAGATCGTGCAGATCCTCGTCGGCGGGGGCGCGAAGGGGTTTGAGGCCGAAGTCGTCGATGATCAGCACCGGCACGCGCGCCAGTTGCTGGAGCTTTCGCTCATAGGTGCCGACCGCGCGCGCGGCGTTCAGGCTGGCGAGCAGTTGCGCGCAGGAGGCGAAGATGACGTCGTGCCCCTGACGCACGGCGCAGTGTCCGAGCGCCTGCGCGAGATGGCTTTTCCCGGTGCCGCAAGGACCGACGATCAGCACCGGGGCGCGCTCGTCGATGTAGCGCCCGGTGGCGAGGTCATGGACCAGGGCGCGGTTGGTCGAGGGCAGGCGGTCGAACTCGAAGCCTTCGAGCGTCTTGGTGGCCCGGAAGGCCGCGCGGCGCAGCCGGGTGCCGAACTTCTTCTGCTCGCGGCGGGCGATCTCGTCCTGGATCAACAGGGCGAGGAATTCCGTGTAGGCGAGCTTGGCGTCGATGGCCTGGCGGTTGCGGGCGTCGAGCGAGTCGAGGATGCCGGAGAGGCGCAACTGCTTGAGCTGCGGCGCCAGTTCGGTGGCGGGGTTCATGGTGAGGCTCCTTGGGTGAAGTGGGCGCGCGCTGCGCCCGGGTCAGTGAAACGTGGGGCCTTCGTCTTCGAACAGCGACGCGGTGGCGCGCGCGAAGCGGGCACGGCCGGCATAGGGCTCCGGGGTGATCGTGCTCACCGGGGCGAGGTCATGGCCGCCGGCGAGGATGGTCTTGACGGTGCGGTAGTGCGGGCTGTCGTGGGCGATGGCCCGCTCGCACGCGGCCTCGAGGCGCGCGGCGCCGTATTTCCCCTTGAGCGCGAGAACGCCTTGGGCGGCCCGCAGGCGCTCGCTGACGCGATCTGAGAGCAGTTGCCCGATCAGCTGCGCGCACGCGTCTCCGATCTCGCGGGCCTGCTGTAGACACCAGCTGCGGTCGTGCGCGAAGAAGCGCTGGGCGGCCGGCGGCAGATGGTCGGAGACGGTGCGACGCTCGCCGGGGCGCCGTGCGCGGGCATGCGTGGCGACGGGCTTGAAGTCGTGATAGACGGTGACCACGGCGTCGGTCGCCCGCAGCCACAGCGCCTTGCCCACCAGCGCGAACGGCACCGAGTACAGCGCGCGCTCGAAGCTGACGTGGCAGTCGCGATGTACCGTCACCGCGTGCCAGGTGCCCAGATCCGGCGGCACCTCGGGCAGCGGCAGCAAGGTGCTGCGCTCGACCGCGAAGGTGTCGAGCGGGCGCACGCGGGTGGTGCCGTGAATGCGCAGCCCGGCTTCCTTCAGCACCCACTCGCGCGCTTGCGCGTTCAGATCGGCCAGATCACGGAAGCTGCGCGTGGGCAGGAAGTTGCCCTTCACGTATTTGACGCCGGCCTCGACGATGCCCTTCTTCTGCGGGTCGTGCGGCGGGCAGGCGTCGATCCGGAAGCCGTAGCCTTCGGCGCACTCCGCGTAGGCGCGCTGCACCTGCGGGTCGTGCATGCAAGCGCGGGTGATCGCGCACTTGGCGTTATCGATGATGAGCCGCGCGGGCACGGCGCCGAACCACTCGAAGGCGCGGCGGTGACAGCCCAGCCAGGTGCGCACGCTCTGGTCCCAGACGAACTCCACGTACTGGTGACGCGAGAAACACAGCGTCATCACGAACGCCCACGTGCGGCGCAGCTCCCCCGTGGCGGGGTCGATCAGCTGGGGACCGGCGCCGAAGTCCACCTGCGCAGCCTCGCCCGGCGCGAAGGTCAGGCGCACCGTGGCCTCGGGCGGCTGCTCGCGGCCGATCTGCGCGATCAGCCGGCGCACGCTCGAGTAGTGCCCGCTGAACCCATGCTCACGCTTGAGCGTGGTGTGGATCACCACGCCGGAGACACCCTGCCCGAGCCACTGCTCGACCAGCGGCCGGTACGCAGCAATCGAGGACTGGGCCGTCGCCGGCAGCTTCGGTTGCCCGAGCGCGGCGGCAATCTCGGCGTCCTCGGGCAAGGGACGCTCAGGATCGAGCCAACCTTGGGCGTGGGCCAGTTGGCGGAAGCGGGCCGCCTTGCTGCGCCCCATCAGTTTCGAGCGCGCGATCTCGCGCTCGGAATCGCCCTGGCGCATGCGCATCAGGGCCTGGCGGTACTCGTACATCTCGATGCTCCTGCGGGCCACCGCCTACCTCCTGCCGAACAAAAAGGCAGCAGGGTAGCGATGGACCGCTCAAGGTCGAGACGTCCGTCAGAGGGGAAGTGGCTCCATTACGCCGATCCGGCGCTGGCCTCTATGTGCCGATCCGCGACTGGCTTCTATATGCCGATCACGGACTGGCCTCAATGTGCCGATCACGCGGTGGCTCCATTGTGCCGATCATCAACTGGCTCCAATGTGCCGGTCGGTGACAAGCTTCAAGGGCGCCTTCTGGCCAGCGAGCTTGCCCCTGTTCCAGGGTTCACGCGGCGTAGCCGGTGTGTTCGTCGTCGTGTTCATGATGAACTCCTCTTCTCGGTTGAAGGGAGTTCCAGTGTGGAACGTAGCGCTTCTCCAGGAGAGTAGTGCGGTATTGGTCTCGCGGTCGCTGACCTTGACCAACTGGACTGCCAGGGCTCTGACTCTCCCGCCCGTTTCGCCAGCACAGCCATCAATGAAGCTGGCTGGATGCTGCCGGCCCCGGCGCCTGAAAGGCCGCGCGCGCCTGTGCGAGGCGTCCCTCAAGTTGTTCCTTGGACAAGACGTCCTGCTCATGCAGCCAGGAGAACTTTGCGATCTCGTCCTCGAGGGTGTTGCGGGTATCCAGTTCGCCATAGAGAGCAAGGAGCTGGTCCTTTCGCCGCCGGTTGATTTCATCGACGATCCGATCATGTTCGCGGTCCTGGATCACGAGGACGTTGCCCGCTTGCGTGCGGAAAACTGAATACTTGACGGTCGCCCAGCGGTACCCGACGAGGCAGATCACCCCGATGAGGAGCCAGAAGCCTCGCCCCTGAAGTGAGTCGCCGGTGATCATCGCGTGCCCCAATTGCAGGACACCGATGACGCACCAAATGAGTCCGGCATTGCGCAGCCATTCGCTCCGCTCGATCGAGACCGAGGCCTTCGTCGGGAAGCCGGCGTACCGTACGTCGATGTCGCCGGAGCCGGTGCGATCCTTGTAGGCATAGTTGAAGCTGTCGTCGTTGAACGTGAACTTCAAGCGGTTGGAACGCTTCTTCTGGTTGATTTCCACGGAGTCCTCCTGCTCGTGGGTTGTCTTGCGCCGTCAGGCAAGCCGCTTGATGAGCGCCACGACGCCCAGCAGCAGCGTCAGTTTGGCAATCGACAACAGATTCTGGATCATCTGCTCCTTCATCAGCGCTCGACCTTCACCCCGGACCCGCACCCACGGATAGAGCACGAGCACGCCCCACAGGGCGACAGGCAGCAGCGCAACGAGCGCGAACCAGGCGACGCCGCCATTTCCGACGCGCATAACAGCCTCGTCGGAGTTGAACGTCGCTTTCAACACCCAGGGCGTGGCGGGATCGCTGGTGTGCAGGACGGTGTGGCGGGCGCCCGGCGCCGCACGGATATACACATCCCGCGACACCGGAAGACGACCGCGCTCGCCGGTGTCCAGGATGTGGCCCTCGAGCGTGTAACCGGGTGACAGGCTGAAGCCCGACGCGGGCGGTGTCAGGGCGGTCGTGACGAAGACCGCCTCTCTGGCCGGATCGATGCGCAGCACGAGGCTGCCGTGCTCGACGGCGCCTCGAATGATCAGGAACGCGAGGATAGCGACCACAATCGTCACCAAGATGGCGCTGGGTGCTGCGAGGGCTTGCAGCCGTCGCGATCGGCGCGTTGCGCGCTGCAGTGCCAAGAGGCCTTTGTTGTTGCGCTCGAGCAGCAAGGCGGCGGCCGATGCGGGCTCGAGCGTTCGACGCCCCTCCTGGTCCAGGAAGTTGAAGTGCGTGGCGGATTCAAGGCCGGTCAGCAAACGCGCAAGGGATTCAATCAGGTTGTCGCTGCTCAACCGTTCGGCGTCGACGGCGAGGCTTACCTCGATCGAGTTGTCGTAGGCGCCGATCAGGACTCTCCCGCACTCCCACGTACCGACCAAGCGCGCGAAACGATGCAGGCGCCGGATCGAAACTTCCGGGTCCTGAACGCGGCCGAGCAGATCTGGTACTTCTTCTGCCTCCACCTGCACTGACTGCAGATCGGGAAGCGCCTTCTTCAATCGTTCGATGGTTTCACGCGCACGCGTGGACAGCGCCGCGCACGCTTCAGGGCTCTCGTCGGCCGCCCAACGCGCATCGGTTGTCATGTCCGAGCCCTGCTGCAGAAGGCGGGGGTGGACAAGCACGAGGTCGACATTGTAGCTATGCTGCATGCGTTTCCCGCCGATCAAGAGCCGCCCGGAATTATGCCGAAGAAATCAAAGCCGACAAGGTACAAGCGACTTGTGATGGGCATGTTGCTGTCGCTCCTGGCTACCAGCCCAAGTCTGGCCAACGACCGTGCTGCCGGCCGGACTTTGCGTCCGACAGCGGTGGCCATTCACATCCACGAAGAGATCGCCGACCAACGCTTTGTTCCGAAATTGGTAGCGCGCCTGCAGGACACCCTTGCACCACTGATCGTGACGATCCCGACCAAGATGGATCTCGAACCTTTCCGGCCAACGCTCGGGCTCATGGATGCGCGTCCGCTACTCGATGCCTTGATCGGCGGCATCGACTGGCGACGGGACGGGACCGTCGTGCGCTTCGTCGTGATCGCCGACGACATGCAATTGAAGCCGGCCCGTTTCAACTTTGCCGCCAGTGCGGGAGACACGAGTACGCCGTTTCACCTTTCGATCGTTTCGCTTGCAAGGCTGCAGCAACTCACCGACGGCGGGCGCGTGGATGGCGACCCCGACCGCACCGCCCAACGCGTGTTCAAGCTGATCGCCAAGAACACTGCCCGGCTCATGGGATACGCGTCGAGCGATGCCTGCCTTTTCGCCTTTCCCCGCAGCCTTTCCGAGCTCGATGCCACGCCTGAGAACTTCTGCGAGCCGGATCTCTCGGCCCTTGTCGCGGCGGGCATCGCTCGATCGCCGCAGTAATCGACGGCCGGCGCGCGCGCACGAAGTGCTTGGCTTGCCGTTGGTGAGTGGCAGCAGCTTGCGTTGCCGGTACCCAACGATTTCCATAGGCTTTAAGTAACTACAAATAGAAGCTACAATGAATCGGCAATGGAACTTGAATGGGACGCCGACAAAGCGGCACGCAACCTGAAGAAGCACGGCATTTCCTTCGAGGACGCCGAGCTTGTTTTTTACGACTCCGGGCGGATTGAAGCCTACGACGGACGCGAGGATTACGGGGAAGACCGCTGGGCCACGATTGGCCTTGCCTACTCGGCGGTCCTGTATGTCGTCTACACGACTCGACACGAGGACACCATCCGCATCATCTCTGCGAGGAAAGCAAATGCCGACGAAAGAAAGCAATATCGTGAAGCGAACGCTTGACCTGAAGAAGCCGCCGCGGTTGAGTGCCGAGCAGAAGGCTCGACTGGATGCCGCTGCTTCGATGCCGGATGAGCAGATCGACTACAGCGATGCGCCTGGTCTTCAGGACGCTGTGTGGATGAAGGCAGCGGCGGACTTGCCCCACACCAAGCAGCAGATCACGCTGCGCCTTGATGCCGAGGTGCTGGCGTTTTTCAAGGACTCGGGCAAGCGGTATCAGTCCCGAATCAATGCCGTTTTGCGCGCCTACGTTGAGGCGCATAAGGCGCACGCGAAATGACCAGCAGCAGCACGCAGCTCGAGCTTCAAGCCCTCGCCGCCGTAGGAGAGATGCTGAACATCACCCGATCAGTCCCATGAGCACCCCGGTTTTCTGGCGAGATCCTGCGCTTCCTCATGTCGAACTCCGCAAGGTGGAGGACGGGCGTAGCGTCTGTTACGCGCCGCACACCCACACCGAGTGGTCGATGGGGGCGATTACCCGCGGCGAGAGCACGTTCGTGCATGGTGATCGGCAGTGCCGCGTCGATGCGGGTTGTCTTGTTTTCATCAACCCGAACTGGGTTCACGTCTGCAACCCGATCGAGGGGCGGTCCTGGGCGTACCTGATGCTCTACGTCGACACGCAGTGGCTGGTGGATTTGCGCTGCAGGCTGGGCTTGACGCAGACGCCGAAATGGCAGGATCTGACGCCCGACGCGATGCGCTCGCCCGAACTTTTCGACGGATTCATCGCACTCACGGACGCGCTGCTCGACAGGTCGCTTTCCGTCGGCGAGAAGAACGAGCGTTTGCTTGCATTTCTGTCGACACTGCTGCCGCGACTCGCGGCGAGCGAGGCGCCACGGGGCGCCTCCGAGAGGCTGTGTGCGCTCGCCGACTATATGGACACGCATTGTGCTGCCGAAGTCTCGCTCGACGTGCTGTCCAGGCAAGCCGACATCAGCCCTGGCCATCTGATCCGAAGCTTCAAGCGCCACTTCGGGATGACGCCCCATGCCTACGTGATCAATCGCCGCATCCAGCGCGGACAGCGCGCGTTGCGGCAGGGGCAATCGATTGCCGACGCCGCGCTCGACAGCGGCTTTTCGGATCAACCGCACTTTCAACGCATGTTCAAGCGACTACTGGCCGCCACGCCCAAGCAGTATCGCCTGGGATCAGTCGATGAGCAGAAACACACAGCTGCCGGCAAGCAAGGCGGCGAGTCCGCGGTTGACGGTGCGTAGTACGGCAGGGCGGGCCACCTGGCGGCGCAGGAACGCGCCGGCATAGACCCAGCACGTGAGCGAGGCCCAGCAGATCGGGGCGTAGAGCGCGGCAAACAGAACCAGTTCGCTCAGGTTCGAGCTGTTGGTGTAGGCACCGATGCCCGATGCGGATGCCAACCAGGCTTTGGGGTTTAGCCATTGCATGAATGCGCCCGCCATAAACCCCGGTGGGTCGGCTTGTTCGCGCGCAGCGAGTTCGCCACTGTCCCGCGCAAGCTGCCAGCTCAGAAAGAGGAGAAACGCGATACCGCTCCAACGCAGCAGAGCGGTCAGGATGGGCAACTGCGTGAGCACCGCGGCGAGGCCCAGACCGACGGCAAAGAAGAGCATGATGAAGCCGATCGTCGCGCCGGTGACGAAGCCTAGGGTCGCACGCATCCCATAGCGGGTGCCGCTGCCGAGGCAGACCATGTTGACAGGGCCTGGGGAGATGGACGCGGCGAGGGCGAATGCGGACATCGGAAGTACGAGCGCGAGACTCATTCGGAAACTCCAGAGTGGTCGAGTGCGCGTATGCTGATTCCGAAGTGCAGCCGCGTATTGAATGAAATTGCTGCATCCAGCGGTGCCGACGACACTGCCGAGGTGATCGGCGTAAAGCCACGTCTTGTTGGTTGTCGTGAAGTCTTCGTACCACACCTGCGGCTCGTCGAGACCGAGACCGTGCACGTAGCGGCGCAGGAGCGTGCCCGCGCCGTCGTACTCGGACACCAGATCCGCACCGTCGTAGGCGAGATCGGTGATCGCGCCGGCCAGCGTGGTGCGGCGCAGCCGGCCTTCGGCGTCGTAGGCGAGCGTGGCGGCGTAGCCGGCCTTCGGCGTCGTAGGCGAGCGTGGCGGCGTAGCCAGTCTTTGTCGCACTCTTGAGCTTGTTGTCGGCGTCAGTCCAGCTCTGGCCCACGATTCCCTGCACCTGGTTGCGGGTGTAGGTCGTGGTCTGGTCCTGCGCGGTGCCGGCGAGGTTGTGGCTGAGGCTGGCGAGCGCGCCCTGGGTGCTGTAGCCGTAGCTGGTGGTGGTGCCATTGCCCAGCGTGACCGTGGTGCGACGGGAGAGGTCATCCCAGGCGTAGGTGGCGAGGTTGGTCGTGCCCAGCTCCTGGATCGCGCTCGGGCGGTTGAGCGCGTCATAGGTGGTGGTGACGTAGAAGGCGGTCTCGGGCCAGGTCAGTCGCGTGCGGTTGCCTGCCGGGTCGTACTGGTAGGCGAGCGTCTTGCCGCCGGCCGTGGTGCTGGTCAGGCGCCCGGCTGCATCCCACACGTAGGCCACGGTGTGGCTCGCGTCGGCGAAGCTCGCCTGGGTGCGACGGCCCAGCAGGTCGTAGGCGAAGGCGACGTTGTCCGCGGCCGTGGGGTAGCTGCGGCTGGTCAGGCGGTGCAGGTTGTCGTAGGCGAGCGTGGCGCGTAGCCGGTCTTGGTCGCGCTCTCGAGCTTGTCGGCGTCGAAGGCTTAGGTACAGACAAACGTGGGGACAGACCATGGCCTCGCGGCGATTCAGCCTCTACAGCGCGGCGGGACCCCAAAATCGTGGTCTGTCCCCGATTACAGATTACACTCGTCAACTAATCCACTTCGATGGTCGGCGGGTCAAGTGAAAGCACATCGACAATGTCATTCGCAGTAGCCACCATATAGTGAGTCAAGGGCCCACCAGGGGTAGGGCCGCACCGCTCCTCATTAAACCAGACGAGGAAATCGGAATTGTCCACGCGGTAAAAGCTCTTGCTCATACCTCCGGTTCTTCGCATAGCTGACAAAGTAAGCAAGGCATCTCCCTCGTCAAGCTTTCGATACGCCATGTAGGAGTCGAACTGCAGCCTTACTCTTGAACCGTCAGTACGAACCAAGGTAAGTACGAGACTGCCCGCGCGATCGACCAACTCCTCAAGTTCAAAGCGAGCATTGCAGAAATACTCTTGCAATATTGGACTATAGATACTCATGGGTTGTATCTCACCTTGTCACGGTTTTTTCCATTCTGGATCTCAAGGGTCGGCCGTCCGTCAGTGCTATCGGGGCGTACGTTAATCTGGCGGCCATCCGGTAGCGTGCCTCGGCGCCCTCCATCCGGTAGCGGAGCAACATTAGTTGGACCTTTAGCGTCAAAATCTCTGTTCGCCTCATCCATACCGCCACCCTTTTCCCATTGTGTAGTTCGGCCCTTCGTTTTGTCACCTGGGGCGGCACCCGGAACCGGTGGCTCCTTGCCACCTGTCGTGTTCGCATCCTCATTGTAGATAGCGTTGGCCTTGCTCCCCATCCACCATCCTGCGGCCAAGCCTCCAACAGCGGTAGCCGCCTGCCCAACAGCGGAGGCTGCGGGTGGTACGCACGGAATGCAGTACGCAACTTGTATGCGCTCCCCTGTGAAACTTGTCCCCAACTGCAGTCCACCCACCCCACCGTTGAGTTGATCACTCTGAACAGCACTCAGCCCCAGCGGGTCGAACCGATTAACCGGGTTGTTGCCCACATACGCATACAGGTTCAGATCATCGGCCGTGCCGATCGGGTCCGTCTGCAGGAAGCGCCCGAGTGCCGGCGAGTAGAACCGTGCCTTGTAGTAGTACAGGTTCAGCCCACCCAGGTACTGCTGCCCGGTGTAGCGGAAACGCACGCCGGTGGTGACGTTCGGTTCGCCGAACGGGCCGTAGCTGTGGATCGCGGTGCTGGTGCCCGCGCTGTTGGCCGTGCCGATGATGCTGCCCAGGTGATCGGCGTAGAGCCAGCTCTTGGCGGTGGTCGTGCTGCCTTCGTACCACACCAGCGGCTCGTCCACTCCGGGGCCATGCACATAGCGGCGCAAGAGCGTGCCCGCACCGTCGTACTCGGCCACCAGATCGACCCCGTCGTAGGCGAGATCGGTGATCGCGCCGGCCAGCGTAGTGCGACGCAGCCGGCCTTCGGCGTCGTAGGCGAGCGTGGCGGCGTAGCCGGTTTTGGTCGCGCTCTTGAGCTTGTTGTCGGCGTCGAAGGCGTAGGTCCACACCCCGTCGCCGGTGAGGTTGCCCTTGGCGTCGTGGGTGAGCGTGGCGCCGGCCGCGGTGGTGTATTGGTTCAGGCCGTTGGCGGTGTAGCTCTGGGTGCCGTTGGCGTAGCCCGTCCATTGATACAGGTCGTTGGTCCAGCTCTGGCCCACGATCTCCTGCACCTGGTTGCGGGTGTAGGTGGTGGTCTGGTCCTGCGCGGTGCCGGCGAGGTTGTGGCTGAGGCTGGCGAGCGCGCCCTGGGTGCTGTAGCCGTAGCTGGTGGTGGTGCCATTGCCCAGCGTGACCGTGGTGCGACGGGAGAGGTCATCCCAGGCGTAGGTGGCGAGGTTGGTCGTGCCCAGTTCCTTGATCGCGCTCGGGCGGTTGAGCGCGTCGTAGGAGGTGGTGACGTAGAAGCTGGTCTCGGGCCAGGTCAGACGGGTGCGGTTGCCCGCTGCGTCGTACTGGTAGGCGAGCGTCTTGCCCCCGGCCGTGGTGCTGGTCAGGCGCCCGGCCGCATCCCACACGTAGGCCACGGTGTGGCTGTTGTCGGCGTACTTGGCCTGGGTGCGACGGCCCAGCAGGTCGTAGGCGAAGGCAACGTTGTCCGCGGCCGTGGGGTAGCTGCGGCTGGTCAGGCGGTGCAGGTTGTCGTAGGCGAAGGTGACCGTCTCGCCGCTGCGCTTCCTGTGGCTCGTGAGGCTGCCGACGGCGTTGTAGCCGTACTGCTCGTAGTCGGTGGTCGATGAGGTATTGACGGTGCTCGGGTGCGGGTAGCGCAGCTTCACCCGGCGGTCGTGGCCGTCGTATTCGTAGGTGGTGCGGTTGCCCTTGGCGTCGGTGAGCGTGACCGGCAGGCCGTTGGCGCTGTAGGTGGTGGCTGCATAGGTCTGCGCCAGCGCCGTGCCCACGGCCCGCTTGACCTGATGCACTCTGCCGTCGGCATGGTAGAGGCCAGCCCACGAATTGGGAAAAAACGTTCGGTAAGGCAAGCAATGGTGTTGAACTGGGAACAGAGCAAGACTGCGTCCGCCCGGCGAGAACGCCGACCAACACTGGCCGGATCAGTCGAGCGTCCGGCAAGGACCTTCGGCGAGCGCACCGGCCAGCCGCTGGAAGCCCTCGATGAGGGCATCGTCTCCCGGACCACTCACGCTCGTGCGTATGCACTGCGGGACACCGATCCGGCCAACCGCGAACGACTCGGCGGACTTCACGACGACACCGTGTGCCTCGAGCTCGGCCGCCAGTTCGCTGGCTCGCCACGGCTCGGGCAAAGTGATCCAGTAGTGATAGCAGCCCTCGTCGGTGCGTGCCTCCAGCCCCGTGAGCGTCGGCTCGACCAGCGCCTTGCGGCGGCTGATTTCCACGCGCTGATGGGTGCAGAGCCTTGCCGCAGTGCCGTCGAGGATCCAGCCGGCGCCGATCTCCGCCGTCAGGGGCGTCGCCATCCAGCAGGTCGTGCGCACCGCGCTGGCGATCCGGCCGACGAGATGGTCCGGCGCCGCAATGAACCCGACGCGCAGACCTGCCGACACCGCCTTCGTCAGGCTGCCGATGGTCACCGTGCGGGAGGGCGCGAATTGCGCCAGGCTCGGCAGGTGTGGCGCCACCAGCACGCCGTGCGCATCGTCCTCGATGATCAGCACGTTGTGCCGCTGACAGACCTCCGCGATCGCCTGCCGGCGCGCCAGGTCCATGGTTCCGGTGGTCGGATTGTGGAGGGTCGGCGTGCAGTAGAGCGCATGCACCCGTTGCCGCAAACACGCCTCTTCCAGCGCCTCGGGCAGCAGCCCCTGGGCGTCCATCGCCAAGCCGTCCAGGCGAACACCGAGTCCTCGTGCCGCGGCCACCAGCCCGGGGTAGGTCAGGTGCTCGGCGACGATCAGCTCGTCCTTGCGCAGCGTCGCCATCATCGTGCACAGCAACGCGTGTTGCGCACCGTTGGTGACCACGATCTGCTCCGCAACCGCGTTGCGCCCGCTGAGGCCGATCCATTGCGCCCCAGCCTCGCGATGGCGCCGCAGACCGGTGTCGGGAAGATAGCTGCCGAGCTGCGTCAGCACTCGCCGGTCGCCGCCAAGGCGCAGCAACGCCTCGCCCAGAAGCGCCGACTCTTCCCCCGGGATGTGCATGTTGCGTGACAGGTCAATGAGGCCGGGCTTGCCGTCCGGCGCATTGTCGAATTCGTTCTTTTGCGTCCGCTCACCCGGGGGTAGGACGTAGGTACCGTCCCCGACGCGGGAGGTCACAAGCCCCTGTCGTTCGATCTCGGCATAGGCGCGGCCGACCGTCCCCACCGTGACCGACAGCGCGTCCGCAAGCACGCGCAGCGGCGGCAGCTTGGCGTCTGCTCGAAGGCGGCCGTCAAGCACGGCCTGCGCAAGCGCTTCGCCGATCACGCGGTAGCGCGGTCGCCCGTCGGAGACCGCCGAGCGCGCAATTGTCACCGCGTCAATATACTTGTTGACCCTCATATGTCAGGACAATACGCTTTGGAACGTAAATCTTAGATCGATTGTACCTGCATTGTTTGGGTGCAATCGACAGCGATCGAACGGATACGGACAACTCATGCCATCGAGCACCCAAACATCCGAAGCCGACACGGGCCAGACCGCGCGCTCATCCACGGTGGTCGTGGCCATCCTCTTCGCCATCGTCTGCCTCACCTGGGGGACGACCTGGCTCGGGATCAAGCTGGCCGTGGACACCGTGCCGCCTCTGCTAGCTGCGGGCCTGCGCTTCGTCATTGCGTTTCCGCTCTTGTACTTGATCGCACGCGCGCAGCGCGCGCCGCTGCTGTTTCCCGAAGGGCAAGGCGGGCTTTTCGCGCTGATCGTGGTCCTTTACTTCGCGCTGCCGTACCTGTTGATCAACGCCGGCGAGCAGTACGTGAGCTCCGGGCTCGCCGCGCTGTTGTTCAGCACGATGCCGGTCTTCACCGTGATCTTCTCCGTCGTGATCCTGCGCGAACCGATCTGGGCGACCCAACTCGTCGGAATCGTCGTGGGCTTCTTCTCGCTGGGCATGATCCTGCACGAGCAGGGTGTCGGCTTCGCCTACCGCAGCCTGTTCGGGGCCGCTGCCATCCTGCTGGCGGCGCTGCTGCATGCGTACTGCTACGTCACCACCAAGAAGCGGGGCGCCGCGATCGGAATCGTCACCTTCAACACGCTGCCGATCGGGATTGCCGGCCTCGCGCTTACCCTCGTCGGCCTGATCGTGGAGCGGCCGGATGTGTCGCAGTTCTCCGCGACCTCGCTGGGCGCCCTCGTCTATCTCGGCACGTTCGCGTCGGTCGGCGGCTTCCTGGCCTATTTCCATCTGCTCAAGCAACTGAGCCCGGTGGTGCTGTCGTTCGTGTTCCTGATCTTCCCGGTGATCGCGGTGATCCTGTCCGGCTTACTGGAGCACCGGAGCGTGTCACCGGCGTTCGCTGGATACTGCGTGGTGCTGATTGCGGCGTTTGCGCTGACGAAGCTGCAGATCGGTCGCCTATCCAGAGCGCGCGCATGACCCGACGCCACGAGGAGTTCGGTGCGCGCGCGCGACGTCCCTGGTCGGAAATCGTCGTCTGCTCGGCGTGGCGTCTAACCGTTCGACTTAGGCCACTTTTGGGGCACTGCGAAGACCTTTAAGCAAGAGCGACCCCCAATACAGCCAACCCAGGAAGAACATGGGAAAGAAAACGACACCCTCCCATGCACTGCGAGTCATGTATCCAGGTAACAGTGCCGCATTCTGTGGAGACTGCGGGTCATAGTAGACGCGCACAGAACTGCCGGGCGGGTAGCTGTTTGCTACGCGGCTCGAGACCTCGGATCGAAAGCACTGTTCCACTCCTGGCACCCTTGCGCTCGACTCAAAAGCGTTGTCGCGCACCACGTATGTGTAGTGGATGACGGATACGGAACAATACTTCCTTCCGCGGGTTTCGTGCTTGACGATGGTGCCCGTGACGTGTGGCCAATGCCTTGAGTCCAGGGTATCTCGGGCGCCTTGGATCGACTCCGCGCCGTAGTACAGGACTGGAGCACCGAGCAGCAACCAAACGGCAAACAGCAATGAACGGGGTGGCGTTCTCTGCAAACCGGCGGACATTACATGTGCGCTCGAAGCGTAGCGGAATCGATAGCCGCCAACGCCAGCTGTGCCGCGGCGGCGGCATGAACCGCCGTCGTGTCGAACAGCGGAACGCTTGCGTCCTCCTCGCCCACCAGCATCGAAATTTCGGTGCAGCCCAGGATGATGCCTTCTGCGCCGCGCTCGACCAGGCGCTGCATCACGTCGCGATAGGCCTGGCGCGAACGCGCCTCGATCCGCCCCAGACAGAGCTCCTCGTAGATCACCCGGTGCACGAGCTCGCGGTCGTCGGCCTCGGGTGTCAGCACTTCGATGCCATGCTGCTCGACCAGGCGGCCACGGTAGAAATCCTGCTCCATCGTGAAGCGTGTGCCGAGCAGACCGATGCGGGACAAGCCGGCCATGCGTATCGCGGCCGCGGTCGGGTCGGCAATGTGCAGCAGCGGAATCGTCACGGCCGACTCGATGGCAGGCGCGACCTTGTGCATGGTATTCGTACACAGCACGACGAAATCCGCGCCGGCACGCTCGAGCGCCCGGGCGGCGTCGGCGAGCACGGCGCCGGCCGAATCCCAATCGCCACGGTGCTGCAGGCGCTCGATCTCGGCGAAATCGACGCTGTAGAGCACGACTTTCGCCGAATGCAGCCCGCCGAGTCGGGCCTTCACGGCTTCATTGATCTGACGATAGTAGGGAACAGTGGATTCCCAACTCATGCCGCCGAGGAGACCGATGGTTTTCATAAACGTCCCGCGATAAGAATGAGGTTCAGACCATGCCATGGGAATTGCTGCGTTCGCAACACGGACGGCGTCCTGACTATCTGGCTGATCACACCTCTTCGGTCCGCAGGGCAAGCAGGTCGCGCAAGGCAAGTTCCGGCCGCTGCGAATGCTCGCCGAGGCTTAGCGTACGATTTTCTCCGTTTCGTGAGCTGACCCCTATGACGGTCCTGTCACAGGACACAACCCCCGGTGTGTCCTATGTCTCGCGCGGCGCCC
This sequence comes from Thauera sp. WH-1, assembly GCF_047806685.1. Lineage (NCBI taxonomy): Bacteria > Pseudomonadati > Pseudomonadota > Betaproteobacteria > Rhodocyclales > Zoogloeaceae > Thauera > Thauera sp. WH-1. The sequence continues at coordinate 22,737 of NZ_JBLQGP010000032.1, forward strand.
GAAATCTGGAACGAGGCGACCAATGGTGGACTTGGCCGGGCCCGTCTCATCCGAATCGAGAGTACCTGAGGCTGCCAGGCCCCTATCCGCTAGGGGCTCGGCAAGGCGGTGGCGCCCGGCAAGCCCGCGGCCACCGCCTGCGCTCGAATGTTGTTGGCCGTTTTCGGGTCCTTTGCAAGCAGCCGAGCGAACGCCAATGTAGCGCGCTGTGAGTCACCCGTCATTAGATTGGCTAAAGTTGCAATGCCCAGCGCAACAGGCAGTTCAGGCTGCCGAGCAAGGATGGTCTCGGCATACGCGCGCGCCTTCGCCGCATCACGGATGCCGAGGTAGGCCTGGGCGAGATAAAGCTGGGCGTCGAGCGCCTGCGGCGCGAGCGCTAGTGCCTTTTCCAGTGCGGGAATGGCACGGCCAACATCGCGGTTACGCAGATGAGCATGGCCGAGGTTGATCCAGGCATTGGCGAGCTTTGGATCGTACAGCACGGCCTGCTCGAGGATCGACACGGCGGCGGCCGGCTGGCCACGCAACAGAAGGATGTAGGCCTTACTGCTGAGCGCATTGGCGTTGCGCGGGTCGCTTACAAGGGCCCGATCGAGGTAAGCCAGGGACTTGTCGAGGTCTCCGTTGCGGCCGTGGAGGCTGGCCAGATTGCCGAGCATGCGCGAGTGCCGGGGGTCGATGCGCTCGGCGCGCGCGTAGGCGTCCAGCGCTCCGTTGCGGTCACCGAGCTTGTCGAGGAGATCGCCGAGATCGGCCAGATCGTCGACCCCAGCCTTGCCCAGCGTATCGACGCGCCGATAGGCCGCGGCCGCGGTGCGCAGATCTTGAGCTGCCGTGCTGTGGATCGCCAAGGTGCGCCAGGCGCGTGGCTCTTCAGGCGCCAGCTCGGTCAATTGGCGGGCATCAGCCACTGCGCCCGCTGCGTTGCCACGCCGGGCACGCAGCGCTGCGCGCTCGAGGCGCGCTTCGAAGAGTGTCGGATCAAGCTCGAGCGCACGTTCTAACACCGTCGCGAGCTCGTCGTCACGCAGTGTTCGCGCCAGGGTCATGCCGAGCTTTTCCCACCCTTCTGCAAAACCGGGGTCGGCGGCCACCGCCTTGCGGAAAGCGTCCTCGGCGGCGGCGTACCGCTGACGGTTGTAGTCGGTGATGCCGAGTGCGAGCCAAGTGGGCGCATCGGTCCTCGCGTCGCCACGACCAGTGGCGAGTGCACGATGGGCCTCATCGGCGCGCCCCGCCTCGGCCAGGAGGCGGGCCAGTGCGTTGCGCGCCTCCTCGCTGTTCTGGTTAAGGTCGAGCGCGGTTTGGAAGGCGCGTTGCGCCGCGTCGGAGTCGCCGAGCGCACGGCGGATGCTGCCGAGCAGATTCCAATAGCCGTAAGAGAAAGGGTCGAAGGCGAGTGCGCGTTCGATGTTGGACAAAGCGGCTCGAGCATCGTCAGCCTTGAGCAGCCAGTGCGCACGCGCCGCGGCTACGCTCGCATCGCCGGGCTGGAGGGCCTCTGCGCGCGCCAGTGCCTGCTCGGCCTCGGCATGGCGCCCGGTTTCATAAAGGGTCATGGCGAGGACGCGCCAGCTCTCCGCGGAGTGCTCATCGAGGCGGAGCGCCTCACGCAGTGCGGGCTCGGCGTCCTTCGGTCGTCCAAGACGGACTGTCGCGCGCGCGAGCTCCTGGTGTGCGCGTGCGGACGTCGGCTGTGCAGAGATCCAACGGCGTGCATGGCTTTCGAGCTCCCCCCACCGCGCCGCAGCGCCCAGGGCGACGGCATCGGCAATCCATTGCGGTTCCGCAGCGGGGACGTCGGACGGCGGCGGCGGAGCTACGCTGCGATCGGCGAGTTCGTTGATCCAGTCCGCCGGCAGCGCCAGGTTGAGGTTCTGGCCGGCACTGAACACACTGGTGGTCAAGCCCACCAGTCGGCCCTCGGCATCGAACAGCCCGCCGCCGCTGGAGCCCGGAGACTGTGCGGCGCTGCTGAGGATCAGCCGTTCGCCATCCACGGTCGGGAAGTGTGAGACCAGGCCGCTCGTCACCGCCAGGCCGAAGCCCAGGGGATTACCGACTGCATGCACGCGCTCACCCGGTAAGACGGTCGCCAGCGAGCGGATGCGCACCGACGGCGCCTGCAGTCCGTCGACCGCGAGCACGCACAGGTCACGGCTGCGATCGGCTTTGACCCAGCGTGCCGATAGCTCAGCGGCACCATGTTGTACCTTCAGCCGGTCCGCATCGCGGACGACATGGCAATTGGTCGCCACGTGCCCACGGCTGACCACCACGCCACTGCCTTGACCGCTAGCGGTCCCGCCATCGACTTCTGCGATGACCGTCACCACCGACGGTGCGACTCGGGTGAACACCGGCTGGGCGTCGTCGGCCGCAGCCGCCGGGGCAGCGGAACAGACCGCGAGGAGGAGCAACAGCGCTGGGGCCGGAACGTGACTCGGAATGCAGGCACAGCGTGTGGAAACGAGACGGAGTTTCATTGCGGGCGGGCCTCGTCGGGGTGGATGGTGGCGAGATAGGCGCGCTCGGCCATGGCGGCATCCAGGCTGCGTAGGTTGCCGTGTGCGCGGACGAGGTCGGCACGGCGGCCCGCTGCGCGGTACAGGATCATCAACGCATTCCACACCCGTGGCTGGCCTGGATCGAGTGCAAGCGAGCGCTCGAGCGCCTCAATTCCCTCGGGTGCCCTGGCTGCGAGCACTTGCGCATAGCCGAGCTGGCGCCAGATCCGCGGTTCGTTCGGATAAGCAACGGACAGATCGCGGTTAATCCGGATCGCTTCATCGAGATGGCCTCCATCCTTCAGTGCGACCGCCAGCCAGTAGCGATGGTCGGGATCGTCCGGAGCGATCCGTACCGCCTCGCGCATTGCAGCGATAGCCTCGGGGAAGCGTTCCAGCACGAAGAGCGCTTTGCCGAGCTCGGTCCACGCACGGGCCGGCTCGGACGGCCCCTTCGCCAGGCTGGCACGGAACAGCTCGCTCGCCGCCTGTGGCCGACCCAGCAGCGCAGCGGTTGCGCCGCGCCAGAACAAGCCGTCGGCGCTGTCGGCAAGCTCTGACGGGAAGCGGGCGAGCAGCTTGTGGGCACGCGTACCATCCTGCGCGAACAGGAGCGCTTCCACCAGGCGCCAGCGCAGTTCTGGCCGTGAGGGGTAGAGGCGAACCAACCTGCTCCATCCTTCCGCGGCTACTCGATGGTCGCCGCGCTGGCCGGCAAGCGAGATCAAACCCAGATGGGCGGACATTTCCCACGGATCGAGCGCAAGCGCCTTGCGGTAGGCCGTTTCTGCCTCGCTGACGCCACCACTACCATGGTGTGCCTGGCCGAGCAGCGACCACGCTGCGGCGCTTTCGGGACGGGTTCCGACGAGCGCGGCGGCTGCTTCCCGCGCCTCGGCGAAGCGCTGCTGACGAAGCAGGGCTCCGGCTACACCAAGCTCAGCCACCGTCATGCCACCCGCCCGAAGTACCGCTTGGCGCCAAGCAGCCTCCTCGGCGACGAAGTCACCTTGCATGCTGGCTGCAACCGCTCGCCAAGTCCAGCCGTCAGCATCCTCCGGGTAAAGCCGCGTCCATTCCATAGCCAGGCGGACGAGCGCTTCGCCGTCCCCCACACGCGCCAGCCGGGGCGCACGGTCGCGCAACGACTGGCGCGCCGTATCAGTGTCGTGGCGCGCTTCAATCATGCTTGCCCAGGCCGCTGGCATAGCGAAATTCACGTTCTGACCTTCGCGCTGGCGATAGTCGATGACGCCGAGCAACCGGCCCTGCTCGTCGAGCAGCGCCCCACCTTCAGAACCAGGAGAGACCGGCGCGGAGAACTGCAGCAACTCGCCGCGCTCGCCGCCACCGAGTCCCGAGATCACGCCTTCAGTCAAACCAACGCCGAAGCCGAGCGCATCGGAAAGCGCGTAAATCCGTGATCCGACGCGGGGCTGTGCGCCCGCTGGCGCTACAGCCAAAGTGCGCGCATTCGCAGACGCGCTCAGCAGGCAAAGGTTACGCCCGCGATCCCGCGCAATCACGCTGGCGTCGACCGTCCGCCCACCTGCTTCCGCGAGGCGGATCGCATCGCTGCCGTCGAGCGGGCTACACAAGGTCACGAAGCGCTCCGTGGCGACCGCGATCGCGCTGACGGTGCCGATGGGAGCGCCTTCGGCATCGAACGTCCGTACCGTCAGCACGCCGTCGCGGACGGCCGTGAACAGCACGCTGGGAGCTAGAGGGCTCGCATGACTAGAGACAGCCACTCCGAGCGCCAGAGCAGCCAGCAAGACATTGCGCAACATATGGGAGCTCCTGAAATTGCGGCCCGGCTCTCGAGCGCGATGTGACGAAACAGCGTGGACTCCGATTCGGAGAGCATGACAAGTGCAGGTGACGGAATATCGCACAATAATGAAGGGGACATGAAGCGGGACACGTCCCGGGAGATTGCCAGCTGCCGACCAGGATCGGACTGGTGAGCAGACCGTTTAGGGGATAGGTGCGTCGTGATCAGGCAAATTGAACCCTTTTGTCTAACGGCTGGATGCCACCCCCAGCAACGGCGCGGTTTCGAGCCCGTCCTTCTTGCCGTACTTTGGACAAAACGAACATGGGGGAGCTGACCGTCTGGCAGCAACCCAAGTGGAGCGGTCGTTCGAGCGGCAACTCAACCTGCGGGCCGAACGGCGGGTCGTGGCCGATAGTACCCTCTCGGCATCACCACCGTAAGCAGCCGCCCGGTGCCTCAAAGACGCTTGGCAGGCGACTGCTCCAGCGTCAGATCTCGACCTCCTCAGAGATCCCGAGCAGGCAACACGCCGTGCGGGTCAACTTGGCGTTGGCGATTAAGTCATGTTCATCCACGGCGATGCTGCGGGCTTTGTCTCCGACGAGAAGGTGGATGTGGCCGCCTGCATCGGTGCGACGTGGATTGGCGCGCCGTAGCGATCGAGCAGTCGTTGGCGCGCTGGCCGCTGGCCGCGTGCGTAGACCGAGCCGATTGAGTTGGCCCGGAAGAGCCGGACAAAAAGAAGGCCCCTGCCGGGGCCTTCTCTATTGGGCTTGATCGAGCCGATTAGAACTTGATCAGCACACCGATGGACAGCAGATCAACATCATCGTCAATGTCATACCACTCCCACTCGCCGACAATGCCGACTCGATCAGTGAACATGTATTGAGCGCCGATGCCATACATGAGGTCGGTGCCATCGTCGTCAATGCCGGAGGCAGCACCGCCCCCTTCGACATCCCACCTGATCATACCGAGCTTGCCGAACACGCTGAACTGCTCGTTGAGCGGCAGGATGCCCTTCGCGGCGAGAGTCCAGCCGTCTACTTCGGCGCTGACTGCCGCACCGCCTACGGATCCACTGACCTCACCCAAATCCACCCAGGCGGCCTCGAAAGCAATATTCGGATTCAACTGCCAACCGCCGAAGATCTTCCAGCTGGTGTCCTCATCGTCGCAATTGGTGACCCCGTCGCACGCATCGATGGTTGCCTGCCCGATACCCGCACCGGCATAGAAGCCATTCTGTGCGAGGCAGGGCCATCGCACTCGAAAGTCATAACGGATGAATCCCCAGCATTTTCATACGGATATCGTCATCCCAAGCCGCCC